>CAZAWC010000016.1:0-30234 GCA_964488595.1 uncultured Staphylococcus sp. | reverse complement strand
CGTCGATGGTGATGAGCTGGGTCTTGTAGGCCTTGTGGGCGGTGGTGGAGTTGAGATAGAAGCGGGCGGGGTTGGTGGCGTCTTTCGAGCGGAATGTCACCTTCTTGTTGCCGCGGCCCACATAGAGGGCGTCCTTGAAGTTGAGTTCATAGTCCTTGCCGTCGACATTGACGATGCCGGGGCCGCCGGTATTGATCACACCCAGCTCGCGACGCTCAAGGAAGTATTCGGCCTTGAGGGGGTCGATGGTCTCGAGCTCGACGGTCTTGGTGACGGGCACCACGCCGCCAAACACCAGACGGTCATAGAGCGAATAGGTGAGTGTTATCTTGTCCTCCTGCATCACGGTGGGCATCATGAAGCGCTCGCGCAGCTGTGCTGTGTCATAGTGCTTCACGTCGTCGGGATGACAGGCGCGCTGGATGGAATATTCTGTCTGAGCCATTGCTGAGATTGAGGCTAAAGCGAGTGATACGCTGAGAAATATTTTTTTCATCTATCGGATTAGTATCTGATGGTAGGATATCCGGAGGCAGACCGTGCGGTATGCCCCCTGGGGTGATTTTATTCTGTGGTCTGGATGGTGTCGGCATCCTTTTCGATCATAGCTTTCTGATTGCGTATGATGAGGATGCGGTTCAGGACCATGAGTCCGCATGTGATCACCACGAGCAGACCCGCGCCGATCCACTTGAGACCCTCAATGCCCTGATAGATAACCCATGCGAGAGGACTCGAGGCGAAGTCGAGACTGCCACCTTCGAAGCCCTCGGGGATGGCTACTGCCGCATCATTGGTGGCGGCATACACATCCTTGGCTGCGAGTGTGAAGGCGGGAGCAAGATTGGTGACCAAATAGAGACCGATCGTGAGCACGATGAGACCCACGATGAAGGTCTTGACCACCGATCCCTTGGTGTAGGGCAGAACGAGAGGGAACACATAGAACATGCCGGCAAGCGACGCGAGGGGCAGGAATTGGTTGCCCGGAAGCACAACGGCGAGCACGAGTGTGACGGGGATGAGCAGGATCGACACCACAAGGGTGGTGGGATGGCCTATCACAAGAGCGGGCGTCATGCCGATGTTGAGGCCGTCGGCACCCTTGAACTTACGGGCTATGAGGCGGCGTGTGGCTTCCGAGATGGGGCGCAGGCCTTCGATGAAGAGCACCGTCACGCGCGGGATGAGCTCCATCACGGCGCCCATCTTGATGCCGAGGCTGAGGATGTAGGGGATCTGATCCACGAGCTGCTGACCCGAGGTGCAGGTGAGGCAGCCGATGACCACGCCCACCACCACTCCGAGGAACAGAGGCTCGCCCAGCAGGCCAAACTTCTTCTTCATTCCCTCGGCGTCGATCTCGAGCCTGTTCATGCCGGGGATGGCGTCAAGCCCCTTGTTGATGGCCCATGCGAAGGGCACGAAGCCGGCACAGAAGGGCTGGGGGATCGATATGCCGTCCATATCCTTATAGAACCTCTGAAACTTCTTGGCCGACATGTCGGCGATGATGAGAGTGAGGATATAGCAGATGATGGCGGCAAAAAATCCCCACGCCAGCGACTCGGACGCGAAATAGACAACCGCGCCGATAAAGGCGAAGTGCCAGTAATTCCACAGATCGATGTTGACGGTGCGTGTGGTCTTGGTGATGAGCATGAGCAGGTTGACACCCAGACACACGGGGATGATGAATGCGCCGACGGCTGTGTTGTAGGCCACTGAAGCGGCGGCCGGCCAACCCATGTCAAACACATTGAGCTGCAGGTGATAGATGTTCACCACCTCCTTGAGGGCGGGGCCCAGTGCGGAGGTGAGGAGGGCGGTGACGATGGAGAGTCCGATGAAGCCGACGCCCACCTTGAGGCCCGACTTGAGCGACTCGCTGAACTTGATGCCTATGCAGAGACCGAGGATGGTGAAGATGACCGGCATCATCACCGCGGCCCCAAGACCTATGATATAGGAGAAAACCTGTTCCACTTCGGTTGGTGTGCGTTCAGGTTACTTAGGCTGTTTGCCGATATAGGCGAGGATACCGCCGTCCACATAGAGGATGTGGCCGTTGACGAAATCGGAAGCATCGGAAGCGAGGAACACTGCCGGGCCCATGAGGTCCTCGGGTGTGCCCCAGCGGGCAGCGGGTGTCTTGGAGATGATAAACGAGTCGAAGGGATGACGCGACCCGTCGGGCTGTATCTCGCGCAGGGGAGCGGTCTGGTCGGTGGCTATGTAGCCCGGGCCGATGCCGTTACACTGGATGTTGTGCTCGCCATACTCCGAGCAGATGTTCTTGGTGAGCATCTTGAGGCCACCCTTGGCTGCGGCATAGGCCGACACTGTCTCGCGGCCAAGCTCGCTCATCATCGAGCATATGTTGATGATCTTGCCGTGACCCTTTTTGATCATGCCGGGGATCACTGCCTTGGCGCAGATATAGGGAGCGATGAGGTCAACGTCGACCACGCGGCGGAAGTCTGCAACATCCATTGTCTCCATGGGGATGCGCTTGATGATGCCGGCGTTGTTGACAAGAATATCTATGGTGCCTACCGTGGCTTCAATGTCGGCCACCATGGCTTTCACGGCTTCTTCGTCGGTGACGTCGCAGAGATAGCCTTTGGCCTCAATGCCGAGTTCCTTGTATGCCTTGAGGCCGCGGTCCACGGTCTCCTGACGCGAGCAGTTGAACACGATCTTTGCGCCGGCTTCCGCAAAAGCCTGAGCGATAGCGAGCCCGATGCCATAAGCGGCGCCGGTTACAAGGGCAACTTTGCCTTCGAGTGAGAAATTTACCATGAGATATTTTTTGAATGTTTGATATTCGGTTTAAGGCTTCTTGACAGATTTACGGCAAAATTACTCAAATTAACATTATCAATCAAGTATTCCCGGCTAAAACTTTTCAAAAAAGTGTCATGGAAGAACTACTCTCATCCGAGTAGAGTTTTTCAACGGATATACTGTCCCGTGATGCTGGCGGGGGTGGAGGCAATAGTGTCGGGCGAGCCTTGGGCCACTATGCGACCTCCGGCATCTCCACCACCGGGACCCATGTCGATGATGTGGTCGGCGTTGCGGATCACGTCAAGGTCGTGCTCGATGACCACAACTGTGGCGCCAAGGTCTATCAACAGCCCGAACACCTCGATGAGTTTGCGCACATCCGAAGGGTGAAGCCCGATAGTGGGCTCGTCAAACACAAACAGTGTGTCGCTCTGCCCGCGCCCCATCTCGGTGGCGAGCTTGAGTCGCTGTGCCTCGCCTCCCGAGAGGCTTGGGGTGGCCTCGCCGAGGGTGAGGTAGCCGAGGCCAAGGGTGCTGAGAGTGGTGAGTCGCGAGGCGACGGTCTTGTGGAGGGCACACTCTTCGATGGCCTGATCCACATCGTCGTCCATCAGTTGTGGCAGCGATACGGGCAGTCCTCCCGGGGTCGGAATCGTGAAAGCCCACGCCTCGCGTGAATAGCGTGACCCCTTACATTCGGGACACGGTATATCGACGTCGGGCAGAAACTGCACGTCGAGACTCACAGTCCCGGTGCCGTCGCAGACGGGACACCTCAGACTCCCGGTGTTGTATGAGAAATCGCCCGCCTTGCGCCCGGCCGCCTTTGCGTCGCCCGACCGTCCGAAGATCTTGCGCAGCTCATCGTGGATATTGGCATATGTGGCTACGGTAGAGCGCACATTTGCTCCGATAGGAGTGGAATCTATCAGCTTGACGTTGCGAATACCGGGAGCGGTGACCGAAATGACGTGCTCCGGGAGGGGCTGCCCGTCTATGGCGGCTTTCAGTCCGGGTACTACGCTCTCCAGCACCATTGTGGTCTTGCCTGAGCCTGACACGCCTGTCACCACGGTCAGCCTCCCTTTGGGAATCTTTATGTCGAGCGGACGCACGGTGTGAATGGCCGTCGTGCGCACTTCTATGCACCCCTCGGCAAACATCTTATCCTGAGGTATCACGGCCCTGATGCGGCGCTCTTCGTCACCGGCGAGGAAGGGTCCAATCTTCGACGCGGGGTCATGTTCTATCTCGCTCACTGTTCCTTGCGCTATGATGTGTCCTCCGTTGGCTCCGGCTCCCGGGCCGAGTTCCACAATGTGGTCTGACTCGCGTAGTATCTGCGTGTCATGGTCAACGAGCACTATCGAGTTGCCGTCGGCTATGAGGTCGTGCATCACTCCCTTGAGTCCGTTGATGTTGGCCGGATGCAGACCGATGGACGGCTCGTCGAGCACATAGAGTATCCCCGTGGTGCGGTTGCGCACCACGCGCGCCAGCTGCATGCGCTGACGCTCGCCTGTGGAGAGGGTGGAGGATGCGCGGTCAAGAGTCAGATATCCGAGTCCGAGGTCGACGAGCCTGCGCGCCGTGAGCATGAACGCCTCGCCTATGTTCTCAGCCATGCGCCTCATCTCCACGGGGAGTGTGGCGGGCACCTTCCTGACCCACTCGATGGCGTCGGTGAGGGTCTTGGACGTCGCTGTGTCGAGCCCTATGTTGTCGATGCGCGGCGCCCTCGCTGCCTCCGAGAGCCTCGTGCCGTGACAGCAGGGGCAGACTTCGCTTTTCAGAAACTTTTCCACACGCTTCATCCCCTTCTCGTCCGTCACCTTGGCAAGGGCATTTTCCACCGTGTAGACGGCATTATAGTATGTGAAGTCAAGCTCGCCGGCCGTCTCGCTTTTCTTGGCCTTGTAGAGTATGGTCTTCTTGACGGCCGGGCCCTCGAACACTATTTTCCTCTCCTCGGGGGTGAGCTGACTGAAAGGCACGTCGGTCCTCACACCCATGGCTCGGCACACATCGGTCATCAGCGACCACATCAGGCTGTTCCACGGGGCTACCGCCCCCTCGTCGATGGTCAACGACTCGTCGGGGACGAGTGTCGAGCGGTCGACGGTCATCACCACTCCCGTGCCGCCGCATTTAGAGCACGCTCCCCGGCTGTTGAAGGCCAGATCTTCGGCTCCCGGCCCGAAAAACCGTGTGCCGCACCGGCCACATTCCAACTCTTTGTCTGCCGCCACGTCGAGCGTCGGCACATGATACTCTCCGCAGTTGGGACACTTGTGTGAGGCGAGACGCGAGAACATCAGGCGCAGACTGTTGAGCAGTTCTGTCCCTGTGCCGAACGTGCTCCTCACCCCCGGCACACCGGGACGCTGGTGGAGGGCTACGGCAGCGGGCACATAGCGTATCTCGTCGACATCGGCACGGGCCGTCTGCGAGATGCGCCGGCGGGTGTATGTGGATAGGGCTTCAAGATAGCGCCTTGACCCCTCGGCATATAGCACCCCGAGGGCGAGCGACGATTTGCCCGACCCCGACACTCCCGCTATGCCTGTGATGCACCCGAGCGGGATATCAACATTCACGTTCTTGAGATTGTGCACCTTGGCACCACGGATTTCGATCTTGTCCTGTCCCATCTCCGAGATAGCAGATGATTAGATTGAGCTTTTATAAAGCAGTTCAGAGGGCCTGAGTGGCGAGGAGTGTGCCACGTCCGCTTACGGTGATCTCCGCGAGGGTGGCCGGGCAGAGCAGGGTGCGCCCCTGTCCGATCGCCATTTCACCGCCGGGATAGCCCACAGTCACCTCACCGTCGACACACATTATCACTGTGAACGATCCGGGATCGAAGCTGAGCTTCATCGGCCCGTCGACCATAATGCGGCGCACGGCAAAATGCCCACATTCCACAAGCGGTGTGTCGATGACACTGTCGTCGGCCGGATGACAGCGGTAGTCGTCGCTCACATTATAGTCGATGGCATCCTTGGCCATATGGGTGTGCAGTTCGCGAGGGTTGCCGTCGGCATCGCGTCTGTCATAGTCATAGATGCGATAGGTGATGTCGCTCGACTCCTGTATCTCGGCCAACAGATTTCCGGCGCCTATGGCATGCACACGCCCCGCGGGGAGAAAAAACACATCGCCCGGATGCGAGTCGTGAACGGCGAGAGTGTCGGCAAAAGTGCCCTCCTCCACGCGCTTCACATATTCCTCGGGCGTCATGGCAATGCTGAGTCCCGAATAGATCCGCGAGTCTTCGGCGGCATCAATGATATACCACATCTCGGTCTTGCCGAGCGAGCCGTGGCGCGAACGGGCGAGGGCATCGTCGGGGTGCACCTGAACGGACAGATTATCGCCGGCGTCGATGAGTTTGATGAGGAGCGGGAACATCAGGCCATATTTCTCCTTGACGGCATCGCCGATAAGCTCGGCCCCGAACTGTGAGACAAGCTCGGTCAGTGTCCGGCCGGCATAGACACCGTCCTCGACCACGGTCTCGTGGCCGGGCACGGCCGAGATCTCCCAGCTCTCGCCGATTTTCGGCTCGGGTTGAGGGATCCGTTTGTAGGTGCATATCTTCTCGCCTCCCCATATCACGCTCTTGAGATATGGATGGAATTTGAGCGGGGCTTTTTCTATCATTGTCAGATTGCTGGCTTGAGGTGATACACTGACAGAGCGGATAATTCAGTGGTTTATTGTGGCATGAGGCTGTTTTTTTGCTCGCCGGGCAATATAATACCACACTTTGCCAAAATCATAGCAGGCCACACCGCGACCACACAAAGACCTGTTGATGACCCCGGAGAGTATGATTCTGTAATGGATTTTCTTGGGAAAGTTATCCTTTTTTTGCAAGTTCGGGAAAATATTCATACTTTTGTCGTAGAAATCAGAATTCACCTGTGAATACTATGGTAAGTAGCCTCAACAGTCACCTCTCGTCCCGCTCCATGATGCCCGTCATGGAAAGTGTGATGATGTCCATGATGATGATGCGCTGCCGATATTACCGGGGGTGAGTTCTCTCATGTCGATACAATCTGTGAAGAACGGCTCCCGGCTATCCGGGGGCCGTTCTTGCTCAATAGCTTTTAATAACGAATAATAAATAGTTCTCAGATGAAAAAACTAAGATTTGACACACTTCAGATCCACGGCGGTCTGCGTCGCGACGAGGCGACCGGATCGCGCGGCGTGGCTATTTATCCAACCGCCGCTTATCGCTTCAGAAGTTGCGGACATGCTGCAAATCTGTTTGAACTTACCGAGCCGGGCAACATATATACCCGTCTACAAAACCCCACCACCTCGGCTTATGAGGAGAGGGTAGCCTCCCTCTATGGTGCCGCAGGTGCGCTGGCGGTGGCATCGGGGATGTCAGCGATTCTGATAGCGGTGACAGCTCTTGCCTCGGAGGGCGACAATATCGTGGCGTCGCCTTTGCTCTACGGCGGCACGTACAATCTGTTTCGCCACTCGTTGCGACGACTTGGCATCGAGGTGAGGATCGCGTCTACGGAAGACCCGGCCGAATATGCCCGGCTCATCGACGACCGCACGCGTTGTGTCTTTGCCGAGAGTATGGGCAATCCCACGTGTGGCGTGGCCGATATCGAGGGGCTTGCCAAAGTGGCTCATGCGGCAGGCGTGCCTCTGATTATCGACAATACTTTCGGTGCCGGAGGCTATCTGTGCAATCCTTTGGAGTGGGGGGCCGACATTGTGACGGACTCTGCGACCAAGTGGATCAACGGCCACGGCACAGCCATGGGGGGTGTGATAGTGGATGGAGGAAAATTTGACTGGAGCAATGGAAAATTCCCGGCCATCGACGGTCCTTCAGAGGGGTATCACGGGCTCAACCTTTATGAGGCTTTCGGCCATTCGGCCTTCATAGTGAAGTGTCGTGTGGATGGTCTGAGGGATTTCGGCGCGTGTCCCTCGGCGTTCGACAGCTATCTGATGCTTCTCGGACTCGAGACTCTGTCGCTGAGAGTGAGCCGGCAGGTGGAGTCCACACGTAGGCTTGCAGAGTGGCTTCGCGACAATCCCGGCGTGAGCAGTGTGAGTTTTGTGGGTTTTCCTGATCATCCCGGCTACGAGATGGCCCGAAAGTATTTCCGCTTCGGCTGTTCGGGGGTGCTGACGGCCGAACTCAAGGGATCGCTCGAGACTACGGTGAAGTTTGTTGAGGCTCTGCGTCTGGCCGCACATATGACCATGATAGGAGACTCTATCACAGTGGTGACACATCCTGCCTCCACCACTCACAAACAGCTTTCGGAGGCTGATCTCAAGGCGGCCGGAGTTACACCGACATTGCTTCGCATTTCACTGGGACTGGAAGATGTGGAGGATATTATCGAGGATTTCAGTCAGGCATTGGAGGCGTCGGCAATATGAGCGTGAAGTATTATACACACCCGGGAACGTTCGTGACCGAACTCGGGGAGAAAATAGAAAACCTTGTCATTGCCTATCACACATTTGGCAATCCGGATGCCTCCCGCAGCAATGCCGTGTGGGTGTGTCATGCGCTCACTGCCAACAGCGATGTGGCCGACTGGTGGCCCCACACGGTAGAGTCGGGTGCGTTTCTCGACCCGACACGCTGGTACACGATCTGTGCCAATATTCTCGGCTCTCATTATGGCACCACCGGTCCCCTCAGCATCAATCCGGAGACCGGCCTCCCTTATTACGGCACATTTCCCAAACTCACCATCCGTGACATGGCACGTGCACATGCCCTGCTTGCCGATCATCTCGAGCTCTCGCACATACATGCTCTCGTCGGATGCTCGGTGGGTGGATTCCAAGCTCTCGAATGGGCTGCCGCCGATCCCGGACGCTTCGGGAGACTGATTCTCGTGGCTACCGATGCCAAAGCCTCGCCATGGACTATTGCCATAGATCAGACTCAGCGCATGGCCATAATGGCTGACAGCACATATGGGGAGCCAAGACCCGACGCGGGTATGGAGGGTATGGCGGCAGCGCGTGCCATAGGCCTTCTCACATACCGCGGTCCCGAGGGATACAACACTACTCAGCAGGATCCACCGGAAACCGACCCCGGTGATCTGAGACGTGCATGTACATATCAGCTGCATCAGGGTGAGAAACTCTGTCGCCGTTATAACGCATATTCTTATGTGACGATTCTCGATGCGTTTGACACTCACGACATAGGCCGAGGACGCGGCGGTCTGCAGTCTGCTCTCGATCGACTCTGTATGCCGGCCATACTGATCGGTATCAAGACCGATATTGTCTTCACACCTGCAGAGATGAAGACACTCGCAGCCTCACTCCCCAATTGCATCTATCGCGAGATAGACTCTCCGTTGGGGCATGACGGATTTCTTACCGAATACACTCAATTAAATAATCTCCTGACACCTTTCATCAATGACTGACGACAAAATCCGCATCGGCCTTTTTGGCTTCGGCACAGTGGGGCAGAGCCTCTACACTGTCGTGGAGAGGGCACGCAATGCGCATGCCGAGGTGAGACGCATCGCTGTGCGCGACATCAACAAACCGAGGGGAGTTGAGGTTGACCCGTCGCTCCTCACAGTGAATCCTCACGACCTGCTCGATGACCCCGAGATAGGGCTGATCGTCGAAGTAGTCGACGACCCCGAGGCCTCGTGGCGTATAGTCAGCGAGGCGCTGCGTCGCGGCAAAGCCGTGGTGAGTGGCAACAAGGCCATGATTGCTCACCGGCTCCCCATGCTGATAGACCTTCAGCGCACCACAGGCACAGCGTTGCTCTATGATGCCTCGTCGTGTGGCTCTATCCCTGTGATACGCAATCTTGAGGAGTATTATGACAATGATCTGCTTCTTGAAGTGAAGGGCATCCTCAACGGGTCATCAAATTATATACTCTCGCGTGTTTTCGATCATGGCGAGGAGTATGGCGCAGCTCTTAAGCGGGCACAGGTGCTGGGGTTTGCCGAGAGCGACCCGTCAAATGACATCGAGGGACGTGATTCGCTCTACAAACTCATCATCATCACCATGCACGCTCTCGGAGTGTATGTGCCGCCGGCGGATGTGTTCACCTATGGCATCGCCACCATCCATGAAAGCGATATCCGCTATGCACGCGAGAAGCAGTATAAGATCAAACTCGTGGCTCAGGTGGCGAAAGTAACAGACGGGCAATTCACCATGTTTGTTATGCCTGAATTTGTGGATAAAAGCAAATATATATACTCGGTCGATGATGAGTATAATGGTGTGGTGATACGCGGCGAGTGTTACGATCGCCAGTTCATGTTCGGAAAGGGCGCCGGAGGATTGCCGACCGCATCCTCCATCCTAAGCGACATAATGGCCCGACGTCATGACTACAGGTATGAGTATAAGAAGACTGCTTTCCACGGGCGTCCTGAATATACTACGGACGTGATGCTCAGGGTCTATGTGCGTTATTCGGTGACGGATATTCCGGCCCTCCTACCGTTCGGGGAGGTGTGTGAGACATACAGCTCGCGTGACTACCGCTATATTATCGGCGAAATAAAGCTCTCTGATCTTATAGAGCGCAGGGACAGTCTGTCGGCTCCGGATGTGTTCATATGCAATTTCCCGATATTTTTCAATGACCCGGTCGAATAAGGCGTGAGTGGGTCAGGGGCTCTACTCGCGATAGTAGACACGCTTGACGCGCTGGGACACTGACGTGAGCACCTCATAGGGGATAGTGTCGAGTGTCTCGGCCAGCGTGTCGACCCTGACATTCTCGCCAAACACCTCCACACTCATGCCGGGTGCGGCCCCGGGCAGGTCGGTGACGTCGATCATACAGGCATCCATGCAGATGCTTCCCACTGTCGGGCAAAGGACACCTCCCACCAAGAATGATGCGTTGCCGTAGCCCAGATGGCGGTTGAGCCCGTCGGCATATCCGATGGGGATGGTGGCTATCACCGAGTCGCGTTTCAGCACACCGCGCCGGTTGTATCCTATGGTGGTGCCGGCCGGCCAGCGCTTCACCGAGATTATCACCGTGCGCAGGGTCGACACCGTGCGCAGAGCCGCCTGCGAGCCGTCGTGCATGGTGCGGACACCGTAGAGCCCTATCCCGAGGCGCACCATGTCGAGCTGATGGTCGGGAAAGCGGGTGATACCTGTGGAATTGAGGATATGGCGCAGGATGCGACGACCGGGGAACGCCTCGAGCAGCATGCGGCAGCAACGGTCGAAATACTCGAACTGTCCTCGTGTATAGTCGTCGTCCAGAGGGTCGTCTGCAGCGCACAGGTGGGAGAATATGGAGCGTGGCACCACATAGTCCTGACCCTTGAGCATGGCGATGGCCTCGGGAAGCGTCTCCTCGAGAAATCCGAGTCTGTGCATCCCTGAGTCGATCTTGATGTGGACAGGATACTCCCTGATGCCGAGACGCCGGGCTTCGGCTATGAGCTTGCTCAGGAAGTCGAGACTGTAGATCTCGGGCTCAAGGCGGTTGTCAAACAGGGTCTTGAAGTCGTCAACCATCGGGTTGAGCACGATGATGGGCATCGTGATCCCTTCTTGGCGCAGCTGGGTGCCCTCGTCGTGGACCGCCACAGCCAGATAGGCGGCTCCCTGTGTCTGGAGTGTCTTGGCCAGTTCGCCGGCTCCGGCCCCGTAGCCCGATGCCTTGATCATACACACTATGCCGGTGGTGGGCTTGATGAGCGAGCGGAAGAAGTTGAAGTTGTCGATCACCGCGTTGAGGTTGATCTCGAGCACAGTCTCGTGACGCCTTGCCTCCATGGCCTCGTTCACGAGGTCGAACGCCGAGCCCGGGGCACCCTTTATCAGTATCGGTGTGTCGCGGAGCTGAAGGTTGTCCAGATCCTCGAGGAGGGCTTGGACGGTGGGATACCCCTTGGCGTCAGGGCCGAAAAGATGAGTGTGGCGTGATACCTCGTCGCCAGCCGTGATCACCCGTTTGACACCGCGGGAGCGGCTCACCTCGGCGGCAGCGGCGTAGGTCTCGGCAGGGTCGTCGTCTGTCGCGCTGATGAGGTTGCCGAGCATCAGCGTCAGCCCGTGGCCCGGTGTGAGACGACGGACCGCGAAGTCAATGGCCTGAGTGAGCGAGGGGACATCGGCCGTGAATGAGTCGTGGATGAGTCTGCACCCGTCGCGACCCTCTATCACCTCGAGGCGTGTATTGACACGTTTCAGCGTGGCCATGCGCGTAGCGATGGTGTCGGCAGGTATATCGAACAGTAATGCCAATGCCAGCGCGTTGACTGAGTTGTCAATGTCATGCCCGGCAGTGAACGGCAGTCTGTAAGATCCTGTCACGCTTCCGCCCATCCATGAATAGCTCACTTCCGACACTCCTCCCTCTTTCTTTATGCCGTTGATAAAGAGTGGCGCATCGGGATCCGTGAGCGACCATCCTATGCGGCGGGGAGCGGCGGGGATCACTGACGAGATGATGGGATTGTCTGCGGGATATACCACCGTCTCGCATCCCTGCAACAGTTTTGCTTTCTCGGCAGCCTTGGCCTCGATGGAGTCGAATCCCTCGCTGTGGGCGCCTCCTATGCTGGTGAACACGCCTATGGTGGGCTGAATGATGGCAGCGAGACGGTCCATCTCGCCCGGCAATGATATACCCGCCTCGATGATGGCTACCTCAGAGTCGGGTCTTACATCCCACATCGACAGTGGCACGCCGGTCTGCGAGTTGTAGCTGCGCGGCGAGCGCGACACCTTGACCGATCCCCGCAACAGTTCACAGGCCCATTCCTTCACTGTGGTTTTCCCCCGGCTACCGGTGATTCCTACTACCGGCATGCCGAGCTCCCGGCGGATGGCTTTGCCGAGAGTCTGGAGTGCCCCGAGCGTGGAGTTGACGATCAGGAAATTGGCCTCGGGCATCGCCTGTGCATCCTCGGGCAGACGTTCGGCCACGAAGTGACGCACGCCTCGGGCGTAGAGGTCGGCGATGAAGTTGTGGCCGTCGCCCGAGGGGGTGTGGAGTGCGAAGAACAGAGTCTCTCCGGGGGTGATGAGCGAACGGCTGTCAGTGAGCAGGTGCGTGATGTGTCCCGGATGTCGAGGAGCGGGGATGTCGAGGAGTCGGGCTATAGCCGAGATGTCGGAGTTCATTGCTGGAGGAATCTTTGGAACCCTTTTTTCAGCTCGGGGTGGAGCGTGAGCAGGGACAATTCTTTTATTTCTTGCGGGGCGTCAGGCCCGGGTCGGTGAGAGAGTCTGCGCGTTAGCCTCCGGGCCTCGGCGGCCAATGCCGATGTGCCCGCGGTGAAGAACGACTGGCCGAAGAGCTCGTAGATGTAGCCGACCGCCGCGTCGGAGGGGTGTTTCATATCCTCGGCATAAAATCGGTAGTCGCGCAGATCGTCATTCATTATTTCATAAGCCGGGAAATAGAGTGTCCCGGGGTGGGAGGAGACCACGGACTCGATGGCCAGCAGCAGTGTGGCCTTGATGATGGAGTTGGTGTGGAGACCGTCGCCGAGATAGCGCAGGGGGCTGACGGTGAACACCACCTTGGCCGCCGGGTTGACGGAGCGGATGGTGAGGAGCGTCTGCGTGAGCAGTTCGGTTGTCTCGGGGAGGGTGAGCCGGCGTTTTGTGAACTGCGTGGCGGGGATTTTGTGGCAGTTGGCCACTGTCCTCCCTGTGTCGAGGAGGGTGTAGTGATCAGTAGTGCCGAGGGTGATGAACACCGCTGATGCCTCGAGCAGCGAGGTGCGCGCGTCGGTTATCGAGCTGTTCATGGCGGCTGCTGTCTCGTGGCGGTCGCGCCGTGAATATCTCGAGTGGAAGCCCCAGTGGCGCCACACGCCGAGGTGCTCGAACAGCTGGTCCGGCTCTATTCTCGTCTCATCGGCGAGCATCCCGAACGCCTCGCACACCGAGCGGGGATTATAAAGCGGTCCAAAGGGGTTGACCGAAGCATCGAACAAGTCGCCAAGTAGCCGCGAGCCTATATTGTCGCTGAAACATGACCCTATGAGGAGAACGGGAGCGGTGTGTGTCACCGTTCCCTGCAGACCCCTCAATGGTTGTGCTTCTGTGCGAAACTGCATTACAGACAGCTCAATACAGTTGATAGACCCACGGGTTGCCGCCGGTGGCTGGATAGAGGTAAAGGCTATAGCCGGTCACCGACCATGTGAAATACATGGTGTCCATCTGATCGGGAAAATCCACTGTGAGCTGGCTGCCGTTGACATACCATTCGATGTAATAGTTGTCTTCGCCATACTCATCATAGACATAATAGTTGCCCGACCCGTCGGGGTAGAATGTAAACTCGTTGTAGAACAGGCCCACGGGGCTGACCATCTGCCATGTGCCCACGAGGGGATGGTTGTAGTAAGGCTCATCATCGTCCGTACAGGAGGTGACGGTCAGCGCCATCATCAACACTGTGGCTATGAGGGCGGTGTAGCGGTATAATTGTTTCATATTTATTATGTTGACGTTTGGTGAGTTCATATCCGAGAGACAAAGTTACTGAAAAATCCCGTCTCGGCAAAAGGAAAAGTCAGCGAAGTGCAAACGGCCTGTCACGCATATTCCTTATCGGGACGGCCGTCGGTGAGAGTGACTTCTGCCAGCGGGCGGCCACCAGTGGATGGACGTCGGAACTTATCAGCACCGTGTCGGGCCTGTAGTCCCGGACGAGCGTGCAGATGTCACCTCTGAATCCCTTGCACACCAAGAGGAAGCCACCCTTGTGCGTGGTGTCGTCGGGGGTGCTGTTTATCACGGTCAAATTCCGGCTGCCGAATGTCATGGTGCTCCCTGTCGTCATAGGGATGATGCGGATGGAATCGACATCTCTCGTGGCGAGATAGCGCGCATAGCGTGATTCATATTTGTGCCGCAGGGGGGCTATGTGTGTGGGAGGGGCGGTGGTATAGGCCGTCATGCTGTTGCCGTGCCTGAGCAGGAGGGTGGTCTCTTGGGTAGAGCGTGGTATGAACAGTTCATAGGTCGGATAGGCTTCGGGTCGTCTCACTGCAATTACGATAGCGGCGAGACAAGCCGTTGCTATCGCGGCCGTGAGAAACCGGGAGTTGCGATACACCACCCATAGTGCTGTGAGCACGATGATCGCGTAATAGATCATGAGGAGCCACGCGGGGATAGCGTGCACTCTCATCGCCGGAAGACCGGCAAATGATGTGGCTGTCCACGTGAGCAGCCGGAAGAGGCTGTCGGCTACAGAGCATAGCCACTCTGCTGGGAGCCCGATGGAATGAAAAAGCGTAGCGACGGCTCCAATGGAGAGCAGCGGGGGCATGATGAACGAGGCGACGATATTGGCCGGGAGGAACCATATCGGGAATATGCCGAACAGTGAGGCGCACCATATGCCGGTGCCGATAGTAGCGGCCACGCTCACGGCCGCAAAGGCTCCGAGTGTGCGCACGAAAGGATGGCGGCTGCGGGATGGAGTGAGGATAGGAGCGAACACGAGGATGGACAGCACCCCGATGAAGCTGAGCTGAAAGCCGGGCATGAGGATGGCCCCCGGGTCGAAAAGCAGGATGAGGATGGCGGCCAGCGAGAGTGCGTTGAGCGGCGACGTGCGCCGCTCGAGCATGAGGGAGATCAGGAGGATGCTCCCCATTATCACGGCGCGCACCACCGAGGGTGTGAGACCGGTCATTATGGCGAAAAACCATAGTGCCGCGATGGTCATGGCCATGGCCCATTTGCGGTGGCCGCACAGCAGCATCGGGATGAGGAGGATGGAGAAACAGGCGGTCAGGATGCCTACATGCAGCCCGCTCAGTGCGAGGAGATGAGCCAAGCCGGAGGCGGAAAATGTGGCCTTTATCTCAGGCTCGGTCATGGAGCGGTCTCCTGTCAGAACGGCGGCGAGGAAAGCAGCCGTGGCGGGAGTGAAGGGTGTCTTGACGATGCTCCTCACGATGTCGTGGCGCAATCGGCGGGTGTCATTGAGCCACCCGACCTCGGGGCCGTACACGCTGATGTGGTCGGGATCAACTGTCCCCTCGGCGACAATCCCCGCCTTGCGTCTGAACACTGTGTAGTCTGTCTCGTCGGGGAGGTCTGTCGAGCTGACCAACGGACGAAGCACAGCGACGAAACCGATGCGGTCGGTCTCCCACATCTCGGGGATGAGTGAGGGAATGTAGAGGGTTGCCTTGAAGGGGCGAAGCGTCTCGCCGTCGCACGAGTCGATGCTCACCACCACACTCCGTGCGCCGTCCACCTCACGTTGTTGTGTCACTGTGCCTGAAAAGGTGTGCTCCTCTGAGCCGTTGACAACCGCCGGCTCACGAGGCAACCCTAAGAGCGCCACTATGATGCCGGCGCTACATCCGGCAGCCGCCACCGTGAAGCGTGGCCACCGGGCGAGAATACCGACGAATATGGCGACAATAACTATAGGAACAATCCACCATCCGGCTCCGCAGGCCGAGGTGATGATGCCGACGGCAAAACCGACGGCTACCGGGAAAAGCGGAGCGGGGGACAGGCGCAACTGATAGAGAACAGATCAGGGGATCGTGGCCATGACCACGAAGAAACTCGACACACCGATCGCCACCCACAGAGTGACGGCGAGAATAAAAGGTTTGAGCCCGACGGAGCGCACGGTCTTGACGGACAGTCCGGCACCGATGAGGAAAAGCGTGAGCACAAGCCCCTTCTTGGCAAGATAGACCAGCGAGGCGGTGAGCCATGAGGGTAGGGGCAGGTAGGTATTGGCCACCATGGCGAGGATAAAGAGGAAGATAAACCAAGGGATGGAGATCTTGCTCCCTTTCTCGCGGAATATCAGCATAGTGACGAGGGCGAGGGGTATGATCCACAGCGCGCGGGTCAACTTGATGAGGGTAGCTATCTGCAGTGCTTCAGGGCCATAGGCGTCGCCGGCACCGACCACTGACGATGTGTCGTGAATGGCAATGGCCGCCCATGTGCCAAACTGAGTCTGACTCATCTCGAATATCCTGCCGAGGGGCGGGAAGATAAAGAGGGCTATGGCGTTGAGCACAAAGATCACTCCGAGCGACACGGCCATCTCGTTATCATCGGCTTTCACCACGGGGCCCACGGCCGCAATGGCGCTACCGCCACATATCGCGGTGCCCGACGATATGAGGTAGGCTGTCTTGCGGTTGATGTGGAGCCATATCCCGAGCAACACGCCTATCACCATCACACCGATTACGGAGACGATGGTAAAGAGCATACCTTCGCTACCGCTCCTCAGCGACTCGATGAGATTCATGCCGAATCCGAGTCCTACCACAGAGGCCTGAAGGAGATACTTGGATGTCTTCTTGTTGAATTTCGGGTAGGGACACTCGAATATCATTGCGTAGAACAGTCCGAGAAACAGGGCGAAAGCGGGCGATACGCTCACTCCGTCCATCACCAGATCTACGGGGAGGACCACCATCACGCAGAGGATGATATAGATGATCCTGACTACAGGATTCTGTTTGGAAACGGGAGACACGGGTCGGGGGTTTATAGATGTGATTTAGTTATTCGTTCCAGATCTTCCAAGCGCCTTCAGCCTGAAGCAGCAGCATCTCGAAGCCGTTTTTCACCTTGGCTCCGTGCGCGGCTGCGCGCCGCATGAACTCTGTGACTTCGGGATTATAAATGAGGTCAAAGCAGAGATGGCCGGGGGTGAGACAGTCGTAAGGGATGCGCGGGGCACGCTCCGTGTCGGGATACATCCCCACGGGGGTGGCGTTCACGATGATCTTGCGCTCGGCCATAATGCCCGGGGTGAGGTCGTCGTAGGTGATGACTCCTTGGCGCGCCGATCGCGACACGAACAGATAGTCGATGCCCATGGAGCGGAATGCCGATGCCACGGCCTTGGATGCGCCCCCTGTCCCCAATATCAGCGCCTTGTCACACCCCGCAGGGATGAGCGGAGTGATGGAGCCTCTGAATCCTATCACGTCGCTGTTGTGGCCTGTGAGGTTGAGGTCGCCGTCGGGAGTGTGGACAATCTTGATCACGTTCACAGCTCCTGCGGCCGAGGCCTCCTCGTCGAGCGAGTCGAGATAAGGTATCACCTGCTCCTTGTAGGGGATGGTGACGTTGAGCCCGGCGAGATGGGGAGTCTCGGCTATCAGTTCCATGAGGTCACCGATGTCAGGAAGCTCAAAATTGAGATACTCGGCGTCGATCCCCTCAGTCTCAAACTTGCGGGTGAAGTATTTGGATGAGTAGGAGTGGGTGAGCGGATAACCGATCAGTCCGAAAATCCTGTGTGGCATGGCGGGGGTAGGGTGTTAGTTGGGGAATTTGCGGAGCACCTCGGCGATTTTCTTGTTGGCGGCAGCCACACTTGCAGGATCGGAGGCGTCGATACCATATTTCTCGGCAGGGGGAATCACGAGCACCGTCCCGGCGTTTACGCGGTTGGGGTTCTTGATCTTCGCCTTGTTTTCCTCGTAGATATAGACCCAGAAACATTTGTTGCCATAATGTTTCTTGGCCATGGAGTTGATGAGATAGCCGGCGCGGATGGTGTCTGTCACCGGAGCGGCGGGTTTCTTCACCTCAGGTGTGTCGGCCACAGGCTCGGGGGCCGGGGTCTGTGGCTGTGTCACGACGGGAGCGGCAGTGTCGGCTTCGGCAACTGGCGCTGCAGTCGCGGCCGTATCGGTTGCCATCATCACATCGTCTGTCACATCTACGAGAGCCTCGGGCAGAGTCTCTGTCACATCCTCCACATTGCGGCTCTCAATGCTCCGCCCGGTGGGATAGATGTAGTCGAGGGCGAAATAGATGCCGCAGGCACCCAGAGCGAGGCCCACTATCAGACCCGTCACGAATCCCCAACCGAATCCGCGACCCGAGGCTTGCTCCTCGGCCACATACATCTCCGGCTCGTCGTCGATGACGGGCACTGGATCCGGGGCCGCAGGCTGGGGCTCAGGCTGTGTCTGTGGCTCAGGCTGTGGCTGTGGCTCGGGTGTAGTTTCAGGCTCCGGGACAGGAGTCGGCTCGGGCTCCGTTGTGGGTTCGGGCTCCGTTGTGGGTTCGGGCTCAGGTTGCGGTGCCTCAGGCTCCGGCTCGGGTTGTGCCTCAGGCTCCGGCTCCGGGATTTCAGTCTCGGTTTGTGGTGTCTCGGTTTGCGGTGTCTCGGTTTGCGGTGCCTCGGGTTCGGGCTGGGGAGTCTCGACTGCGGCCTCGAGGGTGGCTTCGGTGACGTCACTCCCCACCTCTACTGCCTCAAACAGTGCAAACGGAGCATTGACCGTGTCGGCAAGCTCTGTGTCGGCGACAAACTCTACAGGCGCGTCATTATCGCCCGTCGGTGCGAATGTGCCGAGCCCTTTGATCTTCACCGGCTCACCCTCTACCAAGGTCTGCTCGATAAGCTCGAAGAACGACTTGGCGAATCTCTCGGCTTCATCGCGCCCTATGCCACCTTTGGAGGCGATTATGGCGGCGAAGTCGTGGAACGGTATCTTGCTGTTCATTTCCTGAGTTTTTTACGCAATACGACACTTGGCTGGAATTGCAGCACGATGGCCGGCGGCATGAGCAGACGCCGACCCGACTCGGGGTCTACGGCTATATGCTCGTCGGTCTTGACCGACTGGAATGTGCCGAATCCGGGGATGGCCACTGAGTCGAGCGCGGCACCGGCATCGGCTATAGAGTCGACGAGAGCCGATGTCAGAGCGCCCACCGAGTGGTGGTCGAGTCCGGTGGCTTTGGCAAGACGCGTGGTGAATGTCTTAGAGTCCATGAGAGGCGGGGAGAGAGGTGTAAGGATGGTGGGAGGGGATACGGATCAATAGTTGCGTGCGAAGATCACACGGCGCTTCGAGGGCTTGCCGGTCACCATGCAGACGCCGGGGGTGTCGTCGCCATCGAGGGGGATGCAACGCAGTGTGGCCTTTGTGTCCTCCTTGATCTTTTCCTCGGTCTCGGTGGTGCCGTCCCAGTGGGCGAGGATGAATCCGCCCTTCTCGATCTCGGTCTTAAACTCCTCGTAGGTGTCGACCGTGCGGGTCATCTCCTCGCGGTGGGCGAGGGCTTTCTTATAGATATTGTCCTGAATCTCATCGAGGAGCTGCTTGCAGTATTCGGCGATCCCTTCGAGGGGTGCGGTGTGCTTCTCGAGGGTGTCGCGGCGCATCACCTCGACGACGCCATTCTCGATGTCGCGCAGACCGATGGCCAGACGCACGGGCACGCCCTTGAGCTCATAGTCGGCAAACTTGAAGCCGGGACGCTTGTTGTCGGCGTCGTCAAACTTCACGCTCACGCCCAGCTCCTTGAGACGGTCCACAATGGGATTGACGGCGGCGGCTATCTCGTCGCGCTGGCTGTCGTTCTTGTAGATGGGGATGATGACCACCTGAATGGGAGCGAGCTTGGGAGGGAGCACGAGGCCGTTGTCGTCGGAGTGGGTCATGATGAGCGCGCCCATCAGACGGGTGGAGACGCCCCATGAGTTGGCCCACACGTATTCGGGTTTGTTTTCCTTGTTGACAAAGGTCACGTCAAACGCCTTGGCGAAGTTCTGGCCCAGATTGTGCGACGTGCCGCTCTGCAGGGCCTTGCCATCCTGCATCATGGCCTCGATGGTATAAGTGTTGACGGCGCCTGCAAAACGCTCGTTGGCCGATTTGACACCCTTTATCACAGGCATTGCCATGTATTTCTCGGCAAAATCGGCATAGAGATTGATCATCTGCACGGTGCGTGCCTCGCTCTCCTCGGCGGTGGCGTGGGCGCAGTGGCCCTCCTGCCACAGGAACTCGGCGGTGCGCAGGAACATGCGCGTGCGCATCTCCCAGCGCATCACGTTGGCCCACTGGTTGCAGAGGATGGGGAGGTCGCGGTAGGAGTGGATCCAGTTGCTGTAGGTACCCCAGATGATGGTCTCCGAGGTGGGGCGCACTATGAGCTCCTCCTCGAGGCGAGCGTCGGGATCGACGATCACGCCGTTGCCGTTGGGGTCGTTCTTCAGGCGATAGTGTGTCACCACGGCACATTCCTTGGCAAAACCCTCTACATGCTCGGCCTCGCGGCAGAGGAAAGACTTGGGGATGAGAAGGGGGAAATAGGCGTTCTGCACGCCGGTCTCCTTGAACATACGGTCGAGCTCGCGCTGCATCTTTTCCCAGATGGCGTAGCCGTAGGGCTTGATCACCATACAGCCTCTGACGGCCGACTGCTCGGCAAGGTCTGCCTTTACGACAAGGTCGTTATACCACTGTGAATAATTCTCGCTGCGCTTGGTGAGATCTTTGAGTTCTTTAGCCATTGCTTTGATATGAAGGGTGTGAGGTTTTTTATTTTCAGAATGAATGATTGTCGATGTGTCATTTGAGGACCCCCTTGTGGGCGTCCGTTATCATCTTGGGGCCGGGGATGAGATAGATCTCCAGCCGCCTGTTGGCTGCGCGTCCGCTGCGCGAGTCGTTTTCCTCCACGGGGTCGGTGTCGCCCATCTCGTAGGGGATGATTATAACATCCTCGCTGACCTTGGTCAGCAGCCAGTCATAGATCGAATTGTTGCGGCGGTGTGACAGCTCCATGTTATAATACTGCGACCCGGTGTTGTCGGTATGCACGGCATAGACCACCTTGTACATATCCGGGCTGACCAGCAGGTCGGTGACCGGGGCCATCTTTGCCGGGGCCGAAGGGGCGAGGAGTGTGTCGTTGGGCATGAAAAGGACATCTGAGGGGATGGTGACGAGCACCACCTCGTCGTCGCGCATCATGTCGACGGTATATCCACGCTTGGCCAGATCGTTGCCGAGGCGCTTCATGTGGCGGCTCACGGCCGAGTGTTCCTTGTCGGGGACCGAGGGCGTGAGGATATTCTGCTCAATGTCCATATCCATGAACAGGGTCTCGTCATATCCCTTGTAGGGGTCGCTCCAGCCACCTTTGGCTGAGGCTGCCGTGGCCATGACGGATATGATCAGGGTGATGATGAGGCGTGTCATAGGGTCTCGTCGTCAAGCGATTGTTCGTAGCGCAGCTCGGCTGCCACGAGCGGCTCCACCTCGGCGGGGGTCACGGGCGAGAGCTTGTCCTTGGCCAGAGTCTTGCGCACATGGCTCACGAGAGCATCGGTGTTGATGTCCTCGTCGTCGGCCTCGGCGTCGATGTCGAGCAGTCCTTGGTCGTCATACCAGTCCCAGATGATGTCGATGATATTGAGCAGTTCGTCATCGTCGATGCGGGCCGAGGCTTCGGGTGCGAGGGTGGCACGCATGGCGGCGATGGCTTCCTTTTCCTGAAATTCTTTCATAGAGAGGATCGTGTAGTGAGAGGTTGGAGGGAGAGTGAGGTCGGGGCTATGCGTTAAGCTCGAGGATGGCCTGCGGCACGGTGGTGAGCAGCCGGCGGGTGTCGGTGTCCACCTCGTCGATAAACTCGTCGGCCACCGGCACGAGCAGGTCTGACCCGTCGGGACGCTCCACGACAAATAGCACATTGTCCGTCGAGTCGTTGACATCCCTTATGGTGCCTAACGGGCCGGCCACGGAGTCGACCATCTCCCAGCCGATGAGGTCCGAGGCATAGAATCCGTCGGCATCCGGGTCGAGCGGTTCGGGCTCTGGGAGCTCGGAGGTGAGTGCGAAAAATGTCTTGTTGACCATCTGACGCGCTTCCTCGCCGCTATCGATGCCTTCGAGCGTGAGCAGCCACGTCTCTGCCGTCTTGGGACGGGAGGACGTGATGAAGAATGGCACCGGGATGCCGTCCATCTCTACAAACAGACATCTCAGTGACGAGGGCTCGAGGTCAAGGTCAAACGTGGCCGAGATCTCACCCTTAATGCCGTGGGTCTTGTTAAATTTGCCCACCGGCGTCAGTTGGTCGGCGGTGATCATGCAGCTGCTATCGTGGGGTCAGCGTTTCTTTTTCTTTTTTCCCGCAGGGGGTGCTATGAATTTGAAGTCGTGGAGCTTGACAGTGGCGGGGTCGAGCTTTATAAGGCCGTGCGACAGCTCGGCGAGGTCGGCAAAGACACGTGCGTCGTCGACTGTGTCGCGGTCCAGCGACACGAGCATCTTCTTGATATGATTGGCCAGCAGGATGCACACCTCATCCTTCTCCGGGCCGTCGGTCATCGAGGCGGCTTGGTCGATCATCATCTCTATCTGCTTGCCATAATGGCGATAGCGGATATATCGTCCGGGGTAGGGCACGGGCTGGGGCGCTTCCTTGAAGCTGTCGGGGCCGGCCACCTCAAAGGGGAAATCGACATCGAGCTTGTAGCCGCTCATTATCATCAGGTGGTCCCATAGCTTGCGGCGATAGTCGGGGTGCTCTTTGAGACGCGGGAGTAGCCGGCACATGGCCTCGACTATGGCATAGGCACAGCGTGTACGCTCGTCACGGTCCTCGATGGTGAGACAATGGTCTACCATCTGCTGGATGTTGCGCCCGTATTCGGGGAGGGGGAGCGATGAGCGGCGGGTGTTGTATGTGAGCATACGTTGGGCTTCGGGATTATTGTGAGGCCGGGACCGCCTCGATGGTGATCAGAGAGCGGTCCCTGCCTGTATGGGGGGAAGGAATTACATGTTCATGCCGCCGTCTACCTCGATCACCTGACCGGAGACGTAGCTCGACATGTCGGAGGCGAGGAAGGTGGCCACGTTGGCGATATCCTCCACCTGACCTGCGCGACGCAGGGGGATCTTGGCGGCCCACTCCTTGCGCACGTCCTCGGGGAGGGCGGCGGTCATGGCTGTCTCGATGAAGCCGGGAGCGATGGCGTTGGCACGGATGCCGCGCGAGCCCACCTCCTGTGCGATACTCTTGGCCAGTGCGATGAGGCCGGCCTTGGAGGCGGCATAGTTGGACTGGCCGGCGTTGCCGTGAACACCTACCACCGACGCCATGTTGATGATGGAGCCGGAGCGCTGGCGCATCATGATGGGGAGAACGGCGTGGATGAAGTTGAAGGCGCTCTTGAGGTTGACGTTGAGCACCATGTCCCACTGGGCCTCGGTCATGCGCATCATAAGGCCGTCCTTGGTGATACCGGCGTTGTTGACGAGGATGTCGATGCGGCCGAAGTCCTCCTTCACCTTGGCCACCACCTCGGCGGTCTGGTCGAAGTTTGAGGCATCAGAGCTGTAGCCCTTGGCCTTGACGCCGAGAGCCTCGAGTTCTTTCTCGGTGGCCTCCATATTCTCGTCACGGCGCAGGTCGGTGAATGCTATGTCTGCACCTTCGGCGGCAAACTTGAGTGCTATGCTTTTGCCGATACCGCGGGCGGCGCCGGTGATAAGGGCTGTCTTTCCTTCGAGAAGTTTCATAATGTCGTTAATGTGATATGTTGATGTAGTGAATTGAATCAATGTGCAAAGTTACAAAAAATCCTCGTCGGGTGCAACTCCGTGCCCAAAATCGCCCCCCGGAGGGAATCAGAGGGGGAAGCCGGCGTTTTTGAGAAATTCCTTGTAGAGACGCGAGAAGTGCTCGGCCTGATCACGGGGATAGCGCACTTCGGCGAAGACCTGAGCGAGATTATCCTTGCCGTTCTCGGCTACAAACTGCTTGTTGGCCTCGAGGCTCTCCTCGTCGGCATAGAGGGCAGCCTCCTCGCTGTCGGTGCGAGGGGTATAGGTCTCGTAGTGGACGATCGCTTCGAGCGGCAGACGCGGCTGCACGGGGGGATTCTCCGCCGGCCATCCGACTGTGACCGTGACCACCGGGACCGTGCCCGAGGGGAGGGCGAGGAGGTCGGCTATCATGGGGGCATTGTAGGTGGTGGTGCCGAGATAGCATGTGCCGAGGCCCTCCATCTCGGCGAGCGTACAGAACTGCTGGGCGAACACCGACACGTCGATCACACCCCATGTGAATCCCTGCAGGTTGCCCAGTCCGGCCTCGGTGCCGCTCATACGGCACCAAGCTGCAAACCTGTGCATGTCCAGACAGAACGTGAGGGCTGCTGCGGCGTTGCGGATGGCAGGCTGGCCGAAGTGGGCCGGGGCGAGCGCCTCGAGGCGCTCGGGCTCGCGGGTGATGATGACGCTGTAGAGCTGCATGTTGCCCGTGTTGGGGGCCTGAGCTGCTGCTGCGAGCAACTGCTCGAGCATCTCGTCGCTCACCTTGCGAGTCTTGTCATAGACACGGATGGAGCGGCGGGTGGTGAAGTATGGATTCATGAGTTGTCTGTGTTAGTATCGGGTTTTAATACCACGCCTGTGCCCTTGAGCCCGTTGACCCCTATGACGAGGGGCTCGGGGAAGGTGACGATGCGTATGTTGTCGCTCTCGTAGACGGCAGGACACGAGTCGAGGAATGTCACGTCATAGAGGTCGTCCCTCTTCGCACCGCTGCTGCGTCCTGTGGTGTCGACCGTGAAATAGGCCACGCCAAACGAGGTGAGATTCTGGAAGAAGTGGGTGCCCTGACTCGGCTCGATCCTGTAGGATGGCAGGGCCGACTCCACGATGAGCCGGGCGGCTGAGATGGCAGGCCATTTGACGGGGATGCCGAGGGCGGTGTCTGACGAGCCCCAGCGCCCCGGACCGATGAGGATATACTTCTCGTCGCGGTCGAGGAATCCGCGGTTGATCTTCTCCATCTCGCGGGCTATCAGCGAGTTGTTGAACGATGAGAATTTCTCCGGCCGCACATAGACCACCGTCTTCACCCCCTCTATCGTGCCATGGCCCAGCGCTGTCGACGACTTGAGCAGGAGCCGGTCGTCGGGGGTAGACATCACGGCCTCGTCAACGTTCTCCTTGCGGTCAACGATCGGGCGTATCTGCAGCCAGTAGAGGCGTCCCTTGGAGTCGTTGGTGCGCTCCACCATGCCGGCAAACTCTATCTCCACCGGCCGCTGCATCTCCTGCTGCCCCGTGGTGAGCATGAAGTCGAGAGCCTCGGCCAAGGGATAGACCTTGTGCTTGAGGATATTGTTGAATGTCACCACCTTGCGTCCCTCCTGCGTGTCGTTGTCGCGCAGCACGTTGTCGCGATAGTCAAAGGTGGACACCATGTATTTGAGCGAGCCTTTGTCGGCCATATCCTGCACTCTGATGCGGGCTATGTTATATCCGTCGTCGACCGTAGGGGCCCCGGCGTCATCCTTGCCCAACCCGAGGGCGTACATGCGGGTCTGTGTGTCGCGCAGGGCGAGCTGCAGCTCGGAGGTCTGGAGCACACTCTCCGGGTGGCGGGGTGAGAACCGCAGCCCCACACCGCCGTCCACGATATATTTGCCCAGTCCGACAGCCACCTCCGCCACGCCGTCCTCGGGTCTCTCCGAGCCGAGGGGATAGTAGTTGAGCGATCGCCCTACGCCCGAGAATGACGGGAAATAATAGCCGTCCACCTCCTTGCCCACGACCTCCTGAAGGATCACTGCCATCTTCTCTTGGTCTATGACGTTTGAGGTGGCGGTCATGTAGGCTTTGGAGTCGCTGTAGAAGACCGAGGCATAGACCCCCTTGATGGCGGCTGTGAGCTGGCGCAGCATGGTGTCATGGTCATCCAGCTTGGGCACCATATAGGTGGAGTAGATGCCGGCAAACGGCTGATAGTGCGAGTCCTCGAGCAGGCTCGACGAGCGCACCGCTATCGGGGTGTCCACCACAACGAGCAGAGCCTTGAGGTCTTCCTTGATGCTGGTGGGGAGACGGGCGTCGAGAAAGGCCTTGAGGATATCCTCGTCGGCGGCATCGCTCAGCGCTATGGGATAGAGCTGGTTGGTCTCCATAAACTCGTCGAATATATCGGTGCAGAGCACCACCGTGCGGGGAATGGTGATGGATATGCCGTCAAAGTCGTCGCAGACGGGGTTTTTCTTGATGATCGAGTCGATGAATGCCAGGCCGCGTCCTTTGCCTCCCAGCGAGCCCTCGCCGATGCGGGCGAAGTTGGAGTAATGGTCGAAGCGGTCCTGACGGAATATGGCCACCACGCCGCGGTTTTTCATCTTGCGATACTTGACGATGAGGTCGAAGAACAGCTGCTTGACCTTCGGAGCATCGCCGATGTCGCGGAAGCGGTGACGCTTTATGACCTCGGCGATGGGGAACATGGCGCGTGAGTAGAGCCAGCGCGAGATGTCGTTGTGCGAGGCGTGGCGATAGAGGGCCTCGGCGGGGATGTCGAAGATATATTTCTGCAGATCCTTGAGCGAGGTGATGCGATAGATCTCCTTGTCGGTGACAGGATCGCGCACCACGAAGTCGCCGAATCCGAAGTTATTAATGATGGCTTTGCCGAGGTCGACGGGAAACTTCTTGGAGTTCTTGTCGATGAACGTGGCCCCCATGGCCGTGACATCAGCGCGGTTGTCGGTCTCAGAGCTCTCGAGGATGATCGGCAGATAGGGGTCGCGTCGTTTCAGTTCGTGGGCCAGCTGTATACCGGCCTTGGGGTCTTTCTGCCCGTCGCGTTTGAACGACACGTCGCTGATCACACCGAGTATGTGCTCGGAATACCGGTCATAGATGGCCATGGCCTCCTCATAGTCGCGCGCCAGCATCACCTTGGGGCGTCCGCGCATGCGCAGCATACGCTCGTGGTCGTTGAGGGCCTCGGTCGAGAAGATGAGCGACTGTGTGAGGATGAATTTGTAGACTATCGGGAGCACCGACGAGTAGAAGCGCACGGAGTCCTCGACGAGGAGGATCATCTGCACCCCCACGCCGTTGATGTCGTTGTCGGCATTGAGTTTGTCCTCGAGCAGCTTGATGATGGCCAGCAGCAGATCGACGTTGCCGAGCCACGAGAACACATAGTCGATGCCCGAGAAGTCTTCGTTGGCCAACCTTCGGGACACCTCTTTGCTGAACGGTGTGAGCACCACGATGGGCTGCGCGGGGTGGAGCTCCTTGATGCGGCGTGCGCCGGCAAAGGTCTCGCTCACATCGTTGCCGGGCATCATTATCACGAGGTCAAAGCTCTTGCTTTCCATCAGCTCGAGAGCCTCGGTGGTGTTGAGCACACGGGTCACTCGCGGGGGCGACGAGAGGTTGAGCGAGGTGTACTCGAAGTAGAGCTGCTCGTCCACGCGGCCATCCTCCTCCATCATGAATGCGTCGTAGGCCGAGGCGATGAGGAGCACATTGAATATGCGCCTCTGCATGAGGTTGTGGAAGGCTGTGTCCTTGAGATATAACTGGCTGAGAGCGTGCTCGCTCGTGTCCTGAAATCTGTCCATTTATTCGTTAGGGGTGATGAACGAGTCCTTGAATCCTAAGAAGTAGAGCACCCCGTCCAGACCGATGGTCGAGATAGACTGCTCGGCGTTGGCCTTGACTTTGGGTTTGGCATGGAAGGCTATGCCCAGTCCGGCGGTGGCGAGCATAGGCAGGTCGTTGGCACCGTCGCCCACGGCGATGGTCTGGGCTATGTTGACATTCTCCACTTGGGCTATCAGCTTGAGTAGTTCGGCCTTGCGACGGCCGTCCACCACGTCGCCCACATATCGGCCGGTCAGTTTTCCGTCGGCTATCTCCAGCTCGTTGGCATACACATAGTCGAATCCGAATTTCTGCTTGAGATAGTTGCCGAAATATGTGAATCCGCCCGAGAGTATCGCCGTCTTATATCCGGCGCGGCGGAGCACTTCCATCATTCTCCCCACACCTTCGGTGACGGGGAGATTGCGGGCTATATCCTCCATCACGCTCACGTCAAGTCCCTTGAGCAGAGCCACACGTTCCCTGAAGCTCTCGCAGAAGTCTATCTCGCCTCTCATTGCCCTCTCGGTGATGGCGCGCACCTTGTCGCCCACGCCGGCACGTTCGGCCAGCTCGTCGATCACCTCAGTCTCGATGAGGGTGGAGTCCATATCGAAACAGATCAGGCGGCGGCAGCGGCGATAGATGGTGTCTTCCTGCACGGAGATGTCAAACCCGTCCTCCTGCGACAGGTGCATGAACCGTTCCTGCATGGCATGAGTGTCGGTCGGGGTGCCACGCACCGAAAACTCCACACACGACTTGGACAGCGGCTGCTCCTCATCGCCCAGCGGCATGCGCCCGGTGAGGCGCTGGATGCCGTCGATATTGAGCCCTTGGGCCGATATCTCCTGCGAGACGGCCGCAATCTGGCGTGCGGTGAGGCGCCTCCCAAGCAGGGTGATGATCCAGCGGTTTTTGCCCTGACGTTTCACCCATTCCTCATACTCGCCAATGCTGACGGGGGTGAAGCGGATCTGCACGTTGAGCTCCGAAGCCTTGAAGAGAAGCTCCTTCATGATGTTGCCGCTCACATCGGAGCGCGTCTTGATGAGGATGCCAAGCGAGAGGGTATGGTGAATGTCGGCCTGACCGATGTCAAGGATGCCGGCATCATAGTTGGCCAGTATCTCGGACAGGGCCCAAGTCACACCCGGGTGGTCTTGCCCGGATATGTTGATGAGAATAAGTTCGGTTTGAGCGTTTGTCATGCTTTGAGTAACTTATTAGACTGATTGACGTCTGCAAAGTTACGCAAAAAAGTCATAATGTACATCAGTCGTCCGTATGGTTTTTGCGGGCTTTCTGCTGGGCGTTGGTCACGTAGTTGGTGAGGTAGACCGTGAAGAGAGGGAATATTATCATGCCGCAGACGGGGAGGATCACGGCGATAATCTTGCCGGTCACTGTGCACGGACTGATGTAGCACCCTACGGTGGACATGTTCATGGCGGCCCACCACAGGGCAGACCAGTAGCTGTGGACGTCGGGGTTGACCCCCATCTCGCGCTGGAAGAAGATGAGCGAGCAGAAGTAGCAGATCATCAGCATGATGGTGAGATATGACATGAAGAGCGACGTCACGGCGTTGCTCGACAGGTAGCCCAGCACGATGGAGAGTGCCAGCGCGCCGCGGGCCAGAGGGATGAAGCGCACGAAGTAGATGGCATCGTGACTCAGCTGGATGTCCATGTAGTTGATGATGTTGAGATAGGGGATGGAGAGGAGCAGGAACACTATGCGCCGGCGGAAGAATCGCCACTTGTCGTGGTTGAAGGCAAGCTCCACGAAGAAGTCGGCGATGAAGAAGAAACACACCCACAGCTGGAAGGTCATGTAGGAATGATTGGTCAGAAAGTCTATCTTGCGGAATGTGTCGATCGAGATCCACACGATGAGAAGCACCGAGAGGACGAGGACGATAAAGTTCATCAGATTGACTATCCGATGCTCGTTCTTGTGCAGCTTGGAGGGGGCTGCGATATTCTTGTCTGCCATAATGGATGTGGTTTGTGGTGAATGTGAGAATAGATGTGAGAATAGTTTGAAACGGAGTGGACCGTGATATATAAAATCAACATTCCCGGCGGTCAAAATGTTTGGTTTCGACCGGCCGGGAACGTGGATGGAGGTATGTGGCGGGAGAAGATCGCTTATTTCTCGCGCATGAATATCTGTATGGGGGTGCCGTGGAAGTCCCAGTTCTCGCGTATCTTGTTCTCAAGATAGCGGC
>CAZAWC010000015.1:19709-30564 GCA_964488595.1 uncultured Staphylococcus sp. | reverse complement strand
AGCGGGCCCGTGAACGAGTGGGGGGTGCCGGGGAGACGGGTGAGAACTGTTTAATGGATTATTATGTTATAGTTACAAAAAACAAACGTATTCCTATGACACGACAAGAACTCACGGACATTATTGCCGCAAAGGTGACAGAAGTCATCAATAATCCTGCAGTATGGGGCGAGGACCCGCAGATCAGCATTATCCCGACGACGCTGCTGGTCGGGCTCGAACGGCGCGAAGATGCCGACCGAGACATAGCTTTCAGCGACTATGCCATCGAGGCTGATGCGGTGGAGGATGGCGACTATTCGGAGGATGCGGCAGACTTTCAGTCTGCGTCCGACCCCGATCTCTATCCTGCCAAATTGTTGATAGACTATGCCGCCAAGAAGGCAGATCTGACGAAGATCTCCCGACTGGTGGACGAATATATCCCTCAGCAGGCAGAGAATCTTTATGCCGAGTGAATCCCAAGTCAGGGAACTTTCTCCGGTGGAACGTGCATATCTTGACACGATAAGGAGACTGAATGCTGAAGCTAAGAAGCTGACGTAAAGAGCAGGGGGATCAGGCGAACAGGGACTGGCGGTAGGATTTGGGGGTGGAGCCGGTGACGCGGAGGAAGTATTTGGAGAAGGTGGGGGCGTCCGGAAAATTAAGCGCCGAGGCTATCTCCTTGATGGTCCGTTGGCGCACCTGCAGCAGTGATGCGGCCTCGCCCACCACCACACGTTCTATCCATTTCGACGGACTCATGCCGGATATACGCCGCACTACGGTCGCGAAATATTTGACGCTCAGTCCCGACCGGCGGGCGTAGTAGTCGACCTCGCGATGCTTGCGGAAATTGGTGTAGAGCGTCAGCATGAACTCCTGAAACACAGAGTCGGTGTGCGTGTGTCCGCCCGGCTCCATCTGAATGTTGCTGTAGAAGATCTTCAACACTTTGGCCACTACCAGCTGGCTGTGACAGGCTAATATATCCTGTCCCAGCTTGCCGGTGATGCTCTCGTCATGGCTGTTATGATAGTTGCTGTAATCCGTGCGGTAATATTCCAGCGAAGCCAACAGATTTGTGAACGACTCTTCCGAGATATGTGCCAACGGCCTCTGCTGGACGCTCAGGAGGCTCTTGGTGTTGATCCAGCGGTTGATGAGGGTGGGGATATCTTCGAGCTGTATGTAGCTGAATATTATCTCTCCGGGCCGGTCGACGCTCACCACCTCGACGTTGACGAATGGCATGCACGCGATCAGACACCTGCCCGTCATGGTATGCTCCTCGTTGAGGATCCTGAGCCGAAACTCACCTCCTGTGCACAGTGCGAAGGCACACCGCTTGGTCATGTCAAATGTTCGCCCGGGCCCGTCGGCCGGGGTGATGAGGACAGAGGCTATCTGGAGTGGAGTTTTCACAATGGCGGGAGTTTTGATTGAACAAAATAGCCGAAAATTTTTAGATTTTGCAATACTTAAGACCGAAAATCAAACCATATGACAATTTTTTTCATATATCTGACATTTCGGCGACGTGTATTTCAAGGTATTTTTGCACCTTGAAAATCAACTTACACCATTCACGACTAATATTCTCACGAAAATGCACTGCAAACTGATATGCCCGGCATTCTCCCTCACGCTCCTTCTGGGCACCCTCACTGCATGCGGACATAAGGATGCCGCCACACAGGATTCACGCTCGGCCATCAGGGTGAAGACCCTGACCGTGACCGACGATGGGATAAAGGAAAACCTGTCCTTCACGGGCACGGTCGAGGAGGGGAGCGGCACGGTGGTGAGCTTCTCTGCCGCAGGCACGATAAAGACATTGGCCGTCTCGGAGGGCTCGCACGTCAGGAAAGGTCAATTGATCGGAACACTCGACGACGGATCTCTGCGCAATGCCTATGACATTGCCGCGGCCACTCTGAGCCAAGCCAAGGATGCCTATGAGCGCATGAAGATCCTTCATGATGCAAATTCGCTGCCCGACATCAAGTGGGTCGACGTACAGAGCAAGCTGAGCCAGGCCGAGAGCGCCGAACGGATTGCCCGCATAGCCCTCGACGACGCCTCCCTTTATGCCCCCGTGTCGGGCATCGTGGCCGAGCGACCCGCATCGGTGGGTCAGGTGGTGGCGCCGGGTGTCCCCGTGGCCAAGATTGTGGACATCAACTCGGTGAAGGTGGCTATCTCCATCCCCGAGAGTGAGATAGCCGGATATGCGACCGGCTCGCAGGCCGTGATCACGACAAAGGCTGCTCCCGGCGAGACCTATGGGGGCCGGCTGGTGGAGAAAGGGGTCTCGGCCAGTCCGCTGTCGCGATCGTATGTCGTGAAGTATCAGGTCGACAATGCCGCCGGCCGCCTGCTCCCGGGCATGCTCTGCGATGTGGCCATCGAGAAGGGGTCGCTGACCCAAGGGGTGATACTACCCGTGCCGGCAGTGCTCCTCACGGCCGAAAATACTCATTTCGTCTGGATTGACTCGGCCGGCGTGGCGAGGAAGCGTATCGTCAGACCCGGCGCCATGTTGCCCGAGGGGATATTGATAGAGTCCGGCCTCGGGAGCGGCGACAAGGTGATCGTCGCGGGGATGGACAAGGTGTCGAGCGACATGAAGGTTACATCCATCAATTAATCCCTTAATCCCTCGGATATGGATTCTTCAAACAAGCGTCCCGAAGGCGGACTGCAGTCCAAGCTCCCCCCGGTCAAGAACTCCCCGCTTGTAATGTGGGGCGTGAAGTATGCCAACGTGGTGGTGCTCATGGTGTGTGTGCTGGTGGTGTTCGGAGTCTACGCGCTCCAGACCATGAACAAGAATGAGTTTCCCAACTTCACCATCCGCGAGGGTGTGGTGGTGGCTGTCTATCCGGGTGCCACCTCTATGGAGATGGAACAGCAGGTGATGAAGCCGCTGGAAAACTTTGTGTTCAGTTTCAAGGAGGTGAACAAGGTCAAGACCACCTCCAATGCCACCGACGGTATGGTGATGATATTCGTGGAGCTCGACGACAAGATCACGGACACCGACTCGTTCTGGAACACCTTGAGCCGCGAGCTGGCCGGGGTGAAAAGCCAGTTGCCTCCCGGGGTGCTGGCCGTCGAGGTCATATCCAACTTTGGCGACACCTCAGCGCTACTCATCACCATGGAGAGCGAGGACAAGACCTATCGTGAACTGAGCGACTACATGGATGCGCTTCAGGATCGTCTGCGCACCATCGAGAGCGTGGGCACCATGACCGTCTATGGCAAGCAGAACGAGCAGATCTCCATAATGATCGACCCCGCCCGACTCGCCCACTATGGCATCTCCGAGCAGACACTGGCGGCCTCATTATTCTCCAAAGGATTCCGCACCACCGGGGGACAGATCCGCACCGACTCCTACACGTCGCCCATCTATGTGGACGATCCGCTCAACTCTGTGGCGGATATAGCCGACCAGATCGTGCTGTCCACCCCTGCGGGTGATGTGGTGCGCCTCAAGGATATAGCCGAGGTGAAGCGTGAGTATCCCGAACCCACGTCGTTCATCACCAACAATGACCGCAAATGTATCCTCCTGTCCGTGGAGATGAAGTCGGGCAACAATATCGTGAAGATGGGCCAGCTGGTCGAGAAACAGCTCGAAGCATTCCAGACTCAGATACCCGATGACGTCACGATATTCCGCATCACCAATCAGCCGCAGGTGGTCAACAGCAGCGTGATGGATTTCCTGCGCGAGCTGCTCATCGCCGTGATAGCCGTGATCGTGGTGATAGTGTTGCTGCTCCCCATAAGGGTGGCCCTGATCGCGGCGGCCACCATCCCCATCACCATTTTCATCTCGCTGGGGCTATTCTATGTGTTCGGCATAGAGCTCAACACCGTGACGTTTGCCTGCCTGATAGTGTCGCTGGGCATGATCGTCGACAACTCTGTGGTCATCATCGACGACTATGTGGAGCTGATCGGCGAGGGCATGGATCCCAAGGAGGCCACGGTGCGCAGCGCATCGGAGTTTCTGAAGTCCATCTTCTCGGCCACGCTCGCCATTTCCATCACCTTCTTCCCGTTCCTGTTCACGATGACGGGAATGTTCCGCGACTTCCTGACCGACTTCCCTTGGGCCATCACCCTCATCCTGATGGGCTCGTTGCTCATCGCCGAGCTGCTGGTGCCCTATCTGCAATATCGCTTCATCAAGCCCGCTAAGGTGTCTGCCTTGGACGATGCTCCCTCAGGCGGCAGCGGGTCGGCCAAACACTTCTCTCTGCTGCGTGTGCTTCAGGGGGCTTATAACAAAACCATAGCCCTGTGTTTCAGCCACCCGTGGGCCCTGCTGGCGCTCACGGTGGTGCTGACCGCCGGCGGCGGCTGGCTGCTGATGAAGCGCCCCATGCAGCTGATGCCGATAGCCGAGCGCAATCAGTTTGCCGTAGAGATCTATATGCCCACAGGCACCCCGCTGGCCCAGACCGACATCGTGGCCGACTCCCTCGCCCGCATCCTGCGTCAGGACAGCAGGGTGGTGTCGGTGGCCAATTTCCATGGATGCTCCTCTCCGCGATTCCAGACCACGTATGCTCCTCAGGTGGGCGGCCCCAATTTTGCCCAGTTTATCGTCAACACCACGAGCAATGAGGCCACCATAGAACTGCTCGACGAATACACGCCCCGCTACCGCGACTATTTCCCTGAAGCCAAGATACGCTTCAAGCAGTTGTCCTACTCCAACGCACCCTATCCGATCGAGGTGAGGATCAAGGGCGACGACTATGCCAAGCTGCAGTCCGTGGCCGACTCTGTGATCGCCATCATGCACACCATCCCCGAGATCAATCTGGCCAGCAGCAGCCTCGGCGCGCCGCTTGTGGCGGCTCAGGTGTCGCCCGACTTCACCAACATGTCGCGCCTCGGGCTGAGCGACATGATGCTCGAGGCCAATCTCGCCTTGAGATATACCGACGCCGGGCTCCCCGTGGCCACGGTCTGGGACGGCACATATGCCACCCCCGTCGTGATCCGCACACCCACCTCCGGGCGCTCGGACGTGTCAGACCTTCGCGACGAGATTATCCCCGTGACGGGCGGCCTCTCGTCGGCCCCCTTGCGCCAGTTTGCCGACGTCGCTCCCTCATGGCACCGCGGTCAGCTCTCCCACCGCAACGGCATCCCCTGCGTGACGATCAGCTCTGAGGTGGAACGCGGCGATTTTGCCTTGGTGGTCACTGACCGGCTCATCGAGAAGATCGACCGCCTGACGCTGCCCGAAGGGGTCACGATAGAGTATGGCGGCGACTACAGCCAGTCGGAGGAGATGTGGCCCCCGATCATCTCGGCCCTGCTCATGGCCGTTGTCATCATCTTCTTCATCCTCCTGTCCCACTATAAGAATGTGGCTACGTCGGCGCTGCTGCTGGGGTGCATCGTGCTGTGCGTGCCCGGCGCAGGCATCGGCCTTGCCATACAGGGCGAAGTGCTCTCGCTCACGTGCACCCTCGGATTCATCTCCCTGATGGGCATCCTCGTGCGCAACGTCATCATCATGATCGACTATGCCGAGGAGCTGCAGCGGTCGGAGGGCATGAGCGTGCGCGACGCCATCTTCCACAGCGCCGAGCGCCGTATGCGCCCCATCTTCCTCACCTCGGCGGCCGCCTCGATGGGTGTGCTCCCCATGGTGCTCACAGGCACCCCCTTGTGGCGTCCCATGGGCACGGTCATCTTCTGGGGCACTATAATCACATTCTTCTTCATCGTCACAGTCATCCCCGTGCTCTACTGGAAAGTGATGGCTGGAATCTCCAATAAACAAGCATCCAAATGAAACAGGCACTCCTCATCACCGCCGCACTGAGCCTCCTCGCCGCCACACCGGCCTTCTCACAACAGTTGTCGCTCGACGAGTGTGTGACGATGGCTCTCGAGAACAATGCGCGCATGCGCACGGCCGACTACACGGTCAAGGCCTCGCGCGAGACGTCGCGCTCGGCGTTCACCAACTATTTTCCCTCCGTCAGCCTCAGCGGAGCGGCATTCACGGCCAACCACGGCATGCTGCGCCATCACTTCGACCTGCCCCTCTCGGCGCTCGATCTCGGCCTGCCCGACATGGACTTCGATCTGAGTGTGCTGAAAAAAGGCTCTCTCGGCGGCGTCAACCTTGTGCAACCCATCTTTCTGGGCGGCCGCATAGTCAACGGCAATCGGCTGGCGCATGTGGGCGAGGAGGTGAGCCACCTTCAGCAGCGCCTCACTGCCGACGAGGTGCGCCGTGACGTGGAGCAGTACTACTGGCAGCTCGTCTCCCTCCACTCCAAGCATCACACCGTCGATGCCGCCATCTCGATGCTCGACACCCTCACGGCCCAAGTGCAGACCTTTGTCGATGCCGGCGTGGCCACTACCAACGACCTGCTCGAGGTGAAACTGAAGCGGAATGAGATGCTGGCGGCGCGCACTGAGCTCGACAACGGGATCGCGGTGATGCGCATGCTCCTCTCGCAGGCTGTCGGTAAAGGCACCGACGGATCGGTCGACGTGGCCTCGGAGATAATTCCCGGCATGGTGCCCGACTTCCCGCTCGACATCTATCGCGCTCCCGAGGAGTGTCTTGACCTCACGGTGGGCCACGGGTTGCTGGTGCAGAATGTGAAGGCCAAGGAGCTCGAACAGAAGATCAGCGTCGGCAACAACCTCCCCATGGTGGCCGCCGGAGTCAGCTATAACTATGAGCACATTCTTGATCAGGGGCATACGTTTGCCAACGTCTACGTCACCGTCAGCATCCCGGTCACTGACTGGTGGGGTGGGTCACACGATATCAAGAAGAAGAAGCTCGAGACTCAGATAGCCCGCACGCAACTCGAGGACAACTCCCAACTGCTCATCATAGCCATGAACAATGCTTGGAACGACCTCTCGACCGCTCATACACAGATGGAGATAGCCCGCGAGTCAATATCCCAGTCGGCTGAAAATCTGAGGATGAATCAGGCCTTCTATGAAGCCGGCACCACTACCATCACCGATCTGCTCAACGCACAGACTCTCCACCGCCAGTCACAGGACAAATTTGTAGAGGCCTACGGACAATTTCAGATCAAGAAATTAGCCTACCTCCAGGCCACCGGCCGCTGAATCGGCAGCCGGTATCAGCACAGATATGAGTCAATGGCGATCACATTGCCATTGGACGTCTGAAGGCTCTCGGCGCCGGTGTATATCACGCTCCTGCGGGTCTCGGGTGTGCCGGACAGTTGTCCCCACTTTTTGAGTCCGTCAAAGAACGTGGGGGTAAAGGTGCTACCCGACTTTATCTCGTAAGCATGCTGCTCCAGACCGGTTGTTTCGATCAGATCCACTTCGAGGCCGCTGCTGTCGCGCCAGAATGTGAGGTTTGGCATGGTGCCTTTATTCAGACTGTTCTTGATGAATTGGTTGACAACCAGATTCTCAAACAATCCCCCGCGGAGGAAATGAGTGTCGAGCTGTGCGGTGGAGTCTATGCCAAGCAGGCTGCACGCCAGCCCGGTGTCGTAGAAGAACAGTTTGGGCGTCTTGACTATGCGTTTATTATAATTATTGAAATTGGGCTCGAGGCGATACAGGATATAACTTGCTTCGAGCACCGACAGCCATGACTCGACCGTTGGGATTGACACCCCGGCTTCAGTGGCAAGATTAGACTTGTTAAGCAACTGCCCGATGCGCCCTGCGCACAGACGGATAAACCTGATGAATCGCCCGAGGTCGCCGATGTTGAGCATGGCACGCACATCACGCTCCACATAAGTGGCGATATACGAAGGATAGTAGTCGGTCGGAGCGATATCCTTGTCATAGATGCGCGGATAGAATCCCTTGAAGATCTGCTCATTGATGGTGGGGGGCAATTGGCCGGCCACGCTCAGTTCATGACGGGAGAAAGGCAGTAATTTCAGGACGGCCGTTCTCCCGGCCAGCGACTGATCAATAGCAGCCATCAGATGGAAGTTGCGCGACCCGGCCAGCATATACATGCCCGATTCGTTCACATCATCGATGTGTGTCTGTAGATATGAGAACAGCGACGGCACGCGCTCAGCCTCATCTATGATCGTGTGATTGTCAAATGTCTTGATGAATCCGTTAGGGTCGTCCGTCGCGAATGACCGCATGTCGGGATTCTCCAGCGATACATATCTGTAGTCGGGGAAGACGTTTTTTAACAGCGTTGACTTGCCCGATTGACGCGGTCCGGTCACCGTCAAAATCGGGAATTTTTCGGCAAGTTGCCTGATTTTTGCGCTTAAATCTCTGTGTATCATATCTTTGCAATTCTAAAGTCGCACTTTAGAATTGCAAAGATACTAATTTTTCTTATATTCCGTGGTGCGTGAGGGGTAGTTTTTCGCGGAGTTTTATCGGTTGTTGATGCGCTTGGTGGTGTGGCCGGCGCGGCGCTCGATGTAGAGGCCTGCGGGGGGCGTGGTGAGGCGTCGGCCTTGGAGGTCGAATATCATCACCTGTGCGTCGGCGTCGGGGGCTGGGACGGGGGTGAGCGATGAGGTGGCATATCGCTCATACTCGAGGCTGGCCATGATGAAGGAGCCGATCCCTTTGCCCTCGTTGGAGACGATGGTGACGTCGCTGCCGTCGAGATAGTAGTCGGCCGAGCCGTCGCGACTGCGGTTGTTGGAGGGGCCGAGTCCGGCCGAGCGGCATATCTTGTTGATGTCGATGTTGTTGCCGCTGCCGGTGATGAAGGTGGCGATGAGCCCGTCATAGGCCTTGAGGGCCACGGGGCCGAACTCTGCCTGATCGAGCAGACCGAGTCTCATGCCTTTGAAGAGGGCATAGGTGAACATGCACGAGGCCGAGGCCTCGAGATAGTTGTGGCGGCCGCGTGCGCTGGTGAAGGAGTCGTCATACTGCAGCAGCTGATACCACACGCCGCTCTGAGGGTCCTGCCAGCGACGGATGCCGTCGGCCACTTGGGCGAAGATGCCGGCGATGGAGGCATAGTCGGGGTGGTCTGCGGGCATCATGGCCAGCACGTCTGCCAAGGCGGCGGCATACCATCCCATGCCGCGTCCCCAGAATTCCTTGCTGCATCCCTTGAAGGGGTCGGCCGTGTTGGCCCAGAACGAGTTGGAGTCCGAGGGCTTGGCGCTCCAGCCATGATAGTTGAGCTGCTTGAGTGCATCGTAGGTGTGGGCGTGGATGGTGGTGAACTGCAGGGCTATGTCGGCCCACGCCTCGTTGTCGTCGGGGGCGAAGGTGGCGAGATACTCGGCATAGAAGGCGGCTCCCATATAGAGGCCGTCGAGCCACATCTGATAGGGGTAGGAGTCCTTGTGGATGAATCCCCCCTTGCCCTCGTCGAGGATGATGCGTTTGTATTCGTTGCGCAGGTAGTTGTAGAGGTAGTCGGCCGCGAGGCGATAGCGCCGTCCGCCGCCGGGAGCGGCGGCCTCCTCACGGGCATATAGGTCGAAGAGCACCTTGCCCGAGGCTATGTTGTCGAGGCTCCCTTTCTTGAAGTTGTAGAAGTTGCCGTTGGCGTCGATGGAATTGTCGGCATAGACCTTACACCATCCGTAGGCCTGCGCAGCGAGCGCGTCGTCGGGATACTGGTCGCAGTACATGAGGATGGTTTTGGCCACGAGGCCGCTCACATAGTCCCATGCCTTGTCGGCAGACCATTCCTTGCCGTGCGACTTGACCATGGCGGCTGAATATTGGGTGGTGGACTGGGCTGTGGCCGACAGGCATAGGACGACCGACAGCACTAACTGGGCGAGACGTTTCATAGTTGGGTTTAAGGATAGAATGGGGGTGGTGGATCATTGTCTTGTAGCTGATGCAAGTGCTGTGCCGCTGAGGGGCAGACGTATAGCCGGCTCTGCAAGACACTGCGAATTTAGCAATAATTTTTCACTCCGGCAAGTGTGCTGCCGCCATTCACCTGTGTCGACGGGGGAGGAGAGGTGGTAATTGAGAAAAATTTTGTTAAAGAAAGTGAATGGGCATATTGTATGGTGAATTTTTGTAACGTGCTGATTATCTATTGTTTGCGGGGGGGTAAATGGTGCCTGTTTTTCGCGAAAAGAACAATATTTGCCCCGTTTTAACTTTTGGTTTGACGGCGGCACAAGGGCTAAAGGTTGTGATTTTCAAATTTTTATTATAACTTTGCATCGATCCACAAGTGCCTGACAGATCTAACCTTCTGAACGATTCTTGCTCCAATAGAGTTATAAACCAATCCACACCGCTCTCTCAATGAGACTCTTATCGCTCATCATCGCGGCATTGACCGCATTTGCCTCGTTTGCCGTCAATCCGGCAGACTCGGTGAATGTGCGTTTCAGCGTGGGGCAGCGCTATTTCGACCCCTCGCTGGGCGACAACCGCGAGGCGATGGACGCCTTCATCAGCAACGTGCGCGCCGCAGCCGCCGAGGGCGATGTGGAGCGCATCATAGTGCGCGGCTATGCCTCGCCCGAGGGGCGTCCCATGGCCAACGAGCGGCTGGCGGCCAACCGCTGCGCCACCATCGCCGCCTATATCGCGGCCCATGCGGGTGTCGCACCCCACCTCATCGAGGAGCGGCCCGGCGGTATCGGCTGGGCCGAGTTGCGTAGGCTGGTGGCCGCCAATCCCGACGTGCCCCGCCGCAGCGAGGTGCTCGACATCCTCGACAACACACCGGTCACGGTGTTTGATGCACAGGGCCGTGTGGTGGACAGCCGCAAGAAGCAGCTGATGGATCTGGCCGGAGGACGCCCGTGGCACTGGATGATGGCCCACCTCTATCCCGAGCTGCGCAACGCCGTGGCCATCTCCCTCTGCCGCGTGTCTGATGCCACCCCCGCAGCGGATGGCT
>CAZAWC010000015.1:0-19609 GCA_964488595.1 uncultured Staphylococcus sp. | reverse complement strand
GCCGTGGCCATCTCCCTCTGCCGCGTGTCTGATGCCACCCCCGCAGCGGATGGCTCTGATTCCTCTCTCACCTCTGATTCCTCTGACACCTCTGACTCCTCCGGGCTCATTGACTTGACCGACCCGACCGACTCTGTCGTCGGCTCATCTGCGTCCGCCGATCTCAACGGCTCTTCCGTCCCTGAGCTCGGAGAGGGGGATGCCTATAAGCCCGACTACCGATTCGCGCTCAAGACCAATCTGCTCTACTATGCCGCCCTGATGCCCAACCTCGAGCTGGAGTGGCTCATCAACGACAGATGGTCGGTGGCTCTCGAGGCCAACGTGGCATGGTGGGACCGGTCGTATGTCAAGACCTACTGCGTGGCCTACGGATCGCCCGAGGTGCGCTATCATATCAACCCCCGCGACCACTGGCACGGCCTGTATGTCGGCGCCTTTGCCGGGGGCGGATTCTTTGACCTCAGCGGCAAGAAGCGCGGCTATCGCGGCGGCATCGCCATGGCCGGCCTCTCGGTGGGCTACATGTGGCCCATCACACGGCGCCTCTCGCTCGAGGCTGCGGCAGGTGGCGGATATATGCTGCTGCCCCGCTACAAGAAGTATATACCTATCGACGGCCACAGGGTGTATCAGCGCACCCGCACCATGAACTATGCCGGCCCTCTCAAACTCAAATTGTCGATCGTATGGAGATTCGGCGACCTCGGCAACCCCGGGCGCCAAGCCTCCACCACCACCATATGAAGCGGGCTGGCTGCGGCATATTATTCACACTCTGTCTGGCAGTGATGTCGATGCTGACATCATGCGTGGACCCGCTGTGCTATGACCACTATCCCACGGCCGCCATCGAGTTTGACTGGGAGCAGGAGTGGGAGCGCGACTATGGCATGGACCTCTTCAATACGTGGGATGCCGCCAAGCATGGCATGGCATATGACGCGCTGCGACCCGGCAAGCCGGAGTGGGTCAACATGCTGCGCTTCACCCCCGGCGGCGACTCGGAGATCGACTTCCTCACCCCCAAGGGCGGCAAGGTGATCATCGACCCCGGCAAGGACTGCTCGATGCTCTTCTATAACGGCGACACGGAGTTTATCATCCTCTCCAACATGGCCTCCCTCACCGAGGCACGCGCCTCGGCCACCACGCGCTCGCGTGCGGCCATGTCGGCCATCATGCAGCGCCACCCCGACTCGCGCACCACCAATCCGCCCGACATCCTCTATGCCTCCTTTGTCGAGAAGATCCCCGACATAACCATGCACGAGGTGAGACAGATGCCCGTCAAGATGCAGCCGCTCGTCTACACCTATGTGGTGAGATATGAGTTTGAGGCCGGTCTCGAATATGTGGCGCTGGCGCGCGGCGCCCTCGGCGGCATGGCCGAGTCGGTGCATCTGCGCGACGGTGTCACCTCCGAGGAGACCTCCATCATCCTCCACGACTGTTCCATCACCCCCTATGGCTGTTCGGCCAATGTGAGGTCGTTTGGCGTGCCGGGATTCCCCGACGAATACTATGGCCGCGCCGACGGGGAGAGCCCTGAGCGCCCATACTCGCTCAATCTCGAGGTGGTGCTCAAGAATGGCAAGTATCTGTCCTACGACTTCGACATCTCGGACCAGTTGAAAAACCAGCCCCGCGGAGGTGTGATCACCGTGTCGGGCATACGCGTCGAGGCCGAGGTGGGCAACGCCACAGGGTCGGGATTTGAAGTAGACGTCTCCGAGTGGGGCCACCACGAGGACATAGACCTCGACCTGTGACACCAACATGATAATATCAACAATAACAACGAAATAAATCCAAATAAGTAACTAACCAACAAATTAACCAAAATCAATTTGCAATGAAGCAGAAATTCTTTCTGGTGGCTCTGAGCGGACTGGCGCTCGCCGCGTGCACGCAGGTTGAAGATGTGCCTGAAGTGCGTAACAATGCTATCGGCTTCACCAACGTGGTCAACAAGAACTCGCGTGCGGTGACCGGCGACCTCTCGCTCAACAACTTCGACCTCTTCTCGGTCTATGGCTACTTTGTGGCTCCCGACAAGGAGAATCACCCCGTACAGGTGTTCGCCGGCGACATCGTCAGCAAGGTGACCGACACCGAAGGCGAGGAGGGCGCAACGAAGTGGACCTATTCGCCCGAGCGCTACTGGAATCCCGGTGCATCCTACTACTTCTATGCCTACTCGTGTGCCGACGTAGCCCTCGACAACACCTATGGCAGCCTGCTGCTCGATCTCACTCAGACCACTACCGCCGACCGTGCGCTCGAGATCAACAACTACAAGTGTGACGCCACCCACCAGCACGACCTCATCGTGGCCAAGAACGAGGGTCTGGTAGGTCAGGAGAAGGGCAACGGTGTCATCGTCAACCGCACTGTCAACTTCACCTTCGAGCACGCTCTCTCCAAGATCAACGCAGAGTTTACCAACGCTTTCCCTCAGGGCTATGACATCGTAGTCTCCAACGTGAAGCTGGTGAATTTCTATGATCAGGCCGGCTTTGACTTCGCTCCCTTAGACTGGAAAGACTTCACCCAGACCGCGCCCAACAAGTCTGTCGAGCTCGCCATCGCCAAGGGCACCGACACCGCTATCAAGGATCCCGATCCCGATAAGTGTGTGTCTGTAGTCACCGGTTCGGCTTTCATGATCCCCATGAACTATGTGAACGGCGACCCCAACAACAAGGACGCTCACGCCGAGCTCCACTTCACCGTGCAGGTGAAGCAGGGCAACGACATATTCCTCGAGCGCAACCTGAAGGGCACATGGCAGCCCAACTGGAAGAAGGGTACCGCCTATACATATCACATTGATATCGCCGGTACCACCGCCCTGCTCGAGCCCATCGTCTTTGCTTCGACCCAGAACATGTCTGACAACTCTTGGGGCACCCCCGAGCGCGTAGAGATGGTCTTCTCGATGCAGTAATCCGCTCCCGCTTTCCGCCCGATGTCGCCCCCCAGCCGGCGCGACATCGGCGGATCACCCCTCTCTCCTCACGACACATGCTTCTGCTGCCCCCTCCGCCACGGAGCCGGGCGGCAGAAGTCTTATTGATGATAAATACGTATGATGACACATAAAATATATGCCTTTCTGCACGGCGTGTGCCGACTGGCATGGAGGCAGCTCCCGCTGTTCGTGATGCTGGTGGCCTTTGCCACGATTCCGGCCCGGTTTGGAGAGATGGTCTCCCCCACGGGTGGCGCGGCCTATCTCAGGAGCTATATAGTGTTTCTGCTGCCGCAGACCATATTGACAAGCCTGTTGCTGTGCTGGGTGGCCGACAGGAGGCGCTGGCTGTGGTATACCGTTTTCACGATAGCCAGTCTGCTGTTCTTCATCGAGCTGGGATGCTTCTTCTGTCAGCATACACGCTTCAACACCGCGATAGCTATCCTGATGCTCCAGACCAACGGCGCGGAGACAAAAGAGTTTTTTGACTTCGCGATGGTCCCTGTGTCTAAGGCCGCAGGCTGCTCGGTCGTCATTGCCGCCATCTTCCTGTGCTGGGCTCGCCTGTGGCGACGCGGATGGGCAGCCCGGATGGCTCGGTGGCGTGTGTTGAACAATCGGGTCGCCGTGTGCGTCGTCGGCACCGCCCTCACCCTGTCGGTGGTTTATACGCCGCTGCGGCTGCGGCAGTGTGTCAAAGGATATTACTGGTATTATATGCGCATGTCTCCGATGCTCGATGCCTCCACGACGGTGGTATACTGGTATGCCCTCATGGACACGGCCTTTAATCCCGAAATACGCCAACTGGAGAATCTTGCCGAGACGATAGAGGCTGCGGATGTAGACATGAGCCGCGGCAAGGACGAGCTGGAGATCGTCTATGTGATCGGTGAGTCATTCGGACGCAGCAGATCATCATTGTACGGGTATCCGATGGAGACGAATCCGCGCATGTCGGCAGAGATGGCCGACAGTGCTCTGATCATCTTTGATAATGTGGTGACCCACTCCCCGGGGACACATGAGGTGTATCGCTGTATGCTCTCCACCTACGACCTCTTGGGCACAAAGAAATACGCCGACTATCCGTTGCTGCCCGCCATCCTCCGGAAAGCCGGATACCGTGTGGCATACTATGACAACCAGTCTGTCCTCAACAGTGTGAAATTAGACTTCGGCTGCGCATCCTTTCTGAGCGACAAGACCGTTCAGCAACAGAGTATAGACTATCTGAATGAGGCCACCGAGCGCTATGACGGCACATTCGTCGCCACCTATCCCCCCATCGGGGATTCGCCCCGCAGCATGACCATCTACCATCTGATGGGCCAGCATGTGGGATTCGCCAACCGCTATCCGGCAGATTTCGCAAAATTCACCCGCGCAGACTATGCCCCGGCAGGATGCTATACCGACCAGCAGGCTGACGTAGTGGCCCAATATGACAACGCAACGCTCTATAACGACTATGTCCTGTCAAAAATCATAGACTCGCTGCGTGACAAAGTGGCGATAATGGTGTATGCACCGGATCATGGCGAGGAGATATATGACTATCGCGACGTCACGGGCAGGTATGTCAACTATCCTGACGAGAGCATTCGCCTCCTCTACGAGATCCCCGCCATGATATGGGTGAGCGACAAGTATAGAGAACTCTATCCCCACGAGGTGGAGATGTTGCGACAGAACATCCACAAAGCCATCTACAACAGCGATCTGCCGCATACCATACTGGACATGGCCGGCGTGGAGACCCAAAGTTTCAGCCCCGGACTATCCCTGCTGCGCAGCGGCACCGGACGCACAGACCGCCGCTTATTGCGCAACAACTACAACTATGACGCCAACCGCCACAAACTCCACACCCTCAAACTCCGCTACGAAAACTGATCCCCAGCCATACGAATCAATTCATGTCAGACCTGTCTGATGCGTGCCTTTTCATCCCCTTTCCTACGAGCAACGGGAAGTAACGATTGAAGAATATCACCATCGGCACTGCGACTATGGCCGTGAGGATAGAGGTGGCTATAGCAGACCCGATCCCGGGATCTTGGGTGATCTTATAAAAGATTCTGTTTAAAGGAATTAATGCCCAAAGATGGAATCCGAGTATGGCCAAAGTGTTTATCCCGAAAAACCCCAGCCAATCAATCCACATCCCACGCTTACCGTCCAACAGAGACACTGCCGACAGTAAGACTACACACCATATAGCATATAGCAGATTTTCGGCTATTCGGACACCGTCAAATAAGTAGTCGATACCCCACATCACAAGCCCACCGCCTATGACCATAGCCAAGGAGGTGGATTTGTTTCTGACGAGATTGACAATGTATTTACCGGACAGATTGCCCAATCCGAAATACAAAGTCCACACAACCGCATTATTGATCATAAATGGAGTGGGGATCGCAGAGATGAAGTCGCTGAATATCCATATCACGGCCAAGATAATGACATTTGCCCACACGGGAAGTTTGGAAATCAACCAATAAAAAATCTGTACCCAAAACAGACATAGCAGGAACCACAGAGGTACATTTATATAGAGATAGTCTGCCCGCCCGCAGACATTGAATAAATCTCCGATCATGCTCCATCTCACAGCTTCAAACGAGCGGTAATCCCACAGCTCGATGGCAATACGCACCGGGTAGGACAATATGAAGAAAAGGAGAAACGGTATGAGGAGAGAGTAAGTGTGCCTTCGGATAAAGTCGCCGAACGGTCTGGCTTTGAAGAACATTCCGGCCATGAAGAAGAATGGAGCATTGACGTGCGAGGGATGCCACCAGTCCGGGTGGCCCTCAGCGTGGACAAAGATGACACCGAGTATGGTTATACCCTTAAGCAGATCAATCCAAAGAATACGGGAAGAATTACCCCCCCCAAGTTGCAATAGGTTGGTTTTCAAGATATTAATAAATTAAAAAAAATACTGATCTGCAAAGATAGGACATCCCCCCGAATTTTGCAAATCTACGGCTAAAGTGAAGAGCAAAAGGAGAAGTGGACAAACAAGAAAATGCACTTTTCCGAGAGGTGCATAGTGACACAGAGAGAGGATAGATTCATATGCAGTCATCTCTAATAAAAAGCGATGATATTCATGAAATTAACGATAAAAAAATAGGCTGCGTCTATTATGACACAGCCTATTATTATAAGGTATTTCATCTTTTAGTACTTAGTACTCCTCCTCGTTGAAGAAGAAGTCTTCTTTGGAGGGGTAGTCGGGCCAGATGTCTTCGATGCTTTCGTAGGGTTCGCCTTCGTCTTCGATCTCCTGAAGGTTTTCGATTACTTCCATCGGGGCCCCGGAGCGCATGGCGTAGTCGATGAGTTCGTCTTTGGTGGCGGGCCAAGGGGCATCCTCGAGTTTCGAGGCCAGTTCAAGTGTCCAGTACATTGTCTTATTGTCGTTTGTTTGTTATTTTTTCGTTTGGGCGCGCAAAGGTAGCGCATTTTTATGTTATATACAACGGTCGGGCGGGGGTGGTTTCGTGTGCGGGGCGGTTTTTTTAGGGTCCGGGTGCGTTAAATTTTCATAATGACGTGTTTTGCGGCTGATTTTGTGCATCGGTTTGACTCAGGTGATGTAACTTTGTAGACTATAATGATTTATACCTGTCTGTGCTTATGAGCGAACTGTTTGGCCGTGTGTGGCGTGTGGTGGCGGCCGTGATGGCTACGGTTGCCGTGGGGCTTCTGCCGTCGGTGTGTGCGGCCGGCGTGAGGATTGCCGGGCGTGGCGAGCCGTTGGCTTATTGTGTGCCGCTGTGGAGTGTGAGGCCGGTCACTGAGGTGGCCGCCGGCATGCTCGACGGCGACTTCGAGGCCGTGACGGGGGAGCGCCCCGTGAGGTGCGGATGGGAGGATGCCCGTGTGCGGGTGGTCAATCTGGCTACAGCCTCGCCTGAGCGTCTTGAGGCTGTGTCTGTGGCTGGAGTGGCAGTGGATTCGTTGCGCGGACGGCGCGATGCCTTCTGTCTGTGCGAGAGCGGGGGGCGGGTGTATGTGGTGGGGGCTGACGACCGTGGCACCGCCTACGGGATGCTCGAACTCTCGCGCATGGCGGGTGTGTCGCCGTGGGTGTGGTGGGGCGACGCGGCTCCTCGCCCGCTTGATGAGGTGATTGTCCCCGAGGGGTTGATGTCGATCTCCGTGCCGTCGGTCGAATGGCGCGGTGTATTTCTCAACGACGAGGACTGGAGTCTGCTCCCGTGGGCATCACTGACTTTCGAGCCGGGACTGCCCGAGGGGACCATCGGCCCCCGCACCTACGGGCAGATCTGCCGCCTGTTGCTGCGTCTGCGGGCCAATCTCCTGTGGCCTGCCATGCACCCTTGCACCACTCCCTTCTTTCTCACCCCCGGGGCCCGTGAGGCGGCTGACAGTTGCGGCATCACGATAGGCACCTCCCACTGTGAGCCGCTGCTGCGCAATAATGTGGGCGAGTGGGACGCCGTGCAGCGGGGAGAATATAACTATGTCGCCAACCGCAGCCGTGTGCTCGACTACTGGGCCGAGCGGCTGCGCGAGGTGAAGGGTGGCGACTATGTCTACACTCTTGGTATGCGCGGCATCCACGACGGGGCTATGGCTGGAGTTAGCTCCAAGACAGGCAGGGTAGAAGCCCTCCGGAGGGTCATCGACGACCAGCGTCAGCTGCTGCGCGCCTGTGTCGACACGTCGCTCCATCGGGTGCCTCAGGTGTTCGTGCCCTATAAGGAGGTGCTCGACGTGATGGACGGCGGCCTGTGTGTGCCCGACGATGTGACCCTCCTGTGGTGTGATGACAATTATGGTTATCTCACGCGTCTTGACGATCCTGTGGCCTGCGGGCGCACCGGGGGTGCGGGCGTCTATTATCATCTCAGCTACTGGGGACGGCCCCACGATTATCTGTGGCATGCAGCCACGCAGCCGGGCCTCGTCTGCCATCAGATGCACACGGCTTATGACCGCAACGCGCGGCGCATGTGGGTGGCCAATATCCACGACCCCAAGACGGCGGCCTATCCCTTGGAACTGTTTCTCGACATGGCATGGGACATTAACAGTGTCACCCCCTCGACTGTCGACCGCCATCTCGACGCGTGGCTCTGTCGCGAGTATGGTGCGGAGGCGGGTGCCGCTCTTGGCCCTGTGATGAGACTCTACTACGACCTGTGTGCCCTGCGTCGCCCCGAACACTGGGGGTGGACGCAGGTGGAGATGGCCGACCGCAAGGCGCATCCGCGTGGACGTTCATCCGTGCGCGACACCGATCTGTCGCTCCGCGAGATCGACTCCTGTCTGCGCGTGTGCGACACGCTCGCGAGTCGTCTGCGTCTCATCGCTCCCCTTGTGCCACCCTCACGGCGCGACAGCTATTTCGCCTCCGTGGAGTATCCTGTGCGGAGTGCGGCCGCCATGACGCGCAAGATGCTCGAGGCCCAGCGTGCCCGCAGTGTGGCTTCGGGACAGTCACGGACCAAGCGGTGCCTCCCCGACACGATGATGCTCGGGGCCTGTGCGCGCTCCCTGATGGCCTATCAGGAGCTGCGTCGCCTCACGGCCGCCTACAATGACTCCATCGCCTCAGGTCGCTGGCGTGGACTCATGGACATGTCGCCGCGCGACCTTCCGGTGTTCGGCTCCCCGGTGCTCCCCGTGGGTCTCACCGACGACGAGTGTGCCCGCTATGCCGGCGCGCCGTTCAGTCTCCCGGACACCTCACCCGTCCCCATCGCGGTGATTGACGCCTCGGGCTATACCGCTTCCACCTTTGCCCCGTCACCTGTGGCCATGCTGGGCCACAGCCGCAGGGCCCTCCCTCTGCCCCGTGGCGAGAGGGTAGACTATGGCTTCACCATCCCGGACAGTATGGCGGTGAACATCGTCATGGGTCTGGTGCCCACTCATCCTCTCGATGGTGGAGATCTGCGTGTGAGCATGCGCGTTGACGGCGGGGACCCGCACACATTCTCAATCCGCGAGAAGGGGCGCACCGAGCGGTGGAAGGAAAATGTGCTCCGGGGGCAGGCCCGGGTCGAGACCACCCATACCATGACGCCCGGGAGCCACACCCTCACTGTCGAGGCCCTCGACCTAAACATCATCATCGACCGTCTCATCATTCTCCCCGCCGGGATGCCTGTCCCCTATATGCCCGCAGTCCATTGAGCGGTGAGCCCCAGTGGTTTGAGGTATAGGATCTATCCATTCCATTAAAAAATGTTAACGGCTGAAATTAGTTGTAATAAATTTGTTGGTGGTTTGTAACTTAGTTGTAACTTTGCAGCGAGAACACGGCTGTTCCCACTCGCAGTGTCTCATCTTCGAGCCAAACGCCACAGTTTAACTACAGAAAGTATTCATTTCAGTCATGAATTATCTCTCAATGCCTGCCACCGTTTTAGCTCTGGCAATAACACTTCTCGCCACTTCGTGCGGCTCCTCGAGGAGCACTGCGGGTGACGATGATGACAATTTTGCCGACTCGTTGGAGGCCGCCGTGCCTTTCAACGCCGACAGTGCATTCTCTTACATAGAGACTCAGGTCGACTTCGGCCCGCGTGTGACAGGCTCGGAGGCCGGACGCCAGTGCGCACAGTGGCTTCAGGATGAGCTGGCGCGCCACGGAGCCTCGGATGTCAAGACCCAGACCGGAACGGTCACCGCTTTCAACGGCGACAAGCTCCCCATCATCAATGTGATGGGGTCATACAACCCCGAGGCCAAGGACCGCATGCTGCTCGTGGCTCACTACGACTCGCGTCCGTGGGCTGACATGGACGACCGCGAGGAGAACCGCCTCAACCCCGTGCCCGGCGCCAATGACGGCGGCAGCGGTGTGGGCGTGATTCTCGAGATAGCCCGTCATCTCAACAAGAAGACTCCCGACATCGGGGTGGATATCCTCTTTGTCGACGCCGAGGACTATGGCCAGTCGTCCGGATTCTCCAATCATGACGAGTCGTGGGCTCTCGGCACACAATACTGGAGTGTCAACATGCCCTATGCTCAGGACTCCCTGCCCCGTTTCGCCCTGCTCCTCGACATGGTGGGCGGCATGGACGCCAAGTTCCACCGCGAGTACTTCTCCACCAAGAGTGCCCCCGACATTGTCGACAAGGTGTGGTCGATGGCTGCCAACTCGGGCTATGGCGACAAGTTTGTCTCCGTCAGCGGCGGTGCCGTGGTCGACGATCATGTTTACCTCAACCGCGCCGGCATCCCCGCCATCGACATCATAGAGTCCAAGAACGACCAGACCCGGTCGTTCAACCCCACTTGGCACACCGCTCAGGACGATATGGACCACATCGACCGCCAGACGCTCAAGGCCGTGGGTCAGACGGTGCTCAACGTCATTTATACCGAGAAGTGATCTGCCGCCCTATATAGGCCAGCCCGCATCCTGCAAGAATTATCGCCGCCGAGCCCATCAGTATGGTCCCGGCGGTGCTGTTTCCGGCCCCTTCGTCCTCCCCGTTGTCATCCTCTGTCTCCTCTCCCGCCTCATCCTCGCCCGCGGCGTCCTGCGGACCTGCGGGAGCCTCGGCAGCTGCGGCGGCTGTGGGCAGGTCATAGCGCTCCACGCGATAGATATTGACGGCATTGCCCCCCTGGCGGCTGCGTCCCTGCGACGTCGACACCATCATGCTCCCGTCGGGCGACAAGGCCAGCCCCACGGGATAGGAGTCTGAGCGGATGCTGTCGGCCACCTTCATGCTCCCGGCATCCACCACATAGATAGCGCTCCCCGAGTTGCAGGCCACGAACAGATACTTCCCGTCGGGCGACACCTCGAGCGTCCTTGCCCCGCCTCCCACCTTGCAGCGGGCCACGGCCACCGGCAGCTGTATGTCGCGGCTTCCCCTCTCCACGGCCTGTCCGATAGCCTCTGTCAGTGCCGACAGGGGGAGTCGGATCACGGAGGCATCCATGTTTTTCGAGCCATAGAGCCAGTCGCCGTTGATGGCCAGATGGCGTATCCCTGACAGCGAGCGGACAGCGCCGAGATAACGGCGCGTGCGTGCGTCAAACACCGACAGCGGCCCTGCCATCCCCGACACGAGCAGATAGCGGTCGTCGGGCGTGAACACCGTGCCGCGCAGCAGGTAGCCCGACTTCGAGTCGCGGTTCACAGGCTCCGTCAGCGAGTAGTCGGGATTAAACTTATAGCCCGCCGCCACCGGCGCGAAGTGGCGCCACTCCATAGGGTCGTCCGACGAAATGTCGATGAATCCCACCGTGTTGTCCCCCCAGTGTGTCACGGCCAGCAGAGTCCCGTCGTGTGATGTGGCCACCATCTTGGGGAGCGGCCCCGTCTCCATCATCCTCACTATGCGGTGGGTGGTGGCGTTGATCACGGCTATGGCCGAGGGGTCCTGTGCGTTGAGGTCGAACGTGCGGCGATAGAACGGCACCCACAGATACCTCCCCCCGTGGCTCCATGTGCTCTCCACGGGCTTGCCCTGAAATCCCTTGCTCTCCCCCTCGGGATAATGCCTGAACGGATAGTGGCCCGACGGCTCGCCCCACAGCTCACCCCGGCCCGAGGGAAACGAGTAGGTGATGACGGCTATCTTCTCCAGCGTAGCGGCGTCATAGACCGCCGTGCGGCACCCCTCGAGCGAGTTGATGTAGAATCTCCTGCCGTCGGCGCTGAATGTGGCCGATTTGGGCGATGTGATGTCGGGGTCAAACGACTCCTTGAGCGCGTACGAGTATTGCTGCTTCTTGCCGGTGTTGACTATCAGCAGCGACCCCTCCACGCCCGCCGAGCGGTCACCCGTCGCGGAGTGTACCACCGGGGGCTCTTTCTTGGCCGGAGTCCGCGCTGCCGAGTCGGTCATGGCCTGAGCCTCGGCAGGTGCGTCGGCCTGACTCCCGGTCAGGGTCTCTGTGGCATCGGTGCGCAGTCCGGAGGTCATGAGCAGGGTTGCCGCGACGGCAGCATGCAATGTTTTCATGGTCGGTATAGATTAGAGGTGTATGTTGCTGTCCGTGAGGGGGGTGAGGAGATCATTCTCCTCACTCACGGTTAAGGCGGAGGATGTCGTCGATGGGCGTGCGGGTGTTGGAGAGGCGGGGCACCTTGCGCTGTCCGCCCAGTTTGCCCGTGGACGAGAGCCAGTCGTCAAACACTCCCGGCCTCCCCTTCACCACGGTGAGCGGAGCGAGGAATATGTCGTGCGAGCGTTTGGCGTCATAGTCCGAGTTGACGTCGCGCAGGGCGCGGTCGAGCGCCGCGGCAAATGCCTCGATCGACTCCGGCTCGTGCTCGAACTCTATCAGCCACTCGTGGTGGCCCCGCGAGTGGTCGGTGGTATAGACCGGTGCCGCCGTATAGTTGGCCACGGAGCATCCCGTCTCGCGGCACACACGCCCCAGTGCAGCCTCGGCATTCTCCACCATCAGCTCCTCGCCAAAGGCGTTGATGAAGCTCTTGGTGCGTCCGGCCACCGTGATGCGCAGCGGCTCCACGCTCTCGATCCTCACCGTGTCGCCGATGGGGAATCGCCACAGGCCGTTGCACGACGTGAGCAGCAGCCCGTAGACCTCTCCCTCCTCCACCTCCCATGCCGGCAGGATGCGCGGGCGGTCAGAGAGCGTGTCGGCCAGCGGGATGAACTCGAAGAATGTGCCGCACCCCAGCAGCAGCCGCATGGCGGGCGAGTCGATGGAGTCCTGCACGGCGATAAACCCCTCCGAGGCGTTGTAACACTCGTGGTATCTCATCCCCGCAGGGGCTATGGCGGCATACTGGTCGCGATAGGGAGTCATGGATATGCCGCCGTGGAAGAACACCTCCAGCCCCGGCCACACCTCGGCGAGATTGGTGGCTCCGGCGTGGGCCAGCACCTCGCGCAGCACGGTGAGAAACCACGAGGGGACCCCCGAGAGGTTGGTGACATTCTCCCTCACCGAGGCCTCCACGAGCGCCGGGAGCTTTTCGCGCCAGTCGGGCATCAGGGCCACTGCCCGCGAGGGGATGCGCACCATGTCGGCCAGCGGATTGATACAGTCGATCAGGGTGGCCGAGAGGTCGCCCACATGCACGCCGGGACGCAGTGTGAGCTCGTTGGCATAGCTGCCTCCGAGTATGAAGCTCTTGCCCGCAAACAGGCGGCTGTCGGGATAGAGGCTCAGGTATGAGGCGATGGCATGGGCACCCCCGGCATAGTGTGACGCCGCGAGTCCCTGCCGCGTGATGGGGATATACTTGCTCTTGCCGTCAGATGTGCCCGACGACTGGGCAAACCGTGTGGTGACCCCCGGCCACAGCATGTCTGCCTCGCCGGCGATCATCCTCATCACCCACGGGCGCAGCTCGGCATACTGCACCGGGGCCGGGAAAGCGCGTCGCAGGGCGTCATATCCGCCCCTCCCGTCGAGTCCGTGGGCCGCGCCCCAAGCGGTGCGGGCCCCCTCGCGCAGCAGCGAGTCGAGCAGAGCGGTCTGCACCCGGCGTGTGTTGCCTGTCCACGAGCGGGCCTGCCGGGCTATATGGTTGAAGTATGGCCGTGCCAGGGGGGTGAAGTTGATCATCTCAGAGTTCGTCGGGGTGTTTGCGGTAATATTCCTCGAGCAGGGGGCCTATGTTGAAGTAGAATCCCCCCGCATCCTTGCCCTTGGAGTCGAGCACGGTCACATATTCGTAGGCCGGGTCATAGAACACGTGGTCCGACACCGTATAGTCCATCATGTTGAGGAGCACATACTCGTGCTGCGGGTCGGTGACCACCCACGCATTCTCCTCGTCGAGGCCCGTACCGGTCGAGACGATGGCCATCAGCAGATAGTTGAGCTTATACTGCCATATGTTGGCCAGATTGGTTTTGCCCTTGCCTCGCAGGGCATTGATGAGCATCACCATCTCGCCCAGATTGAAGGGATTGTCGGCGAGGGCCTGTTCGGCATAGGCTATCACCGAGTCACACTCCTGCCGGGTGAGTTTTTTCGAGCGGTTGTGGGTGGCGTCGTATGTGATGGTGCGCTCGGCCGAGCGATAGGGGTTGTAGTCCTCCCTGAACATATATCCCAGATACAGGCGGCGGTATTTGTCGATCTTCATCAGGGTGTCGTTGCGCTGAAACTCCTGCATCAGCCGCGGATAGTAGTAGGGCGAGGTGCGGTCGAGTGTCTCGCGGCGTATCTGTTCGAGGTCCGGCTTCTCGCGCTTGAGCTGTGCGAGCACCTGCGCGCCGCACTCCGGCCCGAGCGCGGCGAGGAGCAGCAATATAGCCAGTAGTCGTCTGTGTATCATCGTGTGAAGGGGATCGTGTGGGTGAATGGGATGGGTGTCAATATAATGCCCCTGCGCTTGCCAGCAGACCGGCGGCGAGGCCGTTCATGCTCATGGCCACGGCCGATGGGAGCCCCTTGGCGCAGAGATAGTTGAAGAAACGTTTGGTGGGAAATTCGAGCACCTTGCCGCCGGGAGTGCGCCCGTAGGCCACGCCGCCGAGGGCCGCACCGGCCACTGCGCCGATGATCACGGCCGCCGTGGCGCCGATGGCCAGCCCGGTGAGGGCGCCGGCCAGCGCACCACCGGCTATGTAGGGGAGTCCGCGGCGCGACTCTGACACCGAGCGTGGCAGCACGAATCCGAGAGCCACCACTATCACCATGGCGATGCCCCAGAATATGTAGCCTGTCGTGCTGATGTGTATGCCCGGCAGCATGCCGGCCGTACACACGGCAAGGAAGGCGAGGGGTGTGCCCCAAGTCGAGGAGATGAACGAGATGCCTGCCGAGGCGAGGATGAGCATTATGCAGAGCAGTGTCAGTATCATGATGCGGTGGTGAGTGGGTTTTATATGGTTTGTGTCTTAGCGTGCTATTCAACAAACGTTTTGCCGTGGCCTAAAGTTTGTGGCTGTGCCCCGTCAGAGCAGATAGCCCGCCTTCCTGAGCCGTTCCTTGAAGCTGGAGCGCATCTCGAGCGGCACCAGTATCCTGTAGCCCTCGGCCCTTATGGCCATGCGGCTCAGCTCGGGGTCGGTGGCGAGCAGGTCGTGGAGATCATGGGCATCCTTGGCCACGTTATATATGGCATAGGACTCTGTGTCAGTGTCGAAGCATGAGGATCGGGCGAGAAGCGTCTCGAAAAACTCCTCCCACACCCGTGGCGGCTCGGCAGCCACCAGACGGCGGAAGTTGGCTATCTTGCGTTCCACATCGCCGGTGCTGTTGCATCCGGCCAGCATCTGCCCGGCGGTCACCAGATAGCGGCGCGCGCCCACATCCGTGCCAAACTCCATCAGCATCCCCTCGTAGGGGTTGGTGTCGCCGAGGGCGCGGATCAGGAGCCGCTCGCTGTCGAGCTCGAAGAGGACTTCCGGCGTCATGGCCTCGGGCGCTTGATACTCCTTGGTGATGCGCAGGGCGTAGGCCCCCAGCTGAGTGATCCGCATTGACACCAGTCCCCACAGGGCGGAGGGGTCATCCTCTCCGGCCGGATGATACTCGAGAGCCAAGATCCCTATGGAGGCCAGCATCCCCACCACGGTGAGCACGCCGGGGATGCCCGCCTCTGTCACTGCCGTGCTCGGTGAGATGATGGCGTTCGAGCGCTGGTTTCTCACCGAGTTGTCGTTCATGCCCCGGGGCGAGAGCAGCGTCAGGATGTTGCGTGTATCGGGGTGGACATACAGGCGGGAGAGGAGGGTGGTGAACTCTATCCTATCGCCGGCCGCGGTCTGCTTCAGCACCTCCAGCACGGAGTGTATCAGCGAGGCTGTCGCACACTCCTCATACAGCCGCTGTGTACTCTTGTCGAGGAAAAACAGTGTCACTCCATCAAACACCCCCGGGTGGCGCTCCATGCGGTCCACTATCTTGCGCACCATGTCGTGAGGCTGGCCGAAGTCGGCGGTCTGGACCGACACCATGTTTCTCAGCGCGAGGGCACAGGTGTTGAGCAGCATCATGGCGCGCAGGTTGCGGTCGGTCTTCACGGCAGACTCGGGCAGAAACTCACCCAGCTTGAGTGTGCGGGCCGCGCGGTTGACATGAGTCGTGGGGAGGCGGTACCGTCCCGGCTCGAGGTTGCCCTGCATGTAGAGGTTGAATATCACGGGGAGGATGGTGATGGTGTCTGCCTCGCCGTCAAACATCAGGAGCGCCTTTTTGTCATCCTTCTCTGCCTTTTCCTTGTTGCGGAAGTCGGCCGCGGGGTCGTTAAAGAGCGGTGCCAGCATCTTGCGGGAGAACGGGGGGAGATAGAAGTAGCGCCTCACGGTCCACGGCCCGCAGAGGATGGAGTGAAACCAGCACATCTTCCCGATGGGGGTGGCGTTGGGGGATTTCCAGAATGAATGAGGCGACTTCTCATCCATCAGCACGCTCGTGCCCAGCAGCGCATCTGCTTTATGGGACGACGCATAGAAGTCCCTCATGATGGATTGCCAAAGCACCTTCTCGCCAGTGCTCATTATCCGCAGCAACACCTCCCGATTGTCCGGGTGGGCGAATATCTTGGCCAGCGGCTCGACCAGCTGTTGCTTGAGCAGCGAGTTGTGCTTGATGAGAATATTGGCGAGGCGGATGGGCCATGCCTCGCCCGACATCTTGAAGATATAATCCGGGAAGGCGGCCACTATCTGTTGGAGCATGTTGACAAGAGCCTCCTTGGTGTAGTTGGAGTCGAGACCCTCCTCCCACTCCTTGAGCAATCTGCTGTCGTGGCAGGTGTCGAACACTATGAGCTTCTGTGCGGAATTTATTCTCATGGCTGTGTCATCCGAGTATGAAGTCAATATCTTCCTGTGTGAGCTGTTTGGAGCTTGCTGAGTCAGAGCTGATGAGGTCGGCGAACAGCTGCGACTTCTGTTCCTGCAGCCGCAGTATCTTCTCCTCGATGGTGTCGCGCGCTATGAGCGAGTAGGAGTGGACCTTGGCGGTCTGCCCTATGCGGTGCAGGCGGTTGATGGCCTGTTCCTCGGCGGCCTTGTTCCACCACGGCTCGAAGATGAACACCGTGTCGGCCACCGTGAGGTTGAGCCCCACGCCACCGGTCTTGAGCGTCATGAGGAGCACCTTGCAGGCGGGGTCGGTGTTGAACCGCTCCACCACCTTGCCGCGGTCGGCCGTGGCGCCGGTCATCATCTCATATTTTATCCCCAGCGAGGCGAGGCGCTCGCCGGTCAGCTCGAGGCCGGCTATGTAGTTGTAGAACACCACACACTTGTGGCCGTTGGCCACGGCGTCGGCCAGATGCGAGATGAGCTCCTCGAGCTTGGGCGAGCTCACGCGCCCGTCGGTGAGGCTCTCGGGCACCGAGGCTATGCGGCGCAGCTCCGTGAGGGCCTGAAACATCACGAAGCGGCTCTTGCCGATCCCGTCGGTGGCGATGGCCGAGTTGACCTTGTCGTGATAGAACTTGCGCCGCTGTTCGTAGAACTCGGCCTGCGGCCTGCTCATCTCCACATAGAGGGTCTGCTCCGTGCGGTCGGGCAGCTCGGTGAGCACATCCTTCTTGAGGCGCCGCAGCATGAAGGGATATATCCGGCGGCGCAGCGAGGTGGTGGCCTCCTTGTCGCCGTCGCGCATGATGGGGATGGCATAGCGGCGGTTGAAGCCGTCGAGGTCGCCCAGCATCCCGGGGTTAAGAAATCTGAACAGCGAGAACAGCTCCGTGAGGTTGTTCTCGAGCGGGGTGCCGCTGAGGGCCAGCCGGTGGTCGCCGTCGAGCATGAAGATGGCGCGTGTGGTCTGGGCCTCGATGTTCTTGATGTTCTGACTCTCGTCGAGGATCACATAGTGAAACTTCTCCTCCTTGAATTTCTCTATATCGTTTCTCACCATGGCATATGTGGTGAGGATCACGTTGTGGCTCATCGCCTTGTCGAGGTCGCGGTCGTTGAGATAGTAGGTGTAGACACTCAGCTCCGGATTGAAGCGGGCTATCTCCTCCTCCCAGTTGAAGAGCAGGCTCCTCGGCATCACTATCAGCGTGGGGCGCTCCTCGCCCGGATAGATGGTCGAGAGCATGGCTATGGTCTGGATGGTCTTGCCCAGACCCATGTCGTCGGCCAGACAGCCCCCCAGATTATTGGCGTGGAGATAGCGGATCCATTTCACGCCCTCGGTCTGATAGGGGCGCAGCACGGCCTTGAGGCCGGGGATGTCGAGACTCTCCCCGCTGAGGCGGTTGAATCCCTCGAACACCTTTCTCTGCCGCTCGAACACTTTGGGGTCGATGCGCTGCGAGAGCAGGTCCTCGATGTCGGGTAGGTCAAAGTAGCTCACACGCACGTTGAGGCCCGCGTTGCGCTTGTCGCCGAACAGGCGCTCCAGCCGCTTCATGTATCCGCTGTCGATGACGGCGCGTGTGCCGTCGCCGAGCGTCACATAGCGGTCGCGGCGATATTGCTCGAAGAGCTCGCCCAGCGTCATCTCGCGTCCGGCCACCTCGACGGTCGCCGACCCCTCGAGAAAGTCGATGCCCGACGAGAATTTCATCGACAGGCGTGGCTTGGCGGGGGTTATCTTGTATTCCTTGAGTCTGTCGGTGCCGAGTATCCTGTAGTCGGTCAGCAGCTGGGGCAGCGCGCGCAGCAGGAACGGCCCGGCCACGTAGGAGGGGATGATGAACGTGTCGCCGTCCACAAACACATCCTTGGCTTCCTTGCGGCTGTTGGCGCTGCGGGCTATGATCTCCTTTATCTCGCCCACATGCCGGGTGAGGTCAAACGGGCGCAGGGGCCTCACGGTGATATTGCCGTCCACCCCCGTCAGGGCGAGGCACGTCAGCTCGAATCGGCGCAGGAACTCGTCGTCCACCCCCTCGGTGGAGCATGTCACCCTCACGTGCAGCGCGAGGTCGGGGTCGACCTTCTCAAACACCAGCGTGGGCTCGGGGACTATCTCGTCGGTGCTCCTCTCCACGGGCATCCCCCCTAAGTCGAGGGTGAAATTGTCCACATAGCTGTAGACCACGGACAGATATTTGTCGAGCATGTCGGCAGGGAACGGCGAGGCGAAAAACGGCAGGTTCAAATAGTTCTCGCCCAGAGGCCGCACGGGGTGGATGGTGTCGCCCACGAGCACATACTCGTCGGTCAGCACCGTGCGGCGCACCTGTCCGCCCCTATCGCTGTCGGGCGCGGGAGTCGTGTCGGCGTCATATCCGCTCTCAAACCTCCATTCGGGCACGAGCGTATCGTCGTCGACACCCTCGGGGCGGGTGATGGAGAGCACCGTGCGCACCATGCTGTCCGACACGCTCAGCGGCCTCAGCCGCCCGTCGCACAGATTGTCGCACCTCACCAGCTGATACATCAGATAGGGGTGCTCGGTGAGGCTCACGCCGGTGTCCGCGCCCTTCTCGCCCCACGAGATCCTGAAGCGGCTCTCACGCCTTATGGCGGCGAGACTCTTGAGCAGCGCCCCCTTGTCGCCGCGCATGCCGCGCGGGTCGGGCTCTACGGGCACTCCGTGTGGGCTCACTGTCGAGATGCTGACATCCCCGCCGGGCGATGCGGTGCGCAGCATGAACATAAAATCGCCGCCCCCGTTGCCCGCCGCCGGGCCCGAGGGAGTGTGTCGTCTCTTTATTTCAGGGAGAAATTCTGCCAATGTGACTAAGGTTTAAGCATCAAAAACGCAAATATACTCAAAATT
>CAZAWC010000014.1:5300-30774 GCA_964488595.1 uncultured Staphylococcus sp. | reverse complement strand
TGGGACTGAAGCCTGTGGTAGTAGTAAATAAGGTCGATAAGCCCAACTGCCGCCCCGATGAGGTGCAGGAAATGGTGTTCGACCTGATGTTTAGCCTCAATGCTACTGAAGATCAGCTCGATTTCCCTACTATTTTCGGCTCTGCAAAGCAGGGGTGGATGAGTACTGACTGGCAGAAGCCCACAGACAATATCCTTCCACTTCTTGACGCCATCATCGACTATATCCCCGAGCCCGAGACTCTTGAAGGTCCGTCGCAGATGCTTATTACGAGTCTCGACTTCTCGAACTATGTGGGCCGTATAGCCGTGGGGCGCGTTCATCGCGGTACCTTCCGCGAGGGACAGGAAGTTGTCCTGCTCAAAAAGGATGGCTCCGCCGTCAAGCAGCGTATCAAGGAGCTCCACACCTTCGAAGGGATGGGTCGGAAGAAGGTGGCTGAGGTAAGCTCCGGCGATATCTGTGCGCTGGTCGGAATTGAGAACTTTGAAATTGGTGATACTGTTGCCGACGTGGCTGCGCCTGAATCCCTGCCGCGTATTGCAATTGACGAGCCTACCATGTCAATGACCTTTACCATCAATGACTCGCCTTTCTTTGGCAAGGATGGTAAATATGTGACTTCGCGCCATATCGGCGAACGCCTGACGCGCGAATTGGACCGCAACCTTGCCCTTCGTGTCGAAAAGGCTGACAATGAAGATGTCTGGACGGTCTTTGGCCGCGGTGTGCTCCACCTCTCGGTGCTTATCGAGACTATGCGCCGCGAGGGTTATGAGCTGCAGGTAGGTCAGCCTCAGGTTATTGTCAAGGAAATCGACGGTCAGAAGTGTGAACCCGTCGAGTTGCTGACCATCAACGTTACTGAGGAGTATTCAAGTAAAATCATCGACATGGTGACGCGCCGTAAGGGCGAGATGGTTTCGATGAACGCTCAGGGTGCGGACCGCGTACACATGGAGTTCCATATCCCCTCGCGTGGCATTATCGGTCTGCGTAACAATGTCCTGACCGCATCAGCCGGCGAGGCTATCATGGCACACCGCTTCTTGGAATACCAGCCGTGGAAGGGCGATATCGAGCGTCGTACCAACGGCTCACTGATTGCCATGGAGGGTGGCACCGCCTTCGCCTATGCCATTGACAAACTTCAGGACCGCGGCCGCTTCTTCATCTTCCCTCAGGAGGAGGTCTATGCCGGTCAGGTAGTGGGCGAGAACGCCAAGGACAACGACATAGTCGTGAACGTGACCAAGAGCAAGAAGCTCACCAATATGCGCGCCAGCGGCGCCGACGACAAGGCCCGCATCGTGCCCCCCGTGGTGTTCTCGCTCGAGGAAGCTCTCGAATATATCAAGGAGGATGAGTATGTGGAGGTGACTCCTCACCATCTGCGTCTGCGCAAGATAATCCTCGACGAGCTCGAGCGCAAGCGTGCCAACAAATCGTAAAAAAACTCCACATAGAATCTCTATATATGAAGCCTTTGTCAAGCCTTATAGTCAGCGCGCTGATCTCACTGGTCGGTGGGGGCTCTGCCACGGCAGCCTCGGTGATAGACCTCGCCGAGCCGTCGATGAGAGTGTTTCTCCCCGCCGAGGCGGATGCCAACGGACGCGCAGTGGTGATTTTCCCCGGTGGGGGCTACTCCCACACCGCCATCAATCATGAAGGGTATGACTGGGCTCCATTCTTCAACGAGCGCGGCATAGCCTGTGCCGTAGTAGACTACCGCATGCCTGCCGGTGACCGCACTATCCCGGTGGGCGACGCTATGGCCGCCCTCAAGGTGATGCACGACAGCGCGTCTGTCTGGCACATAGACCCCGCTTGGATAGGGGTGATGGGATCGTCGGCCGGAGGACATCTTGCCTCGACGGTGGCGACACAGGCCGTCGACACTCTCAGACCTCGATTCCAGATACTTTTCTATCCGGTCATTACCATGGATAAGGCCTATACCCACCGCGGATCTCATGACAATCTGCTTGGCAAGGATGCGACACGTGCCCTCGAGTGGGAATACTCAGGCGAGCGGCGCGTGTGTCCGTCGACACCGCAGGCCCTGCTCCTGCTGAGTGCCGACGACAAGACCGTGCCCCCTCACAACTCCACGGCCTATTTCGATGCTCTCATCTCGGCCGGAGTCCCTGTGTCGCTCCACATATGGCCCTCGGGTGGTCACGGGTGGGGTCACCGTGATTCGTTCAAGTATCACCAAGAGATGTTGACCGAACTCTCGGCATGGCTTGAAAACCTCAGATGACCGACGGTAATTATCATAAGATATGTGCCTACCTCCGCGATCTCGTCCGTGACACGGAGTGGTGGGGACATCTTTATGCCGTCGGCGGCTGTTGTCGCGACGAGGTGATGCACCTCCCCATCAAGGATGTGGACATGGCTGTCGATCTCCCCAACGGGGGGATCGCCTTCGCTCAGTGGCTCGACTCGCGCGGTCTGCTGAAAGGCGAGCTGGTGACGTTCCCGCGATTTGGCACGGCACGCCTTACTCTCAAGGCATTTCCCGACGATGAGATAGAGCTGGTGCAGACCCGCAAGGAGAAATACACCGACCGCAACTCCCGGTGTCCCGAGACGGCCTTCGGCACCATCGAGGAGGATTGCTACCGTCGCGACCTCACCATCAATTCCCTTTACTACGACATCTGTCGCGATAAGTTTGTCGACATCACTGGCAAGGGACTTGATGATATAAGGAATCATGTGATACGCACTCCGTGCTCGCCCGACACTACATATGACGACGACCCTGTCCGCATCTACCGCACCATCCGGTTTGCCTCACGCTTCGGGTGGGACATCGAGCGGAAGACGCTCGAAGGGATGATGCGCAACATCGACAGGCTGCGGATAGTGACACCCACGCGGTGCCACACCGAGCTCGAGCGGATGCTGACAGGTCCTAATGTCACTGATGCCCTCGGCAAGCTGATGGAGACCGGGGCCATGCGCTATATGCTCCCCGAGGTATGGGCTGAGCGTGATTTGGCTCAGCCATATGGAGAGGAGGGGACGGTGTGGGACCGCACACTGGCCACGCTGCGCAACCTCCCGCAGGATGCTCCGCTTGATGTGCGGCTGGCTGCCCTCTTTCACGAGACAGGCAAGCCTGCCACGGCCCGGCGGGATGCAAGCGGCACGATTCACTTCTCATCGCACGACCAGAGCGGTGCCGGATTAGCACGACGTATCATGCGCAGGTTGCGGTTTGACCGCCCGGTGATCGACGAGGTGGAATTTCTCGTGCGCCATCATCTGTGGACCCGTCGCTGGGGACCTGAAGCTGAGAAGTTGAAGGACAATCAGTTGCGAAAATTGCAGTATATCTGCGGCACACGGGAGCGGTTTGAAAAGCTCATGACATTGATCGACGCTGACAATCGCGCTCACACCACACAGAAAGGGTGGGAGCGTCAAGTGCCCGCCATCCTGAAACGCTCGCGGCGCATGGAGGCTGAGGGGACAGCCATGTTCGGCTATCGGCTGCCTCTCTCTGCGAGTGCCATCAAACGGGTCAAAAGGATTCGTGACAACCGTGAGTTGAAGCGGTGCCGAGAATATCTCCTCAAGATGGCTTACAACGATCCCCGCCAGACTCCCGATCAATTCAAGAAACTGCTCTTGGCCTTCAAGTGATTGTCGAGCAGCAGACAGCGGATCGGGATGGGCATTATTAATGGATGGTCGCCCGGATCCAACCCCAAACGTCGGCACAGGTATGTGGTCAAGGCCACTCTCACCGTCTCTCCTTCGGCTGTCCCCTTGTAGAGCACACTCAGCTCAGGGTCCTCTGCGAGACGGCGAAAATCACCTTGCGCAATCTCTGTCACACAGAGCCTGTCGTCATATGGCAGGCAGGCGAAGCTCTCGGCGAGAGTGAATCCCGCCGGTAGCAATGTGTCAGTCTTATCGGTGACAGCGGCATCCGCGTCAGTGGCCCGCAGTGCCGTCTCATTAAGCAATGTGTCGAGAGGAGTATCTCTTTCAACGAGGCATGTATTTCCTGCGCTCACCATTTCGGGAGGCATCTCCATTCCCGCCGTCGGGAGTTCAATTATCTCAGGGGCAATAACGAGATCTCCGTCGGCAATAGTGCATGTGGCGCAGGCTATCGCCCGGCCATAGGCCCCCGGATTGATGATAACCGTCCTCCCTGTCTTAAATACTCCCGGCTGTCGGTGGACATGTCCGCAGAAGATCAGGTCAAACACATCTCTCTCCTCAGCGAGGCGCATACATTGTTCCGGCCCGTCATGAATCAGTCCCAGGACCATGTCCGGCTTTACACCGTCGGCATCCATCTCGGCCAGCGCCATGTCCACCCCCTCGGAGAGTGACAGCAGTGAGGCGCCTTGATAGATGGCAACAGCGCTGTCATCGGGTGTGATAAGGCCGATTATTGCCACACTTATACCATTGAGGGACACGGCGGTGTAACGTTTTATTCCTCCAATCCCTTCAATGTTGGCTGCGAGCAGCGGAGCACGCAGAGTGGAGGCATATCGCGCCAAGGCCTCAGGTCCGGCATCAAGATCATGATTGCCGGCTGTCATCGCCGCATATCCGCACAGGTTGGCCAGCTGCGCAGCAATGTGAGGAACCTGACTCATCTCTGCTGTATGATTGGCCAAAAAAGAAGGTAGACCCCCTCCCATGAAGTCGCCTGCATCGAGGAGGAGCGTCTCCACCACGTCACCGTCTGTCGTAGACACAAACTCCCTGACCCCGGCAATACTGCCGTGAACGGGTCGGGGAGTGTATTGGCCTTTGTAGAACAGCCCGTGGAGGTCTGTCGTGGCTAAAAAACGTATTCGTTTCATCAAGGATTGGGACCGGTGTATAATGCACGCACCTTGCCTACGGGGAGGCTACCCTCTACCTTAAGAGGAATACGGCGGGCGTCTGCCGTGATCCAGCCTGAGATCGGTGCCGAGCTTTCGACCCCCTTGCGGGTGAATGTGAAGTTAATGCTGTATGTCTCGATATTCTTACCGTTGTTATTGATGGTCTGTTTGCCGAGGTAGGTGATCTTGAGCAGCTCTTTGTTGGAGCCCGAGAAGATATTCACCGTCCTCGACTCACCGGGCTGCATGCTGTCGAAGGGCAGCGTGCGGAGATAGAAGAAAGACGACAGCATGTCCACGGTCATGCCGTTGGCCGACATCGTTATCTCCGACGTGGTGAGCGGCGACGTCTCCGTGGCGCGTTTATAGCGCGTGGCGTTGGCCGAGAATGTGTCGCCCGAGCGCGAGAAGGTCAGCACGTCTTTCTTATACTTGCCGTCCTCGTGGGCTATGTATATATAATTGGTGGGATAGAGACCATCCTTTGTCATGGTGGTGTAGAGGGTGTCTCTGAGCATGTATATGCTGTTGGCCCACGGGGCATTGCGGGCATAGAGGCTGGCCTTGTAATAGTCGCCGTCGGAGCGGAGGCTCATAGTGGCATATCCGGCCACCTTGTTGATGAATCCCCATTTATATATCACGTCGTATGTCAGAGTCTCATCCGAGAGCGGCGCGGGAGCCTGAGCTCGCCCGAAAGGCACTGAAGCCATCAGGACTAATGCGAAGAGGAAGAGTCGTGATTTCATATCAGGAGTGAATGAATTGAGTTGTTAGATTATATCGTCAAGCTCCTTGAACGGGAGAGCCATCCGGGCAGCTTGCTCTATTCTTTTGTTGCGCCAGCATTTCCGGCACACCGCTATGTAGCGTTCGTCGCCGCCGATCTCCACCTGCTCGCCCTCCTCCACAAAGTCGCCTTGCGTGTCGATGCGGGCATTGATGATGGTCTTGCGTCCGCAGGTGCAGGTAGACTTCACTTCATCGATGGTATCGGCTATCTCGAACAGCCGGCGCGAGCCTTCGAACAGCCGGCTCTTGAAGTCGGTGCGCAGCCCGTAGCAGATGACGTTGCTGCCGAAGTCGTCCACGATCCTCGACAGCTCGTCGACCTGCGGAGCGGTGAGGAACTGTGCCTCGTCCACGAGTATCCAGTCGATCACCGAGCCCCGTTTGGCAAACAGTTCGCGGGCCATCTGATAGAGATCGGTGTCATGATAGATCCATGAACATTCACGCTCTATGCCGATGCGGCTTTTTATCACATTTGCCGACTCGCGGGTGTCGATGATAGGCTTGAGACAGACGTAGCTCATGCCGCGTTCCTCAAAGTTGTATGCTGTGGTGAGCAGAAGGGCGGTCTTGGCCGAGCCCATTGTGCCGTATCTGAAGTAGAGTTTACCTTTTCTGTTCATCGGGTATTCCGTGATTCATTAACGGCACAAAGGTAATGATTCTTTCTCAGTTGCCCAAGTTTTCCTCCGTACGGGTGAGCACATATTTGCGGTCTCCGATCTCGTAGCGGAGGGTGTTGCCTTTCACCTTCACATCGTCGAGCAGACGGATACCGGCATATCTCTGTTGCATCATTCCCTGAAGCGAGGCCTCGAGATTGCGCTGTATGGCCGGGCGGATCGAGTCGATGTGGACATCGGCGGAGGAGAGGGGAGAACCGTTGGAGGCTATCTGGTCAGGATCTACCGACACGGTGATTGTCGAGGGGTCGAGGACCACTGAGATCTCATCGTCGTCCACTGCAGTCCACACGCCTCTGACGGTGGCGATGGCCGACGCCGACAGGGTGAGGGGCTCAATGGCGCTACCCTCCGACACTATCTGAGTGTTCATCGAGATGAGGGTGTTCAGGGCCAGCGGACCTGCGGGATTCTTGGCGCCTCCCTGTGTGGCTGAGTCGGGATAGAAATACCAATTGTCTGTCAGCGAGGCTGTCACAGCCTGTGCGTCTGTCATTGTGTCGGGGGCCGATGCCCATTCGCCGGTTATAGACCGGGCGAGGCGGTTTTCGTCGCTCTGGCATGATGTGAGAGCCGGCACCGCGAGTGCGGCGATGAGTGCGCCTGCGAGAAGAGTTGTTGATTTCATTGTCGTTCTGTTATTAATTACAATATTTTTAACAGTCGAGTATGGACAATGGTTTCAAGTTAGAATAAAAAACAGTAAATTTGTGCAATCAAATCCTCAAAATAGTCAGAATCCTATGAGCGTCAACAAGGTGATATTGCTGGGGCATGTCGGCAAGGACCCGGAGATAAGATATGTCCAGACCCGTCCGCTTGCCTCGTTCTCTCTCGCCACCAACGAGCCCGGAGTGACCGGCGCGGATGGCAAGCCCGGCCAGCCGCGCACCGAGTGGCACAACATCGTGATGTGGGATGCCAATGCGGAGTTTGCCGAGCGGTATATCCGCAAGGGCACCCGTCTGTATGTGGAGGGAAAGCTGCGCCACAGGGTGTGGCAGGATCGCAACACAATCTCGCGCACGGTCACCGAGATTTATGTGGATTTCTTTGAAATACTCGGATAGTTTATAGATATGAATACGTTTTCTCCGCTCGACAATCTGTCGAAATATCAGGTGATCTTGGCCAGCGGCTCGCCGAGACGCAAGGAGCTGCTCGAGCTGCTCGATGTGGATTTTATCGTCGACACATCTCATTCCGTGGATGAGACTGTGCCCGCGGGAATGGCTCCGGAGGATATACCCGCCTATCTCTCTGCTCTCAAGGCGTCGGCCTATCCTCTTGAGGATGGCGACGGCAAGCTCGTGATCACGGCGGACACTGTCGTGATTCTCGACGGGGTGGTGCTCGGCAAGCCGCACGACCTGATGGACGCCGCCGATATGCTGGCCACTCTGCAGGGACGCACCCAAAGGGTGATAACGGGTGTCACCATCCGCACCTCCGGGTCGGTGGAGACATGGAGCACCGAGTCGGCTGTGACATTCTCCTCTCTCACTCCCGAGGAGATAGCCTACTATGTGGAGCGTTACCGCCCTCTCGACAAGGCCGGGGCTTATGGCATACAGGAGTGGATCGGTGCCGCGGCAATCGAGGGGATCGAGGGGAGTTTCTACAATGTGATGGGGCTCCCGGTGCACCGGCTCTATAAGGCTCTGAAAAAATATTGAGCCCCGCCTTAACGCTATGACGGACGGAGGGTGTGCAGGTCTATGCACACCCTCCGTTCAGACTTTTTATATATCGGTTGAGCTATGGAAAATTCTTTGACCGTCAGTCGTCGTAACGGATAAACTTGCCGGATTGGTCAAACTTGATGTCCACGCTGTTTGAGAGTTCGATGTCATATCCGTGACGTTCCTTCTCAATACCCACGATCTTGGTGCCGCGGTGATTCTTCTCCACATATTCGGAGATAGCCGCGGGGATGAATCCCTTGGGGACAGAGACCTTGTTGTTGGTCTCCACATTCTTCCAATTCCCTTTGGAGTCAAAAGTTATTTCCGAGCCGTCCGTGAGGATGACCTCATATTCGCCGATACGGCCAAAATCCTTTTCGATTTTTACCAGACTGACCTTTGACTTGAAATTGTTCTTTATCGTTGTGCGCGCTGCCTCCGGGAGCACAGACGCATCGTGGCTGTAATTGTCGCGCGCACTTGCGCCGAAAGCCACTGCGAGCACCATGGCGAGAGTCAGGATGAGATGTTTCATAAATAATGCTGTTTTGAAGTGAGATATTCATGTAAACACCTATGGGCTTACAAAAGTTTTTTCAGTCTCCGTAAAGATTGATAAGTTTTTTCAGAAACATCCGGCCGTCCATGTGCCCGAGTGCCCCCGTGGCGCACCGCTCCTCGCTGTATGCGTCCGTGCAGTCAGGTTCTATACCTCTGTACCACACCGCCACCGGCACCTCCGCGTCGCCGTGAGCCCCCGTCTCAACATAGGTAGGATGGTCGGGGAGAATGGCCACACATATATCATCCTTCTCTTCAGCCCTCGTGGAAAGCTCCGTGAATATTCGTGACACTATCCGGGAGTCTATAGCCTCGATGACGCTCATCTTTGCGGCGACATCCCTGCTGTGCGACACTTCGTCCGGGGCCTCGATGTGCAGGTACACGAGTTCATGGTCCTCCAAGGCCCGTAGCGCCGCCTCCGCCTTGGCCGCATAGTCTGTGTCGGTGCCACCGGTGGCACCGGTCACCTCTATCACCTCCATGCCAGCGAGCCGACCAAGCCCCTTGATGAGAGGCACCGCACTGATCATAGCGCTCCTGACCAGTGTGGGATACATCAGAGAGAGTAGGGAAAGTGTCGGGCGGACTCCCGGGCCCCATGGCCACAACGCCCTGCGATGGGTCGGCGTAGAGAGAATCTTCTCTGAAATATCTATGATCTCCCGCAGCAATCGCGCAGTCATCTTACCCTCACGGGCCGAGGCTTTAGGCCGCAGTTCGTCGATCGGTTGGCCGATATGGTCGTGAGGGGCACGGCAGGTCACTGAGGCACTTCCCCCGGGGATAGAGATGAGCTGCCTGAATCCGTTGCCCCCGAGCATCTTCACCCCGATCCGCTCCAAATTCTGACTGAGAAGCGTAAGGCTCTCCTCAGATATATCCCCGGCATTATGGCTCAAGATCTTGCCCGTGGGGGTGAGGGAAATGATATTGCATCTCACTATCAGGTCCCACGGGTCTGTAGCGACTCCCATCCCGATGGCCTCCAGCGGCCCGCGCCCCGGAGGGGTAAGCGTCGGGTCATAGCCAAGGATCACCGAATTGGCCACCTCGCTCCCGGCGGTCGCTCCCCTCGGGATGGTCCTGATCATGCCCGTGACTCCATCCCGGGCCAGTCTGTCCATGGCTGGAGTGTGCGAGGCCTCGAGCGGAGTCCTGTAGCCGAGCTCTGCCACCCGACGGTCGCTCATACCGTCACACAATATAATCAGATACTTCATCGGGAGGACAAAGTTAGTGATATTTTTCCTTACTCGGGTAGCCCTCGCGCAGACGTGTGTGAAAAATTGCAGCGGATGGGGAGAAATTGCAAAAAAAACCTTAACTTTGTGGATTGATAAACCGTGTCGCGCCGTGTGCGCACACATCCGTCTGACGAAAATTAAAATATAGCTATATATGAAGTTTACTGTACCGAGCAAAAAGCTCCACATGTTTGCCTCATCCGTGAGCAAGGTCATCAACGCCAAGAATGCCCTCACGATCCTCAATTATTTCCTCTTTGAGATCAAGGGCTCGACCCTCACCATCACCGCTTGCGACGGAGAGAATACCCTCTGCGGCCGCATTGCCATAATGGATGTGGAGGGTGAAGGCGAGTTCTGTATCGACGCCCGCAGGGTGGTGGAGCTGCTTCGTGTGATGCCCGAGCAGGAACTTCTCTTTGACATCGACGAAGCCACTCTCTCCATCGAGATGACTCACCCCAACGGCTCTTATCACTTCATGGGCCTCTCGGGCAGTGAATATCCCCGCCTCGCACGTGCCGAGGGCGAGGGCACCGTCTCGTTCACCACCAAGGGGTCCACGATCCTCCGCGGCCTCGACTACACCGCCCTCGCCACCGGCACCGAGCAGATCCGCCCGGCCATGATGGGTGTCTACTGGGACATCAAGCCCGAGTCGCTGACTTTCGTGGCCACGGATACCCGCAAGCTCGTCAAGTTTGAAGACCGCGGCTTCATGCCCGGTGTGACAGGCTCGTTCATCCTGCCCAATAAGTCGACCAACGTGTTCCGCTCGGTGTTTGGCAAGGATGATGAGGTGACTGTCACCCTCGTCCCCATGCAGGGCGTGACATTCGAGACAGACACATTCACCTTCGAGAGCCGCCTCATCAAGGCCCGCTTCCCCGACTATGAGCGTGTGATCCCCAAGAACAATCCATATCAGCTCACCATCGACCGCCAGCAGTTCACCACCGCAGTGCGCCGCGTGAGTCTGTTTGTCGACGAGGGTCACGGACTCATTAAGTTCAAGATCACCCCCGATCTCCTCACCGTCAAGGCCTCGGACAATCAGTATAACACCTCGGGCGAGGAGAAGCTCGCCGCCACATATAGCGGCGACAGTGACCTCATCATCGGATTCTCGTCGAGCTATCTGCTCGAGTTTGCCGGCGTGCTGTGGACCGACGAGATAGTCTTCAAGCTGGCCGACCGCTCGCGTCCGGCCGTCATCGTGCCCACCGAGGATAAGCCCGACACCACTCTCACCATGATACTCATGCCCATGAATATCACCGATTTCTGAAGTCAATCCCCCTGTATCACCCTAAGCCTGTCAAGCAATGCCACTTGTACTGAAAAAGCCCATCGTGTTCTTCGATCTCGAGACTACGGGTGTCGACATCACTCACGACCGCATAGTGGAGATATCTATTATCAAAGTGATGCCCAACGGCGATGAGACCGAGCGCACCCGCAGGGTCAACCCCGGGATACCTATCCCCGCCGAGGCTACAGCTGTTCACGGCATCACCGACGAGATGGTAGCCTCCGAACCGATGTTCAAGCAGATAGCACGCTCGCTGGCCAACGAGCTCACCGGCTGCGATCTTGCGGGCTTCAATTCCAACCGCTTCGACATCCCCATGCTCGATCAGGAGTTCCAGCGAGCCGGGGTCAAATTTGACTTCTCCAAGACCCGCTTTGTCGATGTTCAGACCATCTTCCACAAGAAGGAGCAGCGCACCCTCGCAGCCGCCTATCGGTTTTACTGCGGCAAGGATCTTGAGAATGCCCACTCGGCCAACGCCGACACACGTGCCACCTATGAGGTGCTCAAGGCTCAGATAGAGCGCTATGATGACCTCCCCGGCGATGTGGAGGGGCTCAGCCAGTTCTCACGCCAGAACAGGAACGTCGACTTCATGGGGCGCCTCATTTATAATGATAAGGATCAGGAAGTGGTCAACTTCGGCAAGTATAAGGGCATGATTGCCGAGGAGGTGCTTCGCAAGGATCCCAGCTATTATGACTGGATCATGAAGGGCGACTTCGCGCAGAACACCAAGGATTGTTTCACACGTATCAAACTGCGTCGCAAATGAGCTCCTCGCCGCTGGCCGGAAAACATATAGTGCTCGGCATCTGCGGTGGTATCGCCGCCTACAAAAGTGTCAGCCTGCTGCGGCTTTTCGTCAAGGCCGGGGCTGAGGTGCAGGTGGTCATCACCCCTGCGGGCAAGGAGTTCATCACCCCGGTCACGCTGTCGGCCCTCTCGGGCAAGCCTGTGGTGAGCGAATTCTTTACCGCAAATACCGGCGAGTGGCACTCGCATGTCGATTTAGGCCTCTGGGCCGACTGTATGGTGATAGCCCCCGCCACTGCCTCTACCATCGGAAAGATGGCTCACGGGATTGCCGACAATATGCTCGTCACCACCTACCTCTCGGCCAAATCCACAGTGTTCGTGGCTCCGGCCATGGACCTCGACATGATGGCCCACCCCTCCACTCAGGCCAATCTCGACCTGCTCCGCAGCTATGGCAATCACATCATCGAGCCTGAGACGGGTTATCTTGCAAGCGGTCTCACCGGTAAAGGCCGCATGGAGGAGCCTGAGAATATCCTGAAGGCAGTGGAGAGCTATTTTGAGAAGCGTCAGTCGCTCAAGGGACGCAAGGTGATTATAACCGCAGGCCCCACTTATGAACGCATTGACCCCGTGAGGTTTATTGGCAATTTCTCGTCGGGCAAGATGGGATTTGCGCTCGCGGCAGAGTGCGCGTCGCGTGGTGCCGAGGTGACCCTCGTGGCAGGGCCCGTGGGGCTCGAGATAAATCATCCTCTCATCCGAAGGATCGACGTGGAGAGTGCCGCTCAGATGCTCAAGGCGTGCGAGGATAATTTCGCAGATGCTGACATCGCCATCATGTGTGCCGCCGTGGCTGACTATGCCCCTGCTGAACAGGCCACTTCGAAGATCAAACGCGAGCACAGCGATGTGCCGGTGATAAAGCTGGTGAAGAACCCCGACATTGCTGCAACTCTCGGTGCCCGCAAGCGCGCGGGACAGTGGATCGCGGGGTTTGCTCTTGAGACAGACAACGAGCTGGCCAATGCCCGTGAGAAGCTGGCCCGCAAGCATCTCGACATGATCGTGCTCAATTCCACCCGAGTCCCCGGCGCAGGCTTCGGCACCGACACCAATGCCGTCACTATCCTCAAGGCCGACGGTGGCGACCCCGTGGCAATCGGTCTCAAGCCGAAAGCCGAGATAGCATCAGACATCATTGACAACATCCCTCTCGGCCCGGCCTGACACACGACAACCTCTCTACTCACTTAATCTAAAGATATGACGTCGCTACTCCGCTACACTCTGCTCACCCTCATTCTGCTTGGCCTCGGCCACAGCCTCGCCGCACAGGAACTCAACTGCCGCGTCGAGGTCAACACATCGCAGCTCGAGGGTACCAACAAGAGCATTTTCGAGACTCTGCAGACTGCCATCAACGAGTATGTCAACACCACCAAGTGGACCAATGCCCAGTTCTCGCCCAGCGAGCGGATAGAGTGTACGATGTTTTTCAACATCACAAAATACGAGGAGGCCGACGGGCGTTTCGAGGGCACGCTTCAGGTGCAGGCCATTCGCCCGGTCTACAACTCGTCATATACCACCACACTGCTCAATTTCAGGGACACGAAGGTAGACTTCACATACACTGAAAACGAGCCGCTGGTCTATAACGAGATGAACATGGAGAGTCAGCTCACGGCGATAGTCAACTTCTATGTCTATCTGATTCTCGCCATAGACTTCGACTCTTTCTCGCCACATGGCGGCGACCCATATTTCGAGAAACTTCAAGCCATCGTTCATCAGGCCCAGTCGTCGGGCGAGAGCGGATGGAAACAGTTTGAGGACAACAAGAACAGAGCCGCCGTGCTGAGCTCGTTCATAGACCCCTCCACCCGGGCCATCCGCGACCTTTATTACACGTATCATCTTCAGGGACTCGACCAGATGTCGGTGGGTCCGGAGAAAGGCCGTAAGACCATAGACGGGTCTCTCGATTATCTCAGCGCTATTTATAAGGTAGCCCCCATGTCGGTGGCGCTGTCGATGTTTCGCGACGCCAAGCTCGACGAGCTCGTCAACATCTATTCCAAAGCCACGCCCGAAGAACGCACTCATGCCTATAACGTACTCTCGCCGATTTATCCCACCGATAACGACCGACTCGAGAAGATCAAGCGTGGTGATGAGAAATAAACCAGATTGATTATCCAAAACTCAAAAATAAACCGCCGGTGCTTGAGACACTCCATATATCAAATTACGCGCTGATAGACAATCTCGACATCGTCTTTCACCCGGGATTCAATGTGATAACGGGCGAGACAGGAGCCGGAAAGTCGATAATCCTCGGCGCGCTGTCCATGTTGCTTGGCGCGCGTGCAGACTCGCGCGTGGTCACCGACCCCTCGGCCAAGAGCGTCATCGAGGCAACCTTTACAGTAGGGGAGTACCCTTATCTTAAGGCTTACTGCGAGGAGGCCGACATAGAATGGGACGATGAGCGGTGCATACTGCGCCGTGAGGTGTCGCCGACGGGCCGGTCGAGGGCTTTCGTCAATGACTCCCCCGTTCCTCTCGCCAAGCTACAGTCTCTTGCCGTCAGGCTGGTGGATATCCACTCCCAGCATCAGAACCAACTGCTGTCGAGCCCCGAATTTCAGCTCAATGTCATAGACGTGCTCGCCGGCAACGAGGATCGTCTGCGTGAATACGCCAAGCGCTACAACCATCTGCGCGACTCCGTGCGTCGTCTCAAGGCGGTGCGACAGCAGGTGGAGCGTGACCGCGAGGATGAGGAATATACCCGTTTCCAGCTCGAACAGCTCGACGAGCTCGCACTTGCCCCCGGCGAACAGGCTGCCCTCGAACAGGAGCGTGAAGTGCTGCTCAATCTCTCATCCATCAAGGAGACCCTTTCCCGCGCCGTCAACTCTCTCTCTCTGGGCACCCCCAATGTGCTCGACCTCCTCGCCGAGGCCGGGCACTGTTGCGACGGGCTGGGGAGTGTGCTCGACCCCGCCGACGATATCGAGGAGCGACTCTCCGCAGCCCGCATCGAGGTGGAGGATATCGCCTCGACGCTCGAGGGAGTATTTGAGAATCTGCATGCCGACCCCGCGCGCCTCGACGCGGTGGAGGAGAGGCTCAACAATATCTACACCCTCTGTCACAAACACCGCATCGACGACAGCGACAAGCTCATAGAGCTGCGCGACTCCCTGCGCGAGCGTCTGCTCAAACTCGACAACAGCGACGACCTCCTCTCGGGATTGGAGCGCGAAGCCCGGCGCGCCAAGGCGTTGGCCCGCGAGACGGCCATAGAGATCTCAGAGGCGCGTAAGCGTGAGGCACAGAAATTCTCCGACTCCCTCCGTGAGACAGCCGTGCCTCTCGGGATGAAAAACCTGCAGGTGGAGATACAGGTGCTCCCCGCCGACATGTCGGCCACCGGCATCGACGCTGTCAACTTCATGGTGGCATTCAACAAGAATCAGCCCCTGATGCCGGTCGGCTCCACCGCGTCGGGCGGTGAGATCTCGCGCCTCATGCTATCGATCAAGACCATCATCGCCTCGCGCATGAATCTCCCTGCCATAATATTTGACGAGGTCGACACCGGTGTGTCGGGCGACGTGGCCTCACGCATGGGAGGGATGATGCGCTCCATCTCACGCTCCATTCAGGTCATCGCCATCACCCACCTGCCGCAGGTGGCAGCGCTGGGCGACAGTCACTATCGGGTGTTCAAGGAGGATGACGAGCACTCGACCCATACCCGCATCGCCGAACTCTCAAAGACAGAGCGAGTCAACGCCATAGCCGCCATGCTCGGTGGCTCGCAGATAGACGCCGCAGCCGTCAGAGCGGCAAAATCTTTACTGAACAACAAATAGATAACTGATTAACATATGGAACGTTCCGACTACATATACGGCCTCCGCGCCATCATGGAAGCCCTCGAGGCCGGGCAGAATGTCGACAAGATATTTCTCTCCAAAGACCTTCACGGCGACCTCGCTACCGAACTCCTGCAGCTGGCGCGCAGGATGAGGGTGACGGTGCAGAGAGTGCCCGTGGAGCGCATCAACCGCATCACGCGCAAGAATCATCAGGGTGCCCTCGCCATGATGTCTGCCATCACATATCACAGGCTCGACCATCTCGTCCCCGAGCTTTACGAGGCCGGGATACTCCCGTTCGTGGTGCTCCTCGACGGCATCACCGATGTGCGCAACTTCGGCGCCATAGCACGTACCTGCGAGTGTGCCGGGGTGGATGCCATCGTCATCCCCGAGCATGGCAGTGTCACGGTGGGAGGCGATGCCGTCAAGACGTCTGCAGGGGCTCTGCTCCACATCCCGGTCTGCAAAGTGTCCTCGATCGCATGGGCGGCACGTTTCCTCCGCGAGAACGGCTATGGCGTCATAGCCGTCTCCGAGAAGGCCGAACATCCCTACACAGGTGTTGGCTATACCGATCCCGTCGCCCTTATAATGGGTGCCGAGGATGTGGGCATCTCTCCCGAAGCCATGCGCGAGACCACGGCGAGGGTCAGCATCCCCATGTTTGGCGCCATTGGGTCGCTCAACGTCTCTGTGGCTGCCGGCGTGATGATCTACGAGGTGGTGCGCCAGCGTCTCGAGGCCAATCTCGAAATAGTCTGAACGGTAACTTAATTAAACTATCATAATCTTTACTAATACATCATCACATTTATGAAGTACTCGAAGCTAATTCTCGCGGGAATGGCGTCGTGTCTCGGATTGACGGCTTGTATGGATGACAAGTACGATCTGTCGGACATTGACACAACCGCAAAATTTCAGGTCAACGACCTCACCATTCCTGTTTCCATCGACGAGATCACACTAAAGTCGATGTTTGATCTGGACGAGTCAGATCCCGATGCCGCCGTGAAGGTGATCAACGGAGAATATGCCGTGGTGAGGACAGGTACATTTGGCTCCTCCGAAGTCAAGATTGACCCCATCCATCTCCGCGGCACTGCAGGCAACCCCTCCCGGTCCACGATTCAGACAGGATTTTCCGGCGTGCCTCCCACAGGGTTTGAGACACGAGTGTCGCTGACCTCATCGCCCGTTGATTTTGACTATGCGTGCGGATCAGTCCCGAGCGAGATTCTCGCCATCGAGAGTGTGACCGGTGCATTTGACCTCTCGCTCACCCTCGACATCTCCGAGCTTGGTGTCGTGTTGAAAAACACCGTTATCAAGGATCTCGTTGTCTCGGTCCCCAAGGGGCTTACGGGTGTTCCCTCCGAGGGCACGTTTGATGCTGCCAACGGCACCGTGACAGTGAGCGAGGCCAAGGTGGTGAACGGAGTCTATCGCCTCGTCCTCAAATGCACGGCCATCGACTTTGCCAAGGCCGGCGGACAGTTTACCCCCTCCACCCACTACGCAGCTCTCCATGGCTCTGTGTCCGTCCTCTCCGGCGAAATGCTCGTGAAGGGGAGTGACGTCAGCGGCTCGCTTCCTCCCTCCTTCACCCTCCACTCGGCTCTCCAGCTCAGCGACATTGATGTAGAGTCGTTCACGGGCGACATGCGCTATGACATCACGGGCGTCAACATCAGCGATGTGCTGCTCAACGATCTGCCTGACATTCTCACCCAGAAAGAGACACGCATCTCACTGATGAATCCTCAGATCTATCTCGGCGTTGACAATCCCCTCTCGCCCTACGGCCTTCAGGCACGCACAGGTCTGAGCATCACCTCCAACTTTGACGATGCTCCCTCGCACACAGCCTCTCTCGACGCTCCCGGCTATTTTGACGTCAAGTCGCTGGCCCACAGTGTGTATGTCCTTTCCCCCTCAGAGCCCGCTACCTTCCAGCCCGACAAGGAATTTCACGTGCCCTTCACCGCCCTTTCCACAGTGCTCGAGGGCGACGGGCTGCCCGCGTCGCTCAAGATCACGCTCGACGAGCCCAACATATTCCGCCAGCATGTCAACGAGCTCCCCATCGGTGTGAGTCTCGGCGAGGTGTCTGGTACATATGACTTCATCGCCCCCCTCGCTTTCGGCGCCGGCTCGCAGGTTGTCTACACAGACACACAGGATGGCTGGAACGACGAGGACGTGGATGCCATTACCATCGAGACCCTCCGCGTGACGACCACCGTCAGCTCCAACCTGCCCTTCTCGCTCGACTTCACAGGCTATCCCATTGATGTCGAGGGCAAGCGCATCAACAATGTATCCATCACCGGAGCCAACATCCCCGCCAATGCTTCGGGTCAGGAGGTTGTGATCGAGATCACAGGCGAAGTGACACATCTTGACGGCATCGTCTTCACAGCCACCGGCAAGGTGCCCGGCAATATGTCCAACGCGCTGACTCCCGGTCAGGGCATCACCTGCTCGGATATTCGCGCCACAGTATCCGGCTATTATGTGAAAGAACTTTAATCTAATAACACACAGAAAAGTACAACAATGTTATACGATATAAAGAAAGCTACGGCAGCAGTGCTTCTGGCATCAGCGGCCCTCTGTGCTTCGGCACAGGACAACAAGTCGGGTTACTTCGTGGATGATTTCACCTATCGTTTCCTCATGAATCCGGCCATGGACAACACCAAAAACTTCGTGGCTATCCCCGCGCTCGGCAATGTCGGATTCGGCATGCAGGGCAACCTCAGCCTCAAGGATGTGATATATAACGTCGACGGACGCACCACCACATTCCTCAACCCCGGCATCTCAGCCTCTGAGGTGATGGGCAATCTGAGCGACGTCAACAGGACAGGCGTCAACACCCGCATCAACATCCTTGCAGCCGGCTTCAAGGCATTTGGAGGATATAACACCATCAATATTTCGGCCAGAGCGTCGGTGGACGTGCGTCTCCCCAAGTCGATCTTCTCCCTGCTCAAGGAGGGTGTTGAGAACCGCACATACGACATCACCGATCTCAGCGCCACCGGCCTCGGATATGGCGAGATCTCGCTGGGACACAGCCGCCGCATCAATGACGAGTTTCGCGTGGGCGGCAACCTGAAGTTTCTCGTCGGCATCGCTTCGCTCGACGCCAAGCTCGACAATGCCAATCTCGACCTGCAGGAGAACTCGTGGAATGTCACCACCAACGCCCGTATCCATGCCTCGATCAAGGGTATGAACTATAAGATCAAGACCAACAAACACACTGGTCTCGACTATGTGAGCGGGCTCGACGGCGACTTCTCGGCCCCCAACGGCTTCGGTATGGCCCTTGATCTCGGTGCTGTATACTCGCCCAAGCAGCTCAAGGACTGGCAGTTCTCGCTGGCCCTGCTCGACCTTGGCTTCATCAGCTGGAGCAACGACCTCTATGCCACCACCAACGGCGACAAGACTTTCCGCACGGATGCCTATACATTCAATGTCGACGATGAGGCCACCAACTCGTTCTCCAAGGAGTGGAAGCACATGCGCAATGCCCTCGAGGAGCTCTATCAACTCGAGACTGACGGCAACATCGGCTCGCGCACACAGGCCCTCCACGCCACCCTCAACATCGGTGCGCAGTACACCCTCCCCATGTGGCGCAAGGCTACCTTCGGCCTGCTCAACACCACCCGTATAGCCGGCTGCTACTCGTGGACAGACTTCCGCCTGTCGGGCAACGTGGCCCTTTGCAAAGTGTTCTCGCTCGGCATCAACGGCAGCGCAGGCACATATGGTTGCGGATTTGGCTGGATGGCCAATCTCCACTGCCCGGGCTTCAACATGTTCCTCGCACAGGATCATACATTTGGCAAGATGGCCAAGCAGGGTGTGCCCCTGCAGTCCAATGCCTCGGCCTCGCTGGGCATGAATATCCTCTTCTGACGCTTTAGCGCAGACTTATCACTCAAACCCGCCCCGGACACCTGCCCGGGGCGGGTTTAATATGTGCGTAAACGAGTTAATTTTCGCTAATCGAAAGATAAAATAGATAAAATTAACACACTTTATTCACACTTTGATTGTTGTAATAATTAACTTTGTGTATCGCATAATATCAAAACTCACTATACATACAAAAATAGATATAACTCCCACTATGAGCGAATCGGTTAACATCAGAGACCTCAATGAGCTCGTCGCTTCAAAAAACGACTTCGTGCAGCTCGTCACACAAGGAATGGATCAGACCATCGTCGGTCAGAAACATCTTGTAGACTCTCTCCTTATCGCGCTTCTGTCCAACGGCCACGTGCTGCTCGAGGGTGTGCCCGGTCTTGCCAAGACTCTTGCCATCAAGACTCTCGCACAGGTCATTGATGCCAAGTACAGCCGCATACAGTTTACTCCCGACCTTCTCCCCGCCGACGTCATCGGCACCATGATATACTCCATCAAGACCGAGCAGTTCCAGATCAAGAAAGGCCCGGTCTTTGCCAATTTTGTCCTTGCTGACGAGATCAACCGTGCTCCGGCCAAGGTGCAGAGCGCGCTGCTCGAGGCCATGCAGGAGCGTCAGGTGACCATCGGCGACAAGACCTTCCCCCTCGATGAGCCTTTCCTCGTGATGGCCACGCAGAACCCCATCGAGCAGGAGGGTACCTATCCTCTGCCCGAGGCGCAGGTAGACCGTTTCCTGCTCAAGGTCATCATCGGCTATCCCTCGAAGGAGGAGGAGAAGGCCATCATCCGCCGCAACATCACAGGCGTCCGCACCGAGGTGCGTCCCCTGCTCAAGCCCGAGGAAATAGTCGATGTGCAGAAGATCGTGTCGCAGATATATCTCGATGAGAAGATCGAGCGCTATATCGTAGACATCGTCTTCGCTACACGTAATCCCGCCGACTGCGGTCTGAAAGATCTCGCCGACATGATCAGCTTCGGAGCCTCGCCCCGTGCCTCGATAGGTCTGGCCAAGGCTTCGAGAGCCTATGCTTTCCTCCGCGGCCGCGGATATGTGGTGCCCGAGGATGTCAGGGCCGTGTGCTACGATGTGCTCCGCCACCGCATCGGTCTCACCTACGAGGCTGAGGCCAACAATATCACCACCGATATGATCATCTCGGAGATTCTCGACAAGGTCGAGGTGCCCTGATGACATTGTCAAATCCTATTTCCGCATAACGGCATGGAAGCTAACGAGCTGTTAAAGAAAGTACGCAAGATCGACATCAAGACGAGGGGTCTGTCGCAAAACATCTTTGCGGGCGAGTATCACACCGCCTTCAAGGGTCGCGGCATGACGTTTTCGGAGGTGCGCGAGTATCAGTATGGCGACGACGTGCGCGATATTGACTGGAACGTCACTGCCCGTCACAACCGCCCTTATGTCAAGGTGTATGAGGAGGAGCGTGAACTCACGGTGATGCTTCTTGTCGATGTGTCGCGCTCGCGGCTCTTCGGTGCCGTGGGCGAGGAGAAACGCCAGATGATAGCCGAGATCGGGGCCACACTGGCCTACTCGGCCATCACCAACAATGACAAGATCGGTGTGCTCTTTTTCTCGGACAAGGTGGAGAAGTTCATCCCTCCAAAGAAGGGTAAGAAACATATCCTGCTCATCATCCGCGAGCTCCTCGACTTCACTCCCGAAAACAACGGCACCGACATCGGCGTGGCCCTGCGCTATCTCACCGATGCCCTCAAGAAACGTTCCACAGCCTTTCTCATCTCGGACTTCATCGACTCGCACGACTACTCACGCCAGCTACAGGTGGCTGTCAACAAGCACGACATCATAGCCATTCAGGTCTATGACAAGCGCGACACCTCGCTGCCCGACGTGGGGCTGATGCGTGTGGCCGACCTCGAGACTGGGGCACTGCGATGGATCGACACTTCGCTCAAATCCACCCGTCAGGCTTATGGAAAATGGTGGTATGGCCGCCAACAGCAGATGACCGAGACACTGCGTAAGAGTAGGGTAGACCTCGCTTCGATAGCTACTGACGAGGACTTTGCCCGCTCGCTTATGACACTGTTTAAAAACCGAGGCGTGAGATGAATATTTCTTACATCAGACATATTATTTTTCTTGCCGTCGCGCTTCTGACGTCGGCCCTCCCCTCCATGGCAACGGCTCCCGTGCTCAAGGTGAGCATGGACTCGGCCTATGTGCTGATGGGCAAAGCTACACCTCTGCACATCGAGCTGGTCACCGACAAGGATGCCCGGGGCAATATCGTGATCCCCCGGGACTCCATGTGCGGTAATGTCGAGATCCTCTCGCTGCTTGACCCCGACAGCACGGATATAGGCAACGGCCGCGTTCAGATCAACCGCGAGATGCTCCTCCAGTCGTTTGACTCGGGGATGTATCTGCTCAAACCGATTCTTTACATTGACGGTCATGACACAGTGCGCTCGGCCCGGCTGCCGCTCAAGGTGCTCCCGGTGCCTGTCGATACGCTGAGCAATATTCACGACTATTCCGACGTGGCCGACATCAACCGCCCGTTTCTCGACTATATCCCCGTGCCTCTGCTTTGGGCGCTCGGGATACTGGCTGTCGGACTGCTGATCTACTACCTCGAGCGGCGTTTCTTCAGGAAGGGCGATGCCTATGTCAAGGTCGATGTCAAACCCGTGCCCCCCTATGAACAGGCCATCACGGCACTCAATCAGCTGCGCTCAGAGAATCTGTGTGAGAAAGGACGTGAGAAGGAATATTACACCGTGCTCACCGATATCCTCCGCACCTATCTGCAGCGTCGATTCAACATCAACGCTATGGAGATGACCTCCGATCAGATCCGCAGGGCCGTGCTCGCCGATATGGAGGCGCGCACCGGACAGAGCCAGATGGCACTGGTGCTCGAGGTGGCCGACTTCGTGAAGTTTGCCAAGCTGCGCCCTGATCCTGATATGAACAACCGCGCATTCAACTCGGCCATGCAGTTTGTGGAGATGACCAAGCCGCTTCCCCCTGCCGCTCCCGCCGAGAATGCCGAACCTACAACCAAACCTAAAGCTGACTGATCCGTATGCTACTCGCACATCCGCAATATCTATGGCTGCTGCTTCTGCTCATACCCCTCATCGCGTGGTATGTGTGGAAACAACGCTCGCTCCACGCCCCGATGGAGATGTCTTCGCTGGCCCCGTTCGCAGGGATGGGACGCCCGCTCCGCGGCTGGCTCGTCCACCTGCTGTTCGTGTTGCAGCTCGGGGCGATAGCCTGTGTCATAGTGATATTGGCCCGTCCGCAGACACGCGACTCGTGGAACACATCGCGCGTCGAGGGCACCGACATCGTGCTCGCTCTCGACATCTCCACATCTATGCTCGCCCGCGACTTCAAGCCCGACCGTTTTGAGGCTGCCAAGGATGTGGCCTCAAAGTTTGTGGCCGGTCGCGACGGCGATAACATCGGTGTGGTCATCTTTGCCGCCGAGAGCTTCACGGCCCTCCCGATGACCACAGACCGCGCCACCGTGGTCAACTACATAAATGACATCAAGATGGGCATGCTTCAGGACGGCACCGCCATCGGCGACGGCCTCGCCACGTCGATCAACCGCATTAAGGATGGTAAAGCCAAGTCCAAGAGCATCATCCTCATCACCGACGGCTCAAACAATACCGGCAATGTAGCCCCGCTGACGGCAGCCGAGATAGCCAGCGAACTCGGCATCAAGGTCTATACCATCGGCATAGGCACCAACGGCACAGCTCCCTATCCGCAGGAAAACATGTTTGGCCGCATCGAGTATGTCCAACTCCCCGTGGTGATCGACGAGGCCACCCTGCGCAACATTGCCCAGACCACGGGCGGCAAGTATTTCAGGGCCACGGACAACAATGTGCTCCGCGACATCTTTGCCGAGATAGACCGGCTCGAGAAAACCACTATGGATACCCGCAACTTCACGGCCACCGAGGATGATTACTTCCCGTGGGCTGTGGCGGCACTCTCGCTCTTTGGCCTTGCCTTCCTGTTGCGTTACACTGTACTTCGTTCAATCCCCTGACGCTTATGATAACATTTGCATATCCCCGCCTCCTCTACCTGCTGCTCCTCATCCCGGCGGTGGTGCTCATCTTCATATGGGCGCGCATGTCGCGCCGCCGTCGGCTGAGGAAGTTCGGCGACCCTGAAACTCTCCGAGGCCTCATGCCCGAGGTGTCGCTCTACATGCCTTGGGTCAAACTCTGTTTTGCCGCGGCGATCATCGCGGCCCTCGTCATCGTGCTGGCTCGTCCGCGCGCAGCCGCCACGATCGAGAATGACGGGGCGGAGGTTGTCACCGAGCGTGGCGTGGAGGTGATGATCTGTCTCGACGTCTCCAACTCCATGCTGGCCTCGTCGACCGACGACGAAGGTGGCGTGTCGCGCCTACAGAGGGCCAAGTTCATCCTTGAGAAGCTCATCGACAAGATGCACAATGACAAGGTGGGTCTCATAGTCTTTGCTGGCGATGCTTACACCCAGCTCCCCATCACCTCCGACTATATTTCGGCCAAAATGTTTGTCAACTCCATCACCACCGATATGGTCCCCACCCAAGGCACAGCCATCGGCACGGCCATAGACATGGCCATGAATGCCTTCACTCCGGGCGATGATATGGGCAAAGCCATAGTGGTGCTCACAGACGGTGAGAACTTTGAGGACAATGCCATCGACGAGGCAAAGCGTGCGTCGCAGGCCGGTATTCAGGTCGATGTCATCGGTCTCGGCTCGCCCAAGGGGGCCCGTATCCCTCTGCGCGGGGGCGGTTATATGGCCGACCCCGAGACGGGAGGCCCCGTGGTGACGCGCCTTGACGAACAGACGGCCATGGAGATAGCCCGCGCCGGCGACGGCGTGTATGTCAACGGAAGTTCGCCCTCGGCTGTCGGCGCTGTCGATGAGAAGATGGACGAGCTGCAGCAGAGCGAGTTCGAGCGCAAAACATTCTCGCCTCAGAGCGAACAGTTTCCCATCGTAGCATGGATAGCCCTGCTGCTCCTCGTGGCAGACGTCTTTGTGGTGACGCGCAAGATCTCATGGCTCAAACAATACAGATTCTTCACCCGCGACGCTTCCGGCACTAATGGAGCCGCTGCGTCGGATGACAAGAAAGGAGAGAAGAAATGAAACATATTATTTCGATCGCACTACTCCTCGTGATGGGTGTCCCGGCCTTACATGCCGAATCCGTGAAAACCACCCGCGAGGAACGCGCACTGATAGCCGACGGCAATGAAGCATATCGCAACAAGCAGTATGCCGATGCCGAGGTGGCCTACAAGAAAGCCATCGACTTAAACCCGCTCAACGAGACAGCCAAGTTTAATCTCGCACTCGCCTATATCCGTCAGCACACTGCGGGAGGCGAGAATCTCGTCGAGGCTCAGACAATATTGTCCGAACTGGCCGGAACGTCGCAGGACGTCAAACTCTCGGAATTGTCCTTTTATAATCTCGGCAACATAGCATTTGCCGGGAATGAATATGCCAAGAGCATTGAATTCTACAAAAATGCCCTCCGTCGCAATCCTGACAACGATCAGGCCCGTGAGAATCTGAGACTGGCTCAGAAAAAACTTGAGGAGCAGCAGAATCAGAATCAAAATCAGGATCAGAACCAAGATCAGAATCAGGACAAGAACCAAGACCAAAACAAGGACCAAAACAA
>CAZAWC010000014.1:0-5200 GCA_964488595.1 uncultured Staphylococcus sp. | reverse complement strand
CAGAACAAGGATCAGAATAACCAAGATCAGAACAACAAGGATAATCAGAATCAGCAGCAGCAAGACAAGAAAGATCAGAACAAGAATCCCGAGCAGCAGAACGGCGGCATAAGCCGCCAGAATGCCGAGCAGATTCTCAAGACGATGGAAAACGCCGAAAATGCCACCCGTCGCCGTGTGGAGGCAGAGCAGCGCAAGGGCGCAGCCTCTCGCCGGCAGCCGGCCAAACCTTGGTGATCACGCCGCAGCATGATCCTATTATTATCAATTCAAAAACCTCACGATGAAACGTCTATTTTCGATATTCCTTCTTCTCACCATGGTTGCCGTCACGGCCCTGGCCGAGGTGAGCTTCACGGTGAAGGGTCCCGGAAGGGTGTATGAGGGTGAACGCTTTGCCGTCACGTTCAGACTGACGGATGCAGATGGCAGCGACCTGAAGGTGCAGCCAGTGGACGGATGCCGCCTTGTCTATGGGCCGGCGCAGTCTACGTCGCAGAGCTATCAGATCATCAACGGACGCGCCACCTCGTCATCATCTGTGGAGTATACATATTATTACAAAGCAGAGAAGGCAGGTACCTTCACCATCCCGTCGGCTACCATCGTGGCCGACGGCAAGCGGCTTTCCACTCAGCCGGTCAAGTTTACGGTCTACTCGTCTGAAGATCGGTCGACCCCGGCGTCACAACGCCCCGTCGCTGTCGACGACCCCGACTCGCAGGCAGCCGGTCGCAAGGTCAATTCCGACGACGTGTTTGTGAGGATCATCCTCTCCAAGTCGTCAGCATGGGAGCAGGAGGCCATCCTGTGTACCATCAAGCTCTACACCAAGTATTCCATCTCCTCCTTTATGCCCACACGTCAGCCGGCATTCGATGGATTTCTCATTCAGGAGCTTGACGTGCAGCCTGCGCTCAACGAGGTGGAGACATTCCGCGGGCAGGACTATATGACCGCCGTGCTCAAGCAGTGTATCATTTTCCCGCAGAAGAGCGGTCGTCTCACCATCAACTCGGGCAACTATGATATCTCCGTTGTGCAATATGACAACGTGAATATGGGCATGTTTCAGGTGCGACAGCCGCGCGAGCAGAAGATCAAGGTCAGCTCCAACTCGGCGTCCATCGATATCAAGGCCCTCCCAGAGCCGCGTCCCGCAGGATTCAACGGTGCTGTGGGCCGCTTCAAGATTGACTCGCGTCTTGTAGGCAATACATTCCGCACCAACGATCCCTCGACACTCATCTACACCGTGACGGGCACGGGCAATATCAAGTATCTCAAGGAGCCTGAGATCGACTTCCCGTCTGAGTTTGAGCAATACACACCGAAGAGCGACATACAGACCACCGTCCACGGCAGTGAGGTGTCAGGCACCATGACGATAGAGTACACTTTCGTGCCTCAGAGTGTCGGCAACTTCACGATCGGCAGCGACAAATTCGTCTATTTCGATCCCTCGACCGCCTCATACGTCACCCTCACCACTCCCTCATATCCCATCAAGGTGGTCAAAGGGCTCTCGGCGCCTGTGACATCAGAGGATCAGAAAGATATCGAAAACAAGAATTCGGACATCCGCCACATATGGCTCGGCGACAAAAATCCGTCGCAGTCTCACACGCTTGCCGTGGACAGGCCGATCTACTGGATCCTCTATCTGATAGTGTTCGTTGTCACCGTTGGTGTCATCATAGCCAACCGCAAAGTGGCAGCCCGTAGGGCTGATATCTCCGGCACACGCACGGCACGTGCCAGCAAGGTGGCCAAGCGGCGTCTCAAGAAAGCGGCCGGCTATCTTGCCGCACACGACTCGGACAAGTTCTACGAGGAGATGCTTCGCGCGCTGTGGGGCTATCTTTCTGACAAACTGTCCCTGCCCGGTTCGCAGCTCACCCGCCCCAATATCGCCGGGACGCTCGAGTCACGCGGCTATAAATCAGATGTTATCGAGCCTCTCATCGCTGTGATAGACGAGTGTGAGATGGCCCGCTACACCCCCGACTCATCCTCGCGCATGGACAATGTCTACAACGCCGGTGTCGAGGCAATCAACAATATTGAAAGAAATTCCAGATGACACGTTTTCTCACCATCCTTGTCATAATCATTGCCGCGGCCACCGGGGCCCGCGCCGAGTCGGCCCTCATCCAGCAGGCGGATTCGGCCTATATGTCCGATGACTTTGCCGTGGCTGTGGCTCTCTATCGTCAGGCGATAGCCGATGAAGGCCCCTCGGCCAAGCTCTATTACAATCTCGGCAATTCATATTATCGTGTCGGCAAGCCGGGCGAGGCAGTACTGGCCTATGAGCGTGCACTGCGCCTCGACCCCACCGATGCCGACGTGCGCCACAATCTCGAGTTTGTCAACTCGCGCCTCACCGACCGTCCCGGCGAGAGAGGCACATTTTTCGGCAACGCTCTCGATGCCGTTGCCAAGGTGGCGAGTCCCGACACATGGGCTTGGCTCACCTTTGCGCTGTTCGCCCTCACGGCCGCGTCGCTGCTCGTCTACCTCTTCCTCGACAATGTCACCCTCCGCAAGATAGGATTCTTCGGCGGTATCGTCACCCTTCTGTGCTGCTGTGCGGGGCTCTGGATCTCGCTCCGCGCCGCCTCTCTGGCCGGCGACCGAAACGTGGCCATCGTCACGGCCCCGTCGACCATCCTCAGCACCGTGCCCCGCACTCCCGGCGACCGTTCGCAGGAGGCCATGCTGCTCCACGAGGGCACACGTGTGACGATCATCGACTCCGTGGCTTCGCGCTCGGCAGTCGACTCGGTCCGCACCGTGTGGTATGACGTGGAGGTTGACAATGCCCACCGGGCATGGATCAATGCCGCGGACGTGAGCAAGGTGAGACCCTGAACGCCGGCCCCGCGGCCTACGGCGAGCCCGGGATAGATCTGAGCAAAGAGACTAATTTCTTAGAATCAGTCAGTTAATCGCGGGTATGTTATATAACATATTTATTTTATCGCGATTTATTTGGATAATCAGATAATAAATCCTAATTTAGTGGAGCGGATTAGAGAATCCGGTATTCCCTCCTCGAGATTTAAGAACTCAATTCCCCCCAACCCTCTAAATCTTCCGAATCATGACCAAGACCATCAGCTTCAACGATCTCCGTCGCATCAAGGATGCACTTCCCGACGGCTCCATAAGCCAGATAGCAGACAAACTCAACGTCACCCCTCAGACAGTCCGCAACTATTTCGGCGGTTCCAACTATGAGTCTGGCAAGAACTGTGGCGTCCACATCGAGCCGGGTCCCGACGGAGGGATTGTGGTGCTCGACGATACCACCATCTATGACATGGCTGTGGAGATACTCCAGAGCCGCGAGAAAGAGGACTGACCCGCCCTGCGTGAGGGTCACGGACAGAAACAACGACTCAGACCATACATAATTTTCAGATACACAGTGAAAGGACAGCTCCTCCCTCCGCCACGCAGCGGACGGTCGGAATATGTCCTTTCCTTTTTTTATTTGATTCACCTCATATCCATCAATAGGCCATGCTGACCGAAAGACTTATCACCGTCGCCATACATACCTACGAGCGGGCCCACCGTCTCAAGACCATCCTTGAGACCGAAGGCATCAGCGTAGTGCTCCAGAACGTCAATCTCAACAATCCGTCCATATCTGCCGGAGTGAGAGTCAGGATCAAGGAGTGTGACCTGCCATTCGCCCTGCGTCTCATAGAGAACATAGAGATACTCTCCCCGCAGGCCCTTGCCGATCTCGACGCCAACTCAGCCACCGTGCTCGTGCCGGTAGACTTCTCGGACTGTTCGCTCAAGGCCGTGGAGATGGGCTTCAGGATAGCCGCCATCAGCAAGGCTCCGCTCACCATCCTCCACTCATATGTCGACCCCGCATTTGCCTCTCAGTCGGCCATGCAGTTTACCGACGCCCTGTCGTTCACTCCGGGGATTGATTCTCCGGATGTCATCGAGGAGCTCGAGGAGGAGAAGACGGTCACCACGCTTGCCCGCCAGAGGATGGATGCCTTTGTAGAGGAGATCCGCGGCAAGATCAAGGATGGTGTGCTCCCGCCGGTGAAATTTATTAATACCATAGTGGAAGGGCTCCCTGAGGAGGCCATTAATGAGTATGCCGAGACCCACAAGACCATGATCATCGTGATGGGGACCAGCGGCGCAGGCTCGCGCGAGCGCGAACTGCTCGGCAGTGTCACGGCCGAGGTCATAGATGCGTGCAAGGCTCCTTTGCTGACCGTGACACCCGAGCTGTCCACCACGTCGGTCGACTCCATCTCGCGTGTTCTCTTCTTTGCCTCACCGGCTCAGGAGGATATCCTCGCCCTCGATGCGCTCTACCGCATGTTCAGTGCCGAACATTTCGAGATCACCCTCATCCGTCTGCCCCGTGGACGCTTCTCGTCGACAGCCGCCGATGCCATGGACAGGCTTCTCACATATTGCCGCGAGAATTATCCCGCATTTACATTCAAACTTTCTCCCTTGTCGCTCGACAATCCTGTGGACGACTTCGCCCGCATCAACGAGGCGCATACTTATGGCATGATAGCCATGGGCACACGCCACAAGAATATATTCTCGCGTCTGTTCAACCCCTCGTGGGCCCACAGGCTCCTGTTCCATGCCGACGTGCCCCTGCTGTCAATCCCCGTGCAATCGTGATGTGAGTTTGAGTATTTTTTGCTAACTTTGCTCAAAATTTCATAATTCAGACTTCGATATGACAGACAGGCGTTATAATCTCCGTGGGGTCTCGGCCTCGAAAGAGGATGTGCACAATGCGATAAAGAATGTCGACAAGGGGCTTTTCCCACAGGCTTTCTGCAAGATAATCCCCGACATACTCGGCGGCGACCCGGAATGGTGTAATATCATGCACGCCGACGGCGCCGGCACCAAGTCGTCGCTGGCCTATGCCTACTGGCGTGAGACGGGCGACCTCAGCGTGTGGCGCGGCATAGCGCAGGACGCGCTGGTGATGAACACGGACGATCTGCTCTGTGTTGGCGCCACAGACAACATTCTTGTTTCCTCGACCATAGGGCGCAACAAGAATCTCATCCCCGGCGAGGTTATCTCGGCCATCATCAACGGCACCGAGGAGCTGCTCGAGACACTCCGCTCCATGGGGGTGGGGATATATTCGACCGGCGGCGAGACAGCCGATGTCGGTGACCTTGTC
>CAZAWC010000013.1:0-32808 GCA_964488595.1 uncultured Staphylococcus sp. | reverse complement strand
TGCGACGTGCGAGCTTCCCTTCGATACGGTTTACCTTCATTCGCTTGCGCCTCATGCAGCCAAGCTCGGGGTCGAAGGCTCGAAATTCTATGTAGCAGCCTTTGGGGTTCTCACGGTAGACCGGTGGGTCGTATCTGATGACCGTTGCTGCTGTTGTTCTTGGTGGCGTTGGTACGCCAGTTCTCTCTTTTTTTGAAGATGAAAAATGTTCTGGGTACATTTTTTTAACATTTCTTTGCTAAGAAATGTCTCATTCAACATAGGGACGTTTGAAACGACGTGTCCCGTATCTGTCCCGGCATATTTTGAAAAATGCTTGCAAGTGGTTGACTTGCAAGCATTTAACCCTTAAAGGGTCGGGGTGAGAAGACTCGAACTTCCGACCTCCACGTCCCGAACGTGGCGCGCTGCCAACTGTGCTACACCCCGATGAATTATCATAGTTGTATTGTTAACTATGTGTGGCCTGTGTGGCAACAGATCCGTAATTCGGGTGCAAAGTTATGGATTCCACACGATATCTGCAAATTTTTACACGGGAATTTTTTGCGGGGTGATCGGGAATAGTGATGTTTCCTCGGATGTTGTAGCGGTCGGGGGATAAGAAGTCACCCCCGGGTGTGCCTGCGCGGGCAGGGGCCGGGGGTGATAGTCGTTGCGGGGTGGGGTGGGTCACTCCTCGTCGAGTGCGTCCTTGGCGGGATTGCGGAAGTGGATCTTGTGGTCGAGATACTCTTCGGTGGCGATGAGGGTGGGCTTGGGGAGACGCTCGTAGTAGCGCGAAATCTCTATCTGCTCGCGGTTTTCGGACACCTCCTCGAGGTTGTCGTTGAGCGAGGCAAACTCCTGAAGTTTCTTCTCAAGGTCGTGTTTCATCTCGCCGGCTATCTGATTGGCGCGTTTGGCGATGATGCACACTGTCTCATAGACGTTGCCGGTGTCCTCGCTCATTGAGATGAGGTCGCGGGTCTGAGTGTTGAGAGGGGCTTTGGTCTTTTTGTAGTCCATGTATGCTAATAGATGGTTTTAGTATTTCTTACCTTTTTGATTCGTGGGCGTGGGCCGGTCACTTGGATGCGTAGCGGCTTGCTATTGCAAAGATGTTGTCGGCCTCCTTGCGGTTGGGGGTGTCGGGATAGTTGTTGATGAACGAGTAATATTCGTCGATCACCTCGGCATATCGCTCGGGCTTCTTCTCCTCGACGCTCTGGCGTGCCTCCTGATAGCGTGCCTTGAGGATGAGGAGCTCAAGGTCTTCCTTGTATTTGGAGTAGGGATAGTCCTTGATGGCGTTGCGGGCCACTATCACGGCGCTCTCATAGTTGTTGCCCAGATAGGTGCCGAGGTTGTAATACAGCTGTGCGTTTTCAAGCTGTTTGAGTGTCAGCTTGTCCTGAAGTTCGAATATGGCATTCTGTGCTATCGACACTTTATCGCTGCGGGGATAGAAGTCGAGAAACGACTGTAGCTCCTGTATGGCCTTGATGGTCCCCGACTGGTCGAGCTGGGAGTCAGGCGAGTCGAGATAATATCCGTAGCCTGTATAGAACCGTGCCAACTCAGCATATTTTCCTCTCGGGAAGCGCTGCAGATAGGTCTTGAAGTTGGTGCCCGCTGTCTCGTAGTCCTGATTCTCATACTGGGACAGGGCCAAGAGATACTGGGCGTCTTCGGCTTTCTCAGAGGTGCGGAAGGCTACCGCGACATTCTCGAGCGCCGTAGCTGCCTGAGTATATTTCTTTTCCTCAAAGGCCCGGCGGGCATAGTCGAGACGATAATCAGGGTCGGTGCTCTTGAGCACTTTCTGATATTCGCCGCACGATGTCATCGCTGCCGCTGCGAGGATGGTAAGTAATATATGGCGCATTGTCGACATAATGGGATGGGTCTATTTTTCAAACTGCAAAATTAGCCATTTTTTTACTAATTCCGAATGGAGGATGGGGATTATTTTATGAAAATGTGTTAATTTTGCGGACCGATATTGAGCCCGAACATGCAGAATCCCCGTCTCACCCTCCGCCTTGTGCTGTTGTGGCTGTTGCTGACAGCCTTACCTCTGCCGCTACTCTCGTCGCCCAAACGTGAGATGCGCGGGGTGTGGGTGGCCACCGTGTGGGGCATCGACTGGCCGTCGCGTACGGGCGCTGACAGCCGCACGGCCAGTGTGCAGCAAGCCGAACTCATCTCGCTGCTCGATCGTGTGAAGCAGCTCAATTTCACCACGGTGTGCTTTCAGGTGCGTTCTATGGGGGATGCCATGTATCGCTCGAGTCTCGAGCCGTGGAGCGGATTCCTCACCGGGCGGCGAGGCCGTGAGCCTCAGTGGGACCCGCTCGGATTTATGGTAGAGCAGTGCCATGCCCGGGGGCTCGAATGTTACGCATGGGTCAATCCCTTCAGATGGTCCACTGGCACAGACTACTCCACGCCACAGGACTGCAAATGGAAAGAGAACGGCTGGCTGCTGACCTATGGCAAATACACCGTCTTCAACCCCGGCCTCGAGGAGGCGAGACAACACATCGTGGCCGTGTGCCGCGATATACTCGAACATTACGAGGTGGACGGGATGCTGTTTGACGACTATTTCTATCCGCAACGCATCCCCGAGGATGCCTCGGCGGGAGACTATGATCTCTACATGGAGCAGGGCGCCATGATGACCCATGGCCAATGGCGCAGGGCCAATATCCACAAGACGGTGGCCGATGTGGCGGCTATGATCCGCGACAATTTCCCGGGGTGCCGTTTCGGCATATCGCCGGCCGGCGTGGCGGGCAAGGCTTCATCCTCGGCTGCCGTGTGGGGCACAGATCCGTGTGCCGTCAAGGCAGATGACTGGCAGTATTGCGAGATCTACTCCGACCCCGTGGGGTGGATGTATCAGGGGACCGTAGACTTTATCTCTCCTCAGATCTATTGGACCGCGACCCATCCCACCGCTCCCTCAGAGCCACTTGTCAGGTGGTGGAGCGGTGCTTCAAATCTCTACGGCACACATCTTTATTCGAGTCTCACCCTCGAGAATCTCACCCGCGGCAACCGTCGGGAGAATATTGCCGATGTGGGTCACCGCATCGACATCAACCGTGCCGAGAGTCTCGACGGCAATCAGGGGATCATCGTCTACAGCGCCCGCTTCCTGCCCGATGTCGCTCAGGTCCTCGCCTCGCGTTTCGACTCCCCGTCGCTCACCCCCCAGATCAGCACCACCGAGGGAGCCCCCACTGCCAAGGCCCGCAATCTGCGCCGCAGTGGCGACACATTGATCTGGGATGCGCCGGCCGACATGACAGGGGCCCGCCCCATGCGCTATACCGTCTACGCCATCCCTCCGGGAGTGAGCGATGACGACGCCATGGCCCATGATGGCGACGGAGTGGACGGGAAATATCTGTTGGGCATCACTTACACCCCTTCGTATCACACCGGTCCTGAGAGGGCCGGGTGGCGATATGCGGTGTGTGTCTACACGCCCTATTCAGCCGAGGGCATGCCCGCATGGCATAAATGAACATGACGAGGCCGGGGTGGCTCCACGCTCGGTGTCCTGACGCACATAAAAACGTATCATCGCATACACCATACACTGCACCGGCGTCAGCGACTGCTCGGGCGGAACGCCGTGGAGCAGCTCGGCGTTGAGTGCACGCTCGATGGGGCCGCGGTCTGTGGCAGGGAGGCGGTTAATGGTGTCCACTACACGTGAGGAGATGATATACATAGCGATGAGAATTAATATATGTGAAACATGTGAGAGGGTAAACTTGTTTGCCCGATGGCAAAAGTAGTAGCCGCCATGTGCGACATACACGCACACACGAGTTAAAATATGTTATACATTTTGCCCGCTTCCCTCACTCGCCATCGGCACGCGGGAGGGATGGTGGATATTTGGCAAAAAATTGCTAACTTTGGAGGCTGAAATCAAGAGTATGAAAGAAGAAGCAAAGATAGTGTCCATCGGACAGTTTGAAGTGTCGCGTCCCGAGCATCCGGCCGAGCCCTCGCTCGACGATCTACCCGTGGTGCCCATGCGCGACCTCGTGCTGTTTCCCGGGGTCACTTTTCCCATTACACTGGGCCGTGAGTCTACCGAGGCCACGGTGCGTGTGGCAGCCGAGCAGAGCATCCCGGTGGGTGTGTTCTGTCAGGTAGACGCGTCTGACGACAATCCCACACCCGACGGCCTCCACAAGTATGGTGTGGTGGCCGATGTGATCAAGGTGTTTGAGCTCCCCGACGGCACCAAGACAGCCATCCTCTCTGCCCGCGGCAAGATCTCCATCGTCGGGCCGGGAGCGGGCGAGACTATCCGCGGCGCCCTCAGCGTCGTGGCCAAGAGTGTGCGCGAGACCAATCCCCGGGGCACCGACAAGGAATTTGCCGTGATGGTGTCGCAGATACGCGACATCACGCTCAATATCATCAAGCAGGAACAGGAGCATCTCTCCGACCTCATATTCAACATCGAGCATGTCCCGTCGCCCATATTGCTCATCAATATGATAGCGACCCACTCGGCTTTTTCCGTCAGCGACAAGATGGACATGCTCAGGAAATCGCGTCTCAAGGACCGTGCGATGCTGCTGCTGTCGCTCCTCGCTCAAAACGAGCAGATGGCCGAGCTGAAGGCGGAGATCATGCGCAAGACACGCCGCAATATGGACGAGCAGCAGCGCAACATGCTGTTGCAACAGCAGTTTGAGACTCTGCGCGACGAGCTCTATGGCGACGAGGACGATGCCGCTGCGTTCACCGCCAAGGCCGATCAGCTCAATATGCCGGCCGATGTGCGTAAGCGGTTTGACAAGGAGGTTGAGAAATTGAGGCGCCTCAATCCGCAGTCGCCTGACTATTCCGTTCAGTATTCCTATCTCCAGACCCTCGTCGAGCTCCCGTGGGGCATAAGGAAAGAGATTAACGACAGTTTCGAGAAGGCTGAGGAGGTGCTTGAGGCTGACCACTATGGTCTGGAGAAGGTGAAGGAGCGTATCCTCGAGCAGCTTGCGGTGATGATGAATCATCCCTCGGGACATTCGCCCATCATCTGTCTTGTGGGCGCCCCGGGCGTAGGCAAGACATCGCTGGGGCGCTCGGTGGCGCGTGCGCTGGGACGCGACTACCAGCGTGTGTCGCTCGGCGGTCTGCATGACGAGGCCGAGATACGCGGTCATCGTCGCACTTATATAGGCGCCATGCCGGGACGCATCATCGACGCTATGCGACGGGCGGGGAGCACAAACCCCGTGATACTGCTCGACGAGATAGACAAGACAGGGTCTGACTATAAGGGCGACCCCTCGGCAGCACTGCTCGAGGTGCTTGACCCCGAGCAGAACTCACATTTTCATGACAACTATGTCGACGTCGACTATGATCTCTCTGAGGTGCTCTTCATAGCCACAGCCAACAGTCTGCAGTCCATCCCCCGGCCGCTGCTTGACCGTATGGAGGTGATAGAGATACCGGGCTACCTGCTCGAGGAGAAGGTGGAGATAGCGCGTCGTCACCTCATCCCCCGCATGGCCGCGGACAATGGTTTTGACGCCGGATTCTTTGACTTCTCTGTCGAAGCCCTTCAGAAAATCGTGGAGGGGTATACGAGCGAGAGCGGCGTGCGCGAGCTTGAGAAGCAGATAGCCAAAGTGGTGCGACAGCTGATACTGCGCAAGATGAGGGGCCGCGACTTCTCGCCCGCGGTCACGGCAGACTCTCTCAGCGAATATCTCGGCGTGGAGCGATTCACCCCCGAGCGCTACGAGGTGAGCGACATCCCCGGCGTGGCCGTAGGGCTGGCGTGGACTCAGGCCGGAGGTGAGATCCTCTTCATAGAGAGTTCGTTCACCCCCGGCAAGGGTGAGAAGCTTACCCTCACGGGCAATCTCGGCGACGTGATGAAGGAGAGCGCGCTGATAGCCCTTCAGGTGGTCACGGCACGTGCGGAGAAGTATGGCTTGACACCTGACTGGTTCGACTCCCACAGGCTCCACGTGCATGTGCCGGAAGGAGCCATCCCCAAAGATGGCCCCTCGGCGGGTATCACCATGTGTACCTCCATTCTATCGGCAGCCACGGGCACTCCCGTGCGTCAGCGGCTCGCCATGACGGGCGAGATAACGCTGCGCGGCAAGGTGCTACCCGTCGGAGGAATCAAGGAAAAAATTCTCGCCGCAAAGCGTGCCGGTATCACCGATATTATATTGTGTCAAGAAAACCGCAAGGATATCTCGGAGATACGGCCCGGGTATCTCGACGGTGTGACATTCCACTATGTCAGCACGATTGACGATGTGTTTGCTATAGCCTTCGAAAAATGAAAAAGCTGCTCATTAACATTCTCCTGATGTGTCTCGCCACACTCTTACTGGTGTGGGGTGCCGACATGTTCCTGTCTGTATGGACCCGCCATGGCGACACGATCACCGTCCCCTCCGTGCGTTCGCTCCAGTTTGACCGCGCTGTGTCAGAGCTTGACACCGAGGGACTGGTGGGGATAGTCTCCGACTCGGTCTATGACAAGGGGACAGCCCCCGGGACAGTCATCGATCAGAATCCTAAAGCCGGCACGGTGGTCAAGGAGGGGCGCGAGGTGTTTCTCACCATCAATGCCTTCTCGCCCAAGATGGCCACACTCCCCGTGTTGACCGATATCTCCGTGCGGCAGGCCCGCTCGATACTCGAGGGTCTCGAGATATATAATGTGGTGGAGCGCCGAGTGCCGAGCGACTTCAAGGACCTTGTGCTCGGTGTCCGATACAAGGGTGCGCGTCTCATGCCCGGAGCCCGTGTGCCGGTCAATGCCGTTATAGAGCTTGAGGTGGGCGAAGGTATCCCCGAGGTGTTCGAGACCGACACGGTCGGAGCCCCCGCAGAGACGGAGGTGACGGACAGACTTGACCTTTTTGAATGATCCGTATGACTGACCCTGAAGATAAGCTGCCCGACGACGAAACCGCTCTCGATGACCTCCCTGAAGTCGCAGAGACAGGCGAGCCTGACGACGCAGGCGGGATGTATGAACACTTCCGCTTTGTGGCCGACAAGGGGCAGGAACTGTTGCGTGTAGACAAATTCTTGGTGACGAGGATGCAACACTCGTCGCGCAACCGCATACAGCAGGCGGCTGATGCCGGTTGTATTCTGGTCAACGGCAAGGCTGTGAAGTCCAACTATCGGGTCAAACCCGGCGACCTGATACAGATCGTCATGGACAGGCCGCGATATGAGTTTGAAATAGTGGCGGAGGATATCCCGCTCGATATAGTCTATGAGGATGACACAGTGCTGGTGGTCAACAAGCCGGCCGGCATGGTGGTGCATCCCGGACATGGCAATTATAACGGCACGTTGGTCAATGCGTTGGCTTGGCATTTTCGTGACACACCCGACTATGATGTCAACGATCCTCGCCTCGGGCTGGTGCATCGCATAGACAAAGACACCTCGGGGCTGCTCGTAGTGGCCAAGACTCCTGACGCTAAGACACATCTCGGGCGACAGTTTTTCAACAAGACGACCAAGCGCGAGTATAACGCGCTGGTGTGGGGTCTCCCTTCTCCCAAGGACGGGCACATAGAGGGCAATATAGGCCGTGACCCCAAGGACCGCCTCAAGATGGCTGTCCTCCCTGCCGACGATCCTACGGGCAAGCATGCCGTCACCCACTATGAGACCCTTGAGGACTATACCCACACTGCACTGGTGAAGTGTGTGCTCGAGACTGGACGCACACATCAGATCCGAGTGCACATGACACACACCGGACACCCGCTTTTTGCCGATGCCCGCTATGGCGGCGACAAGATACTGCGCGGGGAGAGGTCGGGCGCTTACAGGAAGTTTATCGCCGAATGTATGGAGGCTTGTCCCCGGCAGGCCCTGCATGCCCGCACCCTCGGATTCGTCCATCCCGTGACGGGCGAGGAGATGTTTTTCACAGCCCCAATACCCGACGACATGCAACGGCTCATCGACATGTGGCGTCAACGCATGATGTAAAATACACCATTTCTCACTTCAAGCTATGGCACAAAACTCCGTAAGTTCATCGACCGAAGATCTCGGTAACAAATCCATAGGCCGCCTCCTCGCACAATATTCCATACCCGCCATCATAGCGAGTGTGGCCACGTCGCTCTACAATATCATCGACTCCATCTTCATCGGCCGCGGAGTGGGCCCTATGGCCATAGCCGGTCTGGCCATCACATTCCCGCTGATGAATCTCGTGGCTGCCTTCTGTATGATGATCGCTGCCGGCGGCGCGGCGATCAGCTCCATCTTTCTGGGACAGAAAAACTATAACCGTGCTACGGATGTGGTCAACAATGTGTTTACCCTCTGCCTCATCCATGCTGTGGTGTTCGGAGGACTTACCCTCATATTCCTTGACCCGATCCTCTATTTCTTCGGCGCCACGGACGCCACCATCCCCTATGCCCGCGAGTTCATGAGAGTGATCCTCTATGGCACTCCCATAGGATTTGTCTTCATCGGTCTCAACAATCTGATGCGTGCCACCGGCTATCCGCGCAAGGCCATGGTCTCGGCGCTCATCTCGGTGGCAGTCAATCTCATATTCGCTCCAATTTTCATCTTCAAACTTGAGTGGGGCATTCAGGGCGCCGCATGGGCCACTGTGCTGGGCCAGTTCGTGTCGTGTGTGTGGGTGATGATCCACTTCCTTTCGCCGAAGAGCTCCATCCACTTCCGCCGCGGCAACAGTTGGCTGGCGGGTGCTATCGTCAAGCGCATCTATGCCATAGGCATGTCGCCGTTCCTCATGAATGTCACTGCCTGTGTGGTGGTGATATTCCTCAACCGCGCCCTTCTTGACTATGGTGGCGATGACGGCAACCTCTGTGTTGGCGCCTACGGCATCATTAACCGCACCACCATGTTTTTCGTGATGATAGTGTTCGGCGTCACTCAAGGCATGCAGCCTATCCTCGGCTATAATATCGGAGCCGCCAAATTCGGGCGTGTCAAGAAGACTCTCCGCTCGGGCATATGGCTCGGAGTGGCCATCACGAGCATAGGATGGATAGTCAGCGAGGGTCTCCCCGACGAGGTGAGCGGACTCTTCACCTCCGATGACACCCTCGTCAGGATAGCCCGCGAGGGATTCAGAGTCTATTTCGTGTGCTATCCTGTGGTGGGCGCGCAGATCGTGATACAGAATTTCTTCCAGAGCGTCGGCAAGCCCAAACTCTCCATCTTTCTCTCCCTCACGCGCCAGTTGCTGTTCCTGTTGCCGTTCCTGCTCGTGTTCCCGCGCTACTGGGGCATCCCGGGTGTGTGGGCTTCGATGGCCGCCTCAGATATTCTTGCATTCGTGGTCGCAGTCATCACCATGGTGTGGTGGATGAAACACGTGATGCGCCGCATGGAAATCAAAGCCGGAGTATTATCTCCCACCGATGAACAATAACCCCGACACATTACAATGACCGAGACAATAGATCTGCGCGTAGATCCGCGCACCGCGGCCGAAGATATGTTGCTGCGCGGGGCTGCATCGACGGCCCTCGGCATCGACGCCAACCGCATAAAACAACTGCGCATCACGCGCCGCTCCATAGATGCACGCCAGCGCAGGGTGATGGTTAATCTCACCGTCAAGGTGTGGATCGACGAGACCCCCACGTCGCTCGGGCCGGAGATTAATGCTCCGGTCTATCGGGAGTTGCCTGAGGGCGCTCCCGAGGTGATAGTGGTGGGTGCCGGACCTGCAGGACTGTTCGCGTCGCTGAGGCTCATAGAGCTTGGTGTGAAGCCCATCCTGCTCGAGCGTGGCAAGGATGTGGATGCACGGCGTGTGGACATGGCACGCATCTCGCGCGAGAATATCGTTGACCCCGATTCCAATTACTGTTTCGGCGAAGGAGGGGCGGGCGCGTTCTCGGACGGCAAGCTATATACCCGCAGCAAGAAGCGCGGATCTGTCGACAAGATACTTCATATCCTTGCCTCCCACGGGGCTCCCGAGGATATTCTCATTGACGCACATCCGCATATAGGCACTGACAAGCTGCCGCGTGTCATCAAGTCTATCCGCGAGACTATAATAAAGTGTGGTGGAGAGGTGCATTTCGGCACCCGCGTCACCGACCTCACCATGACAGACGGGAGGGTGACTGGTGTCGACACGGCAGACGGGCGCCATTACAGCGGCCCGGTGATTCTTGCCACCGGCCATTCGGCCCGCGATGTCTACCGCATGCTGTCGGCCCGCGACATAGCGATGGAGCCCAAGGGTCTGGCCATAGGTGTGCGACTCGAACACCCTCAGGAGCTCATAGACAGGCTGCGCTATCATTCGCGGGAGGGGAGAGGTAAGTATCTCCCGGCTGCTGAATACACCATGCTCACCCGTGTGGACGGCAGGGGTGTATATTCATTCTGCATGTGTCCCGGCGGATACATCATCCCCGCGGCGAGCGCTGAAGGGCAGCTTGTGGTCAACGGTATGTCGCCATCGAGCCGTGGCACACGCTGGGCCAATTCGGGCATGGTGGTCGAGATCCTTCCCGAGGATATTCCGGACGGTGAGACAGAGGAGGACAATGTGCTGAAGATGATGCATCTGCAGGAGCGTATAGAACGTTCGTTCTGGGAGGAAGCAGGGCGCACACAGAATGCCCCCGCCCAGCGCATGACAGACTTTGTCGCCTCGCGTCCGTCGTCATCGTTGCCCCCCACATCCTATCCTCCCGGCATCCATCCGGCCCGTATAGACCGCCTATTGCCAAAAGCCATAGCCCGCAGGCTGCAGGAGGGATTCAAGGAATTTGACCGCAAGAACAAGGGCTTCCTATCGCCCGAAGCCACGCTCATAGGGTGTGAGACCCGCACTTCATCACCCGTCCGGGTGCCTCGTCAGAGCGAGAGCCTCGAGCACATCTCTGTGACGGGACTCTATCCGTGTGGCGAGGGGGCCGGATATGCGGGTGGAATAGTCTCGGCGGCTATTGACGGCGATCGCGTGGCCGACGCCGTGAAGGCATCCCTGTGACCGCCCACCGAAGGCGCGTCACAGGATCTCGATGATTTTACCTGTATCGAGGTAGTAGAGGAACGACCTCACCCCGGCATAGCCGATGGATTTAAAGAAGTCGATATATCCGCGGATCTGCGACTTGTATTTGCCGGGCGATGTGTTGCCTGTCTTATAGTCGATGAGATGGATTTCGCCCGAGGCTGTCCACACCACACGGTCAAATCGCTTTATCTCGCCCCGGGCGGTGGCTATCTCCCTCTCGCGGAGCACACGTGTGAAGCCGTTGAACCATTCCCGTGCCTCGGGTGCGTTGATGCGGCTCTCTATGACGGCGCGTATCTCCTTGAGGTCATCCGTGGTGAGATACTTGTTCTCGTCCGACGCTGCCGTCAGGCTTATGGCGTCGTCCATATCCGCCGGCGTGGCTATGTGTGAGAGGATGTCGTGGAATATGAGACCGCGCTCACGGGCCACCGTCACACGGTTGATCTTTTTGTCCGAGAGTCTTGTATGGGCCCATGGCGATGTGTCCGTACCCACTCGGTAGACACTGGTTTTGGTCCCTTCGGCCGGATCCATCGCACTCGTCCTGCCGCTTTTTTCCACTGCGGGCTTTACGGTAGGCGATCCGAGTTCAAAGCAGTTGTCGACGATAGAGTCGAGCGCTGCGTATGGGGTAGGGGTGTCGGATGGCAGGTCAGCTCTCTCCTCGAGTGTCCTGCAATATTCAGGCGTGGCCGTGCGCATCCCCTCCGTGATCATCTCGGCTATTGTCGGAAGTCTGTCCTCCTTGCTCCCTCCGCGTATCTTCACGCCCACGATCAGTTCGGCCTCGGCACGGGTGAATGCCACATAGAGCTGATTGACGAGGTCGAGCTGCTTCTCGATCTGCACACGTTGATATTGCGGCGCGAACGATGTCGCCTCCATCGCCTTGGTGACATTGAGAGGCATGAACCGTGGAATCATCTCAGGGGGAATACCGGGTATTTCCGGTCGGGCAAACCATGCCCTGTCCACCGCCCGCCGGTTGGTGGTGAATCCGGCAAAAGGCACATGGACACAGGGAAACTGAAGGCCTTTTGACTTGTGTATCGTCAGGATGGCGATGGCGCGGGGATCGTCGGCGCCCGCCACTGAGATTGACGCGCCTTTCTCGTCCCACCATTCCAAAAACGAGCGTATATCCGCCCTTCCCTTGGTCACGAAGTCGGACACCATATCCTGAAAGGCGGTGATGAACACCCCTTCCTTCAGTCTATTGGACTCAGGGACGATAGTTGCGATGATGGTCTCGACAAGCGACACGAGGTCGAGCCCCGTCATATTTTCGTCTTCGCCCCTCGCCGGCGGGGTGATCATCCCATCCCCGGATTCCTGACTGTTACGCCGTTCCATCTTGGCCAACGCCGTGAGCAGAGACCCTGTGGCGTCACCCATACGGGCCATCTCCTCCTCAAAATCGTTGAGCAACCTCGCCACTTCACGCCGGCTTTTCTTATGATGGCGGGGGCGGAACTCTATGGACGAGAGATAGCGCAGTCGGCTCACTATGAGCATCACGGCGGGGGAGCGGGATATGAGGAGCGACTTGTCAGACACGATGTCGAATGGCGGGAAGTCAGGATTCTCCTTCTTTACCGTCTCGAGATGGTTAATCACAGCCTCTCCTTCGCGCCACGTCTTCACAAGGATGGCTATATCTCCCGGCCGGTAGCCCGACTTGAGCTGGCGGCTCAGATGAGTAGTGAGATTGTCCAGCGCGAGCTGATCGGCCTCTTTGCTGTCGTTGCCTGCCTCGAAGAAGTTCACCCTCACATACCCTTTCTTCCCGGCATGTTTTGGCGAAATCATCTGCGCTACGTCGGCATATATGGATTCGAGTCCGCTCCCACGGCTCAGTGACGTGAAAAGGGTGTTGTTGAAACGGACCACCTCGGGTGTCGAGCGCCAGTTGGTATTGTCGGCGAGGGTGTTTCCTTTGATTCTCACCAACGAGGGGGCATATCGCAGCGGCATGTCATGGAGCAACGATGGATCGCTGCCTCTGAACCGGTAGATGCACTGTTTCTCATCGCCAATGACGAGATTGTCATTGCCGTGGGCGAGACTCTCCTCGACAAGCGGACTCAGATTCTTCCACTGGCTCAGCGATGTGTCCTGAAACTCGTCAATCAGATAGTTGTGAAACCGCGTGCCTATCTTCTCATACAGGAATGGCGAGCTGCTGTCACCGATCACCTTGTTGATGATGCTGTTGGTGTCGCTGAGGAGGATGGTCGAATTTTCGAGACGGAATCGGTCGAGATATTCATTGACACTCGACAGGAGTCCCATCTGATACATATTCTGTGTGATCACCTTCAGGGTGCTCATCGTGGTGAGACACTCCTGCATGGAGTGGAGGGCGCCCCACACCGCGTCGTCTATCAAGTTGCGCCGCGGGTCTTTCTTGCCCTCTTTCTTGTATATCTCGTCACGGTCCTCTATGGCCTTGAGGCTCAGCTTGCTGATGGTCCCTACACCTTTGACGGTGTAGTATCCGCTGAGCGACCAGTTTTCCAGCGACTCGATGATCTTTATCTTGACAATATCGCTGCATTTACCCACCGGATCAATGCCCGAGAGCACTTCGAGGGCCTTGAGACATTTTTTCTTGGTCGCCTCCTTAGCCCGGAGCGAGGCCTCCTCGATGGCGGCGCTGAAATCCTTGAAACACCCCGTGTCCGATAGATCTTCGAGTATCTCCTTCTCGTGCTCGCGATAAGTGTCGTCAGTGATATCCTTGATGAAGTCTATCAGGTCGTTGTGCACCTGCGACGAGCGGTTGAAGAGATTGAAGCTGGCCCCCTCCTCGATGAGCTTGGTCATGAATCGCGTGAGCCAGTCGATGAGCCGCATCGACTTTGAACTGACCTTTGAACTGCGGTGCGGGCGGTTGAGATCCTGAAGCATCGTGTCGATGCTCAGGGCTATCACATTGCGATCGTCAAGCTCCACATCATAGCTCCCGGTCACTTCGGCCTCATGGGCAAATGAACGTAGCACCATCTGAAAAAACGAGTCGATAGTGCTCACGTTGAATCGGTTGAAGTCGTTGAGCAGATCGCGCAGGGCCTCTGCGGCAGTCTCCCCGAGCCTTTCGGGTGAGCAGCCGAACTCGCGGCACAGCTCGTCCTGATAGTCGCTCGGCTTGTCCCATCCCGGCTCCACCCCTGCTATCACGGCCAGCTCGTGGATGATGCGGCGTTTCATCTCCTCGGTGGCCTTGTTGGTGAACGTGATGGCGAGCACCCGGTCGTGGAGCGGACGTGACCCACGGGGTCGCAGACGGTATCGTCCGTCGCTTCCCTTGGAGCCGAGCACGAGCTTGATATACTCACGGGCAAGATTGAAAGTCTTGCCTGACCCGGCAGATGCCTTGTAGACGGTAATCATTTGACCTTATAGCCTAATTCGACGAGAATATTCCTCACCTTATCGGCTACATCCCCCTGTATCAGTATCTCGCCTCCGCGCGAAGATCCTCCCGTGCCCAAGCGGTTCTTGATCTTGCGGGCCACGTCATCCACCACATTGTCCGGACACGTGAATCCCTCAACGATAGTGGCGGTCTTGCCCTTGCGCCCCTTGCGCTCGGTCACCACATGGAGCGGCTCTCGTTGCACGCCCTCACGAGGTGTCTCCTCCGTCTGGGTTGAGTCCTCGCGCGTCAGTTCGCCTGATTCGATCTTGCTGTTGAGCAGTTCTTTCCAGTCCATGCGTGCGTCTTATTCCTGTGCCGGGAGTATGGAGTCGGTGTATTCGAGCGACTCATCCGGATAACCGTCTATGCCGTCCGGCTTGTCTGCTGAGTGGACGATGGAAGCCAGCACCATGGCATATTTGAGTTGATCCACCGGCAGGTTGTGATAAAAAGCCGCTGCCGAGTCGGCATTGGCCTCGAAAGCCTCGCGATAGCAGTCGGCAGCCAGTTCCACACTCTCGCTGTCGTCGGTGCGTTCGTTGATCTGCATGTAGAGAATGGAGAGGCGGGCCAGCTCGGTGGCTGAAATTCCGCCATTGTTAGGCCTGTGTGACAGGATGTCGTCTGCTATGCTGCGGGTAGAAGCCACATCCTCCTCAGACATGGCCAGCTCGGCATCGGCTACCTTGTCGGCGATAGACTTGCCGCCGTCGCACGACACTAAGAACAGCGCCGCCACCAGCAGCAGGGAGAGTATGAGATGGTTGATGATAGACATAATGGTTATTGGGATTTGGGGAGAGGGTAGGGACGAGGATCAGCGGACCTGACGGTGATAGAGATATGTGGCGCCACCCTGTTCGAGCTGAAGGTTAAACTCCGTATGGTCCACTATCTTGCTTGCATAGCGTTCGGGGATTTTACCCACGAGGTCTGCGGGACCGTCGGCGGCAACTGTATTCGGGTCGAGCGTCATGAGCAGCGAGTCGTTGGCCACGTTCCATGTGCCCTCCACGCTGTACGTAAGAACTCCGGGACGGATGGCGCGCACCAGACAGGTGCCGTCGGCATTGAGCTCAAGAACGGGATCGGTCTGCGAAAGTTCGCCGTTATAGTATGTGCCGATTATCTCTCGTGCCTCAGGCGAGAGCTTGGAGCAAGAGACAGTCAGCAGCGAAGTTGTGGCGAGAAGGGCGTAGAGCAGGTGGCGCTTCATATGCAACCGATTATTTCGTTAATATCCTTGATGCCGTGACGCTCGCAGTAATCTTCCATGAAGTCTATGACCTTCATGGTCACTGACGGGTCGATGAAATTGGCGGTGCCTATCTCAATGGCTGTGGCGCCTGCGAGCATGAACTCTATGGCGTCGCGACCGTTCATGATGCCTCCCAGCCCGATGACAGGGATTTTCACTGCTTTGGCCACCTGCCACACCATCCTGACTGCCACGGGGCGCACGGCGGGGCCCGAGAGTCCGCCTGTGATGGTGGAGAGGTGCGGACGACGGCGCTCTACGTCAATGCTCATGCCCATCAATGTGTTGATGAGCGACACCGAGTCGGCACCCTCGGCCTCGACGGCACGGGCTATGTCGGCGATGCTCGTCACGTTGGGCGAGAGTTTGACAATCATGGTCTTGTGATAGACCTCGCGGATGGCCTTGGTCACCTCGGCCGCCCCTTGGGTAGTGGTGCCGAAAGCCATGCCTCCCTCCTTGACATTGGGGCAAGATATGTTGACCTCGATGGCACTCACCTTGTCGAGAGGGTCGAGACGGCGAGCAGTCTCCACATAGTCGTCTACAGTCGCGCCAGACACGTTGACGATGAGGTGCGAGCTATAGCGGGCTGATATGTCGGGATAAATATGGCTGATGAAATAGTCCACACCCTTGTTCTGAAGCCCCACGGCATTGAGCATGCCCGAAGGGGTCTCCACCATGCGGGGGTAGGGATTGCCCTCACGGTGATTGAGGGTAGTGCCTTTCACGATATATCCGCCAAGACGGTTGAGGTCTATGAACGGTTCGAACTCAGGTCCGTAGCCGAATGTCCCCGATGCGGTGAGCACAGGATTGTCAAGGCTGAGAGAGCCTACTTTGACTGAAAGATTTGCCATGAGACTTACCAGTTGAGCATGTTGATATTGAATACAGGGCCCTCAGTGCACACGCAGACGTTGCCTTTCACCGTGTTTTCCACACAGCACAGACATGCGCCAAGGCCGCAGGCCATCATATTTTCGAGCGACACTTCGCAGTCGGTTCCTTTTTGGCGGGCAAAGGCGGCCACAGCCTTCATCATCGGCGCAGGTCCACAGCAATAGACGCGCTCTATCGGCTCGGACCACACGGAGTGGAGGGTGACGAGGCCTTTCTCGCCTGCAGTGCCATCTTCTGTGGAGAGATGGACCGGACCCACCGACCGGAAGTCGTCGAGACGGAGCAGGTCAGACTGGCTGCGTGCTCCCAACAGAAATTCGGGCTGCAATCCTGCGGCGCGCATGCGGCGTCCGAGATAGAGCAGGGGAGCGACGCCCACACCGCCACCGACCAGAAGCAGTTTGCCGCCGGCGGTGGAGTCAGGGATGGTAAAGCCATTGCCGAGAGGGAGCATTATATTGATATGCGAGCCAGCGGGCATAGAGACGAGAGTCTCGGTCCCTTTGCCGGCACGTCTGATGAGCAGATCAAGGGTATTGTCAGCTGGATTGACGTCGTTGACTGAAATGGGACGGCGCAGAAACACCCCCGGGGCCTCCACGGCAATCTGCACGAACTGGCCCGGCTCCATCTGCGGAAGCAGCGACCCGTCGGCGGGAGCCACACGCAACAGTGTGTACATGTCGTTGTATCTCACTGTCGTTGTGATGATGAAATCTATGACTTCTTTCATATTATGGTATTCGGTTGACGCAAAGTTACTCAAAATCCCCGAAACAGGCAAGCAAAGCAGCCAGATCGGCAGGAGTATCCACAGGTTGGGGTGAAGGGCCGGAATAGATATAGGCGGCTATGCGTCGACCCTGCTGGAGCCAGCGCAACTGTTCGAGCCCCTCGCACAGTTCGAGCGGTGATGGCTGGGAGGCTGCGATCACCGGCAGTGTCTGGGCACGAAAGGCGTAGAGGCCGGTGTGGATGAGATATGGATGACGTGCCGCCCACTGCTCGAAGGGAACACCCCTGAGGTACGGTATCACCGAGCGGCTGAAATACAGTGCCTCCCCTGAGAGACTGACTGTCATTTTCACCCTGTTGGAGTCGCTGAGATGGTCAAATGTCGCGTCCGGAGCGAGGATGTGGGCCGCCGTGGCTATGTCGCACTGTGGTGAGTCGATGAGGCGGCGCGCCGTGGCGGCGATGACCGCGGGGTCGATCATAGGCTCGTCCCCCTGAATATCCACAATGATACCTTCACCCCGGCCGATGATTGAATAAGCCTCGGCTACGCGCTGTGTGCCGTTGATGCAGTCGGGTGAGGTCATGACACTCTCGGCCCCGATGCGCTCGGCCTCACGGACTATCCTGTCGTCATCTGTCGCTATGACCACGCGGGGGAGTGCCTGCGATGCCCGGCGCCACACATGCTCTATCATGGAGCGTCCACGGATCTCTGCGAGCGGTTTGCCCGGAAAGCGGCTCGAACTCCAGCGGGCCGGTATGATGCCGATACAGTCAGAGAGGTCGCACATAGATCTGGGCGTTTTCATACTTCACGATCCGGACCCTCGTGCCGGCATATATGAAGCCTTCCACCGACACGGCATCCAGTCTCTCTCCGTCGATCTCAACTTTGCCCGAGGGTCTCATGTCGGTACATGCCGTTCCCTCGTGGCCTATGAGATGGGCCGGCTGCATATCGACACCCACGAATCCCTCACCGACACGCAGCTCGGTGGTGAGGTCTGTGTGACGACGCACCCATTTTGGCCCGTGAGACGAGGTGAGATACCACACTCCGATTATGGCAAGCAGTATCCCGGCGCCGAGTATGAGCAGGGAATAGAGCACGTCGGCTCCGGTGGCCAGCGAAATGGAGAATGTAAGGTTTTCGATGAGTCCCATCACGAGTGCGGCACACACGAGGAGGATGCCTGAGATTCCGGTGATGCCGAATCCCGGCACGACGAATATCTCAAGCAGAATCAGCACTAATCCAGCCGCAAACACCACCACGATCCATGGCGAGGCGGTGCCGGTCAGGAAAAGCGGGAGGAAGTAGAGGATGGCCGCGGTGATGGCAGCCACCGACGGAAATCCCGTGCCTGCCGTGTGCATCTCCATATAGATGCCACCAAGAATGATCATGATGAGCACTGTCTGGACGATGGGATTGGTGAGGAAACCTATGAGATTGTCCACCCATGTGGGGCGATATTCCTCGATGACATAATCGTTCACACCCACTCCGGCCAGCAGTTCGTCCACGCTCTCGGCGCTCGCGTCGGCATACCCGTGGCGGAGAGCCTCGCCGGTGGTGAATGTGAGCACTTTGGTCGAGTCAATAAGCCCCGGCACCGACACGCGGCTGTCTACCATCGCCTCGGCTATGCGCGGGTCACGTCGCCACTTGCCGTCGGCAGTCTTGCCATGGTGCTCGGCGGTGGAGCGCATCATGCCCCGCATGTATGACTGATACTTGTCAGGCATCTCCGTGCCGTCGGCGCCATTGACCACCGTGGCGGCTCCCATCGTGGCCCCACTGCGCATCACTACCGTGTCGCAGGCAAGTGCTATCAGGGCTCCGGCCGAGGCTGCGTTATTGTCTACGAATCCTATCACGGGGATGCGGCTGTTGAGCAACGCCGTGCGTATGGAGTCGGCGTGCACCACCGACCCGCCGTAGGTGTTGATATGGACCAGTATGATGTCGGCCTCCTGACGCCGGGCCTCGTCGAGGGCCTGACGGGTGTATCGCCAAGTGGTCGAGCCGATCTCGTCGTCGAGCCTCAGCATGTACACGTGTTCCTTGCCTGCTGCCGGCATGAACCACAGCAACAGGGCTATGACAGATAGTGTTAAGCGATGGATACGTTTCATTCGGATCTTTTTTTACCAAATCCTCTCCTGATCCAGCCCGGCACTATGCAGGCTCCGATGAAGAGGTAGACATAATATGAAATGATGCGCCAGAAAAGGGCTATGACAAGTGCCATCCCCGCTGAGTGGATAAGGTCGCCGTAGTAGGTGGTGAACAGCCACTCGCTGACACCCGAGCCGCCGGGGGTGGGGCTGACCATGAGCACCACCCACACCACGAATTGCCGGGCGAACACTATCAACTGGCTTGCCGCCGGCGCAAAGGCGAGAAACAGAGCATTTACCACGAGATAACGTGAACTCCACGACAGAGCTGTGGCTCCGAAAGTCTCGAGCCACCATCTGTAGGGACGGTTGCGCAGTTCGGCCCCGGTGTGTTCCATATTGGCGCCGAGTTCGTCGGCCTTGTCCTTCCAGCGGCGCAGCCATCTGAGTGAGAATAATCTGTTGATGAGTATGTGAATGCCGTGAGGCTTGACGATAATGCCGAGAAAGAGTATGAGTGTCCATGCGAAAAGCACGGCATATATGCACCAAAACACTGTCTGCAGTCCCGCCGTGAAGGCCGTGTGGTCAAACCCGAACAGTTCGTGGTAGGGAACAAAGAGCATTATCACCGGGAGGGACACGACAAAGAAGAGTTCGTCAAGAAACAGCGTTGTCATCATCAGCGTGGTGGCGCGTCCGAGCTCTATCCCCTCACGGTTGAGGTAGAGCATCCCGAAAGCGCTCCCGCCTACGGCCGACGGAGTGACGCACGAGGTAAACTCGCACAGCATGTTGACCCGTATGGCCTGACCCCATCGCAGCTGGCGGTCGGTGAGTGCCCTGAATCGCCACGATAGTCCGAAGTCGCGCCCGATCATGAACATCCATGCGAGCAGTATGCACCCCACGGTGCGTGTATCCCAATGTATTTCGCTCAAGACTGCGGGGTTGAACTCCCTGTGGAACAGCCATATGATCACGGCCACACCGATCAGCACCGGAAGCAGAATCTTCCACGCCAGTCCGAGGGTGCTTTTCATCCCGGTCCCGGGGTTATCCGGCGTTTTGTCGTTTTTCATGGCGTAGGATTATTTCGTCATAGATGGATATCACCTCGTCGACCACGTCGCGCCACGGACGGCAGAGCGTGGCGCGGGCTCCGCGACCTGCCTGACATATGCGTGAGGGGTCTGAGGCGAGATGGCGTATCACCTGTGCATAGTCCTCGGGGGTACGCCCTGTGAGGAATCCATTGGCTCCGTCTCTGATCAGGTCTGCGGCGGTGGAGCCCACCGGGAGGATGGCGGGGGTGTGCATGGCGGCCGCCTCGCGCACCACAAGGGGGGCGTTGTCATAGAACGATGGGAATAGAAAAAGATCGGCGGCGGCATAGAGTTGTTTCAGGCGGGTGCGGTCAGTGACCAGTCCGTGAAACGTCACCTTCCCCTCAAGTCCCAGTTCCCTGACCAGAGCCTCCATGTCAGCCTTGGCATAGCCCTCGCCTATGAAATCCATGCGCCAGTCCACATCGTGGAGCAGCGGCAGGGTGCGGATGATGATGTCAACCCCCTTCTCGAGGATATGCTGCCCGACGAACAGCAGTGCTATCTGTCCTTCGAGATAGCCGAGTGAGCGTCGGGAGGAACGGACGAATATGTCTATGTCGTCGATCCCTTCGGCAAAGTCATTGCCGTTCTCTACCACCCGCAGCTTCCCGCGGTAGCCATACTCGCGTATCGTCTCCTCGACCGATGCCTGAGGTATCCATACTTCTGTTGCCGAGTGATAGAACCGCAGCATCTTGCGCATCTCATACTCGACCATCACCTGCGGGAGCGAACGCTCGAGGTCGGTGCGGTATTTGGAATGGAATGTGGCCACCAACGGCACCCCTCTGTGACGTGAGGCGTAGGCCGCGAGTCTACCGGATGAGAAAGGTGAGTGCGAGTGGACTATCCTGAACGGAGTGCTCCTGATCTTCCGCCATATGAACGGGTCGAGCGAAGGCACTCCGTAGCGGTAAGGATGACGGTTGTAGATGGGGAGGGAGAGGTAGCGATAAATTTCATAATCCCCCTCGGGCGGAGCGCCGGGTGTGGAGGGGGTCACCACACAGACCCTGCGCCCGGAATGTACAAGCCAGCGGCAGTAGTTGTCTACCGCCACCGTCACGCCGTCGAGCACGGGAGGGAAACTGTCATTGAAAAGACCATACACCGTCCCGCCGCTGATATTTTCCGGGTTTTTGCGCATATCTGTGTGCAAAGTTAACCAAAAATACCATTTATCTCATCTTTTCGCGTATAATTTTGCCCGAAGATGTCAGTGGAATGTCGGCTTTTAGGACAATATCTTTCGGCAGATGGCTTTGGGGGAGTGAAGCCAGTGATCGGCGCACGGTGTCCATCGTGAGTCCCGGCCAGTCTGTCACCACCACAGCCTCCTCTCCCCACCGCTCGGAAGGGCGCGATGTGACATAGAGCTTGCTGCCTGTGGGAATGACCGGTAAGAGAATGGCTTCGAGCTCCTCGGGATGAATCTTTAGGCCGCCGGAATTTATCACATTGTCAGCGCGTCCGCGAAACAGGAATTCCGAGTGGGAGAGAAGCGTCACCACATCGTTTGTCACCACCCTCCCAACTGAAAGTGTGTCAGTTTCCACGATGAGGCAACCGCGTGGGTCTGTCGAAAAGTGCACTCCGGGGAGGGCCCGGTAGACTTCGGATCCGATCTTGCGCAGCGCTACGTGGCTGCATGTCTCGGTCATGCCATAGGTGGCATAGCTCTCGGCTCCTATCCTCATGAGCAGTCCCTCGGTGTGAGGGGGGATAGCGGCTCCTCCTACGATAATGTAGGTGAGACTCTCTGCCAAGGGGCTCTCCAAGAGTGCCTCGACCTGAGAGGGGACCACGGCTATCATAGAGCGGCCCCTCACCGTGCCGTCGAAGTCGCGGAACGGGCGGTTGGACGGGGGCTCGGTGTGGAGGTCACACTCTCCGATGAGGGCACGGACTATCTGCATTTTGCCAGCTATATAATCTGGCGACAGCGGGAGAAAAAGAGTGTCGCCCGCACCAAGCCCGAAAAACCGCAGGGTGGCTTCGGCTGATGCCCGCATGTCGCGTTTGAGCAGACACACGGGTTTAGGGGTCCCGGTGGAGCCTGAGGTATGGGCCGGGATATAATCGTCAGCCGAACGCCAGAGGGCTACGAACTCCTCTGCCTCGGGGGTCAGTGCCAGTCGAGCTGCGGAATCTGCCATGATGCGTCGGGGTCAAGCATGAGTCTCTCCCCATGGAGCCTGAGAGGGGAGGGGATATTGTTGGTGTAGAGTTGCCCTGTGCCGAGACCTTGCGGCAGGGTGGGGCGCAGGGTAGCTGTCCATTGGGCTATGGCGTTGAGCCCTATGTCGCTCTCGAGGGCAGAGGTGACCCACCATCCGGTGCCCACCTCCTCGGCGGCTTCGATCCATCCGGCCGACGCACTGAGCCCTCCGAGTAGTGTGGGCTTGAGGATGATATAAGCCGGACGCACGTCTGAGAGATAATCCATGTCGGCAGTGGGGAGGGAGATGAGTTCCTCGTCGAGGGCGATGGGGATAGGTGACTCTCGGCAGATGCGGCGCATCTCGTCCCGCTGACCCTGACGGATAGGTTGCTCGATGGAATGTATGTCATATCGCGCCAGTCGATCAAGGCGCGCGAGGGCTTCGTGAGGTGCAAACGCACCGTTGGCGTCGAGCCGCAGCTGAGCCCGCGGAGCCACGCGACGCATGGTCTCTATGATCCGCAACTCGCTTTCGAAGTCGATGCCGCCTATCTTGATTTTGATACAGTTGAATCCCTGCGCTACTTTTTCCTCCATGCGGCGTGCCATTTCGTCGGCATTGCCCATCCACACCAGTCCGTTGATGGTGAGGGAGGCGTCTCCGGCAGTCCATTCAGAGGGATAGATGATGCGGCGCCCACCATTGCTGAGATCAGCCACGGCTGTCTCGAGTGCGAATCTGATGGAGGGCCAATCCCTGAGCGTCATGTGTGCGTCGGCGACCGCAGCCTTCGGGGCGGCACACACGCGGGTCAGAGCATCCTCGAATCCGGGCACATCATCGCGGCTCAGTCCTCTGAGCGGAGAGGCTTCGCCGATACCATAGGGCCCGGCTGAGGCGTCGTCCCACACCTTGATGAAATATGTATCCCTCCACATCATCGAGCCTCGCGATGTGATGGCCTTGAATCTGAAGTTGAGCCTGTGACGGGCCCAGGCAGCTTTCAGCATACTCAGGGGAACATGGGATAACGGCCGAAGTCGGGGTCGCGCTTTTCGAGAAATGCGTTCTTACCCTCCTGAGCCTCCTCGGTGAGATAATAGAGCAGAGTGGCATCGCCGGCAAATTCCATCAGTCCGGCCTGACCGTCGAGCTCGGCATTGAGAGCCCGCTTGATCATGCGGATGGCCATGGGAGAGCGTTGCAGGATGGTCTCACACCACTCCACAGTCTCATCCTCGAGTCGGTCAAAAGGCACTACGGCATTGATCATTCCCATCTCGAGAGCCTCCGCGGCGGTGTACTGGCGGCAGAGATACCATATCTCGCGCGCTTTCTTCTGGCCCACACAGCGTGCGAGGTAGCTTGAGCCGAAACCGGCATCGAAACTCCCCACCTTGGGACCCGTCTGTCCGAAGCGGGCGTTCTCGGACGCGATCGAGAGATCGCACACCACATTGAGCACATTGCCACCCCCTATCGCATAGCCGTTGACCATCGCTATCACAGGCTTGGGGATGGAGCGGATGGCCCGGTGAAGTTCGAGCACATTAAGCCGCGGGGTGCCGTCGGCATCTATATATCCGCCACTCCCCTTGTAGTTCTGATCGCCACCCGAGCAGAAGGCCTTGTCGCCTGCTCCGGTCAGGATGATGACCCCTATCTCGGGGCATGAACGGCAATAGGCCATGGCATCGAGCATCTCGGTGTTGGTCTGCGGGCGGAAGGCATTGTAGACCCTCGGTCGGTTGATGATGATTTTGGCTATGCGGCCATAGCTCTCGAAGAGGATATCCTCATACTCCTTTATGGTGGTCCAATTACGTGACATTGTTTGGGAAAATTGAAAAATGATGTCGCAAAATTACAAAAAATCGGGCGAAATCTTGCATAGCTGTAAAAATATGCCTACTTTTGCACGCTCATTAAGGGCAACCCATATACATATCTCAATATTCACCCACTTTTAAACATCTGTCTCAATGCATTTGAACTCTGATGAAAAAGTAGAAATCTTTGAGAAATACGGTAAGGGCAAGACTGACACTGGCTCACCTGAAGCGCAGATTGCATTATTCTCCATCCGTATTGCTCATTTGACCGAGCACCTTCGGGCAAATCACAAAGATTATACAACAGCTCGTGCCCTCAAGGCCCTCGTCGGCAAGCGTCGTCGTCTCTTGGATTACCTTATCCGCAAGGACATCAACCGCTACCGCGCCATCATCGCTCAGAAAGAACTTGGCATCCGCAAGTAATTCTTTCGAGTCTTCGACCTCATCGCTCCCGCCGGCCCACCGCCGACGGGAGTTTTTGATTTGTTAAAAGGAGTATGGAGATCAGTGAGGAATAGAGAGGAGATGCTCTATTCTGTTCGCTATGCCATGAAGAGAGTTAGAGGCTTTTTCTGCAATCTCCGGGACAGAGCTGTTGATGATACGGGTGATCAGATAGGATACGATCCAGAATGCAAGAAATGAGGCGGCAAACATGCCGAGGAGACTCCACCCATAGCCATGAGTCTTGAAAAAGGCGCCTTGATATTCGTAGAAAAACTGTGAGCCGAACAATCCGTCCTGCAACAGATAACACCCGAGGGAGGCGGAGGCTATCGAGTTGATCAACGCGCTGCGAAAGCTGAGGCGCGTGAAGTAGAGAAACAGGCTGCAGCCCGAGAGGAAGATAAATACGCTCTTGTATGTGTTAATGTAACCGTCGGCGATTCTCGACGGGTGTAATGACCAGTTTATCACGCCGGGGATGATGCAAAGAAGGAAGAAACATGCCAGCAAGTGAGATGATCTGACATAGGAGAATGGCTGGTAACGGCGGAAGTAGTAGCCCACACAATAGAGATACACGCCGTGGAGATATGAAAAGGTGGCCAGTGAGTGGGTGCCGATAAAGACAAAGAACAGTAGCAGCAAGAGTGTGTTTCTCAGACGCAGGCGATTCAGACTCTCAAGCCCTGCATTGAGGATAGGGCTTGTGATCAACAGGAAGAGGTAGACCCGGATGAACCAGTAGGGTGAGCGGGTGATGGGGAAAACAATGGTGCTTATGACTTCAGTGAAAGACACCCCATTCCCGCACAGGTAGATCAGAAGAATATTGGCAAGCCCGAAAACGAGGAGGATAGAGGCAAACCGAATGAGGCTGCGGAGAGAGAATTTGATCCGGAAATAGCCGGAGAGAAGGAAGAATATCGTGACACCAGAGTAGACCAGAGGATTGACCGCATAGAAAAGATGGTAGGGAATGTTACCGGGTGTGAGCGAATGGACAAGGAAATGATGGATGAGAATCATCGACATGGAGATGATTCTGAGCAATTCCATGTTGGACAGGCGTGGGGTTTTACCCCCCCGTCTTGTGGCAAGTTGCTGATTGACATGTGTTTATGTAGTAGGAATAAAAGAGTGGGCCTTCGTGCTTCTATAAGTGAGAGGCAAATAGAGATAAAAGAAAAAAAGCTGGTCGCGCCGCGAGGTGCGGGCAATCAGCTTAGCTTTTCTGTCGGTCCGGAGTGAATGGACTCCGGAAAGTTGCGCTGCGAATTATTCGGCAACAGCGGCTACGCTGTCGGTAGCGGCTACGGTAGAGTCGGCGGCTACGGTGTCAACAGCTACCTCCTCAACGGCAACAACTTCCTCCACTACGTTAGCGGTGTCAGCGGCAGCAGCCTCAGCAGCCTTGTCAGAAGAACCGCAGGAGAAAAGAGATGCGCTGAAAGCAACAGCGGCAACTAAAACTAACTTCTTCATTTTTCTTGTTTTGTTAAATTATTGAACAATATTTAAGCTTCAAAAACGATGCAAAGTTAAGACTAATTTTTGATATGACAAACTTTTTTTATTCTTTTTTTCGCAGGAAATGGTTTTTGGGTTAAATTATGCAAAATATTGTATAATTATTGTCGATATTTTAACACTTGATCAAATTTTGTAGGCTGGTGGGGCCTTTGACCGATAAAATAAGCGCTTCGGCCCCGGCGATGGTTAAACATTCATCGCACGGGGCCGAAGTGTTGAATTGAGTCACGCCGCCGTGGGCATCATTTCATCGCAGTTTGAGGGCCACGACATTCTCCACATGTTGGGTGTGGGGGAACATATCGACGGGCCTTACCGCCGTGATGTCATACTTGGCGTGGAGCATGGCGAGATCGCGGGCCTGAGTGGCCGGATTGCAGCTCACATAGACTATCCTGTCGGGAGCGGCATCGAGTATGACCTTGACGACATCCTCGTGCATGCCGGCGCGGGGAGGATCTACTATCATCACGTCAGGGCGCCCGTGAGTCTCGATAAACTCGGCCGAGAGCACATCTTTCATGTCTCCGGCATAGAACTCGGTGTTTTCGAGACCGTTAGCAGCAGCGTTGACCTTGGCGTCCTCTATGGCCTCAGGCACATATTCTATACCCACCACATGGCGGCAATGACGGGCGAGGAAACATGCTATAGTCCCGGTCCCTGTATAGAGGTCGTAGACCAACTCGTCCCCTTTGAGCGCGGCATATTCCCGAGCCACGCTGTAGAGTCTGTGGGCCTGACGCGAATTTGTCTGGTAGAACGACTTCGGGCCGACCCTGAAACGCAGACCCTCCATCTCTTCCTCAATATAGTCCCGACCCTTCCATGTGACGATATCGAGGTCGGCAATAGTGTCGTTGACCTTTGTATTGACGACATAGAACAGCGAGGTTATCTCGGGAAAACGTGACGCGATCGCCGACATCAGCTCGTCTATCTTGGCAGGGTCGTCTTCGCCGACACTCATCACCGCCATGACATCGCCCGTGGAGGCGATGCGTATCATCAGCGTGCGGAGAAACCCTCTGTTATCGCGGATATTATAGAAGGAGTAATTCTTTTCCTTGCCAAACTGCTTGATGAACAGACGGATGCGATTGCCGAGATCATCCTGAAGATGACACTTGTCGATGTCGAGCACCTTGTCAAAGGCACCCGGGATATGGAATCCTGCCGCGCGACGGTCCGGAAACTCTTCGCCCGAGCGCATCTGCTCGAACGTGAGCCACATCTTGTCCGAGAAGGTGTACTCCATCTTGTTGCGATACTCCCAGATATCCTCTGATCCGAGAATGGGAGTGATGTCGGGAAACGGGACCTTGGCGATGCGTTCGAGACAGTCTTTCACCTGTTTCTGCTTGCAGGCGAGCTGGAAGTCGTAGGGCAGGTGCTGCCAGCGGCAACCCCCGCAGACGGTGAAGTGTCGGCACTTCGGCTCCACGCGGATAGGAGAGGGGGTGACGAGACGCTCGATATGCCCCTCGGCATAGTTGCGCTTCTTGCGGTCGATCTTCACATCTGCCACATCGCCGGGGGCACCGAAGGGGATAAACACGACCATCTCGTCGACCTTGGCCAGCGAGTTGCCCTCGGCGGCCACGTCGATGATCTCCACCCCTTCGAGCAGCGGCAGTTCTTTACGTTTTCTACCCATCGGCAGTGTTGATTATCGTGCGATGATACCGTTGATTATCTCCTTCACGGAGTCTGCCAGCCTGTCAGCCTCGGCCATGGTGTGAGCCTCGCTGTAGATGCGGATGATAGGCTCGGTGTTGGACTTGCGCAGGTGTACCCACGAGTCTGCAAAGTCGATCTTCACACCGTCGATATCTGTTATCTTCTCCCCCTTGAAGTGTTCCTTGACGGCCTCCAGTATGGCATCGACATCGAGCTCGGGGGTCAGTTCCATCTTGTTCTTTGCTATCTCATAGGCGGGATAAGTCTTGCGGAGCTCTGTCACCTTCTTGCCGCTCTTGGCCAGAAGGGTGAGGAACAGGGCCACACCCACCAGAGCATCGCGGCCATAGTGGAGAGCGGGATAGATGACACCGCCGTTGCCCTCACCGCCTATGATGGCGCCGGTCTCCTTCATCTTGGTGGTGACGTTGACCTCGCCCACGGCTGCGGCCGAGTAGGTGCACCCGTGGCGCTCGGTGACGTCGCGCAGGGCGCGTGACGAACTGAGATTGCTCACCGTTGCCCCGGGCGTGTGGGACAATACGTAGTCTGCGATGGAGACAAGGGTGTACTCCTCGACAAACATCTCGCCGTTTTCCATAACGATGGCGAGACGATCCACGTCAGGGTCTACGACAAAACCCACGTCGGCACGACCGTCGGCCATGAGACCCGAAATCTGTGTGAGATTCTGCGGGATGGGCTCGGGCGTGTGGGCAAACTTGCCGGTGGCCTCGCAGTTGAGCTCAATGATGTTCTTCACACCAAGTGCACGGAGCAGCTGGGGGATCACGACACCACCGATAGAGTTAACGGCATCAACGGCCACTGTGAAGTCTGCCTTGGCAATGGCATCACGGTCCACGAGGTCCAAGGCGAGCACCTTCTCGATGTGGCGCCTGTTGTAAGTCTCGTTTCTGAACACATGGCCCAGCTCAGTTACCTGAACAAATTCATAATCACCTTCATCGGCTATGCGGAGCACCTCGCGACCCTGAGCATCGTCGAGAAACTCTCCTCGCTCATTGAGGAGCTTGAGGGCGTTCCACTGGATGGGATTGTGCGAGGCTGTGAGGATGATGCCGCCGCAGGCCCCTTCGTCGGTCACGGCAATTTCGGTGGTCGGCGTGGAGGCAAGCCCTATGTTGACCACGTCAAATCCCATAGCCGTGAGGGTGGCGCACACGAGGCTGTCCACCATCTCGCCACTGAGGCGGGCGTCGCGGCCCACCACGATAGTGCGGCTGTCGAGCCGGGTGGTACGGGAGATGAATGTGGCATAGGCGGCCGTGAATTTAACTACATCCACAGGCGAGAGCCCTTCGCCCGGCTTGCCGCCTATGGTGCCGCGGATGCCGGAAATAGATTTGATGAGTGACATTATGAATGGTTGTTGTTGAATTTACGATGTGATATTGTCTGTCAGAGAGCGGGCTTGAAGTAGGATATGGAATAGAGGTAGGGCACCACATAGGCCATGTCGCTCTCCGGGCCGGCCTGCGACTTGATGATGAGGTTGACCTTACAGTCATAGCCGAGATACTTCATCGGCAGCTGTATGCCCTCGCCATACTGGGAGGACTGTGACGAGTAGTAGTCCTCGAACAGGAAGAACGTGGCATCGGTATTCATGTTGTTGGCATTGCCCGATCCGATATTGGCATCCGAGCCCACCACATAATACTGCATGTTATATCTGAAGTATCTGAAATACACACGGTCTCCCTTCTCGGCCATCTCGTCGCTCCCCTTGTCGAGCACCTGCATATACACGTTGCCCTCGTCGTCGATACAATAATAAGGAGCATCGGGACCGACCTCGAAGTCATTGTTTTCAGGCAAGGAGGCGGCAAGCCTGTGCTGGGCGAGGAAAGCGTTGACACACTGATTCTCCTCGGTGAGGAGTTCGGCATAGCTCTTGGAGTCTGAGCAACCCGCGAGGGCCACAGAGAGTATCAATGATAAAATAGGGAAAAACAGTCTGTTCATAGATATTGGTCGTAGTCGGGTAAAATATTGAGAAGATAGGTGAGTGCCTCGGAGAGAGTGCCCGTGAACTCTCCCCCGGCCGCATTGAGGTGACCCCCTCCGCCGAAGTGGTCTTCGCAAACCTTATTGACAGGAAAATCACCCTTGCTGCGCATGGACACCTTGACATTTTCGGCCGAATCCTCACGCAGGAACACCGACCATGTCACCTCAGGGATGGCGAGGGGAGTGTTGACAAGCCCCTCGGTGTCACCCTTGCTGTAGTCAAACTCGTCAAGCTCGCGCCGCGACAGAGTGATGACTCCGAGCTTGTGATCGCGGAGCACCTGCATGCGATATTGACCGTAGCCCATGATGCGCACGCGGTTTTCGGTCGAGGTGTTCATCACCAGCTTGTAGAGATTGTCCTTGTCGATGCCACGGCGCATGAGGTCGTGGATGATAAGATACAGGTCGGGGTCGTTGGAGTTGTAGGTGAAGTGGCCCGTGTCCGTCATCATGCCTGTGAAAATGTCGGCCGCAGCTCCACGGTTGATATATCTTGTCCATCCTGCCTGATAGAGGAATAGATAGAGCAGGGCGGAGGTAGAGGATATCTCGGGGTCGGAAATGGCCACATCAACCTCCATATCGGGAAAGAGATGATGGTCTATCATCACCCGACGGGCCTTTGAGGCCTCGACGAGCGGAGCGAGGCGGTCCACACGTTTAAGGCTGTTGAAGTCGAGGCAGAAGATGATGTCTGCCTCCTCGATCAGTGTCGAGGCTTTCTCGGGCAGCCGGGTGGAGGCCACTATGTCGCGCACGCCGGGCAGGAACATCAGCGAACGGGGCGGACAGTCGGCGGTGACGACGGTAGCCTCCTTGCCGAGAGCGCGGAGCACCGAGCAGAGAGCCGTTGATGATCCGAGCGCGTCACCGTCAGGGCTGACGTGGCATGTGATGACCACCGAGCGGGCGGGGAGGAGGAGACGCTTCACCTCCTCGACCTTATCCTCGGGAATGGTCCTAGCAAACCGCGACCGTCGTTCCTTGGGTGTCACGCCTTTCGCGCCTTCATTGAATCCCATATGAGATAGATGATGAGGAGTGCGTAGACTATGAGACCTGCCCACTGGTTGGCCAGCTCAGACATCGAGGGAGTGTACTCGAAGCCGAGGAAGCGGGTGAGGGCGGCAAAGACGCCAAACAGAGCACCGCCGGCGATGAGACCCGACGAGATGAGGGTGCCGCGGTCCATGCGGGCGGCATTGAGAGCCTTGTCCTTGGAGCGCGAGCTCACAAACCATGAGATGGCGCCACCGACGAGGAGAGGAGTGTTGAGCGACAGGGGGATGAACATGCCGAGGCAGAAAGCCAGCGCGGGCACCCCGAGCCAGTTGAGAAGAAGTGCGAGCACGGCCCCCGTCATGTAGAGAATCCACGGGGTGTCTCCTCCCATCATCAGAGGCTCTATTACCTTGGCCATGGCGTTGGCCTGCGGAGCTACGAGAGCATCAGGACCGGTGAAGCCATACACCTTGTTGAGGAGGAGAATTACGCCTCCGACGGTAGCAGCCGATACGAGTGTGCCGAGAAATTTCCACTGCTCCTGCTTGCGCGGCGTGGAGCCGAGCCAGTAGCCTACCTTGAGATCGGTGACAAAACCACCGGCCATGGAGAGTGCTGTGCAGACCACACCACCGATCACCATGGAGGCGACGATACCCGAGGTGCCGTTGAGGCCGATGCCTACGAATATGGCCGACGCAATGATCAGAGTCATGAGCGTCATGCCCGACACAGGATTGGAACCTACGATGGCAATGGCGTTGGCCGCCACGGTGGTGAAAAGGAAGGCTATGACGGTGACCACGATCCATGCCACGAGTGCCTGCCAGAATGTGTGGATAACTCCGGCCCAGAAGAACACGAGCACGGCCACGAGAGCAATGGCGATGAAGAAGACGATGTGCTTCATGGAGATGTCTGTCTGCCAGCGGATGGTCTTTGTGTCGTCGCCTGAGCCCTTGAGCTCACGGCCTGCGAGGCCCACAGCGTCGCGGATGATGGGCCACGACTTGATGATGCCGATGATGCCGGCCATGGCGATGCCGCCGATGCCGATCATGCGTGCATAGTCAGAGAATATGGCCGAGGGGGCGAGGGCCTGCATCTCGGGGGCGCCATACGTGCCCATCACCGGGATGATCACCCACCAGACGAATATCGAGCCGGCAAAGATGACGAATGCATATTTCAGGCCCACGATGTAGCCAAGGCCGAGCACGGCAGCCGACGTCGAGCACGAAAACACGAATTTGGTCTTTGCGGCCAGCTGAGCGCCCCACGAGTAGGCGGTGGTGGTGACGGTCTCGGCCCAGAAGCCGAATGTCGACACCAGATAGTCATAGATGCCGCCCACGAGCGAAGCCACCAGCAGCAGGGCCGCCTGGCCGCCGCCCTGCTTCGCGCCTTTCTTGGCCGCGGCGCCGTTGCCGCTGATGAGCACCTGGGTGGTGGCTGTGGCTTCGGGGAAGGGGTACTTGCCGTGCATGTCCTTCACGAAATATTTGCGGA
>CAZAWC010000012.1:12237-33201 GCA_964488595.1 uncultured Staphylococcus sp. | reverse complement strand
GCCCCGAGCTTCAGCGAGGGTTTCCCCCTCCGGCCCCGATATAGCGGGCATAGCCCGCTAAAAACCGGCGGAACGCCGGCACCCTCATCAGCCCCTGCTCAAACAGCAGCCACCCCACCAGCGTCACCGTGATCCCCGCCATCACATCAATGATATAGTGGTGAAAAGTATACACCGCCGTAAACCATATCCCCAGACAGATAAACGCAAACAGCACCCTCAGCCACACCGAGCAGCGCGCATACAGCGAATAGATGAACGCCACAAGCATATACGCCGCGTGCAGCGACGGAAAAGCCGCAAATACATTCGAATTCCTCGAATACAGCCCCTCAAACACCGATACACCCATCATCGCATCCCAGCGTCCAAGCCCCGCCGTCTCGCCACGCGTCCCCGGGATGAAATCAAACCCGTGCGAAGCCACATACCACGGCGGCGCCGCAGGATGCACATAATAAAGCGCAAACCCCAGCAGATTCACCAGTAGGAATACCAGCGAGAAGCGCAGATACACATCATACTGCCCCTTCAGATACAGCCACAGCCCGAACAGTATCGGCACCGGCACCCAGCACAGATAGAAACACCCCGCCATGAAGTCCAGCACCCCGCTGCGGTGCAGCGCCCACCACTCGTTGGGCGTCAGCAGCACACCGTTCACCGTGATCCCGAAAGCCGACTTCTCAGCCTCATAGAGCCCACGGATATCCACAGGATTCACCTCATAGTTGGGGAGGATATTCATCCAGTCATACGACACCCCGAAGACTATGAACGGCAGCAACGCCACCACAAGCCGGCGCGTGGTGCCCGTCACGAACAGCATCACCCCCAGAAAGACAGCTATGTAAAGATGCTCGGGCCTGAACCCCACGAACAGAGCCGTCACCGCCAGCCACACCGCCAGCGCCGTCACTATGATCACACCCTCGCGCCGCGAGGGGAGACGCCGCTCAGCGGCGCGATGTGAGCTGGCTGCGGGCATGGCCTATGCGGGCAAATGCAGTGATGTTGGCAAACACGGCTATGACACCCATCGCACACGCGAGGATCCACCAAGCCTCAAATCCATCGCTCCCCGAGCAGGTCCCCGCTATGCCGGTCGCTATCGCTCCGGCAGCAGTCACCACCACTCGCTCCGGCCGCTGCATGAACCCGATCTTACACTCGAGCCCCAGTCCCTCCGCACGGGCGCGCACATAGCTCACCATCACCGACCCAACGAGGGCCACAAACGTGATGAGGGCACATATCACATGGCCCGTCTGAATGAAATAGAACGAGATCCCACCGAGGGTGAACAGCTCGCAATACCGGTCCAGCACCGAGTCATACATCGCTCCAAACGTCGAGGCCATCCCGCCCAGACGAGCCACCTGCCCGTCCAGCATATCGAAGAGCGAGAACAGGATGATCAGAGCTCCCGCCAAGGTGACCAGAGGATAGTTCATACGCTCGGCCGACCCCGTATAGCCGGCCCACACAAACACCCCCGCCGCCGCTATATTGCCGAGCAGGCCTATCGTGGTGACCATATTGGGAGTGACGCCGATGCGTATCATGAACCTCACAAACGGGTTGATGACACAATAGATGCCTTGCTGCAGCGAGTCGCGCATACGCTTGAAGGCCGACGGGCGGGGTTGAGGTTGAGTTGCCATGTGCTGTTGAGCCATTGGGGTGGAATGGGGTTTTTAGATTCGGTTTTGTTGTAGATTCGGTTGATTATTTTGATTATTGGCGCCCGTGCTCCCGGCCTCTGCGGTGCGGGATCAGGGCATCCACTATGCGGATGGCATAGGGGTCAAACGCCGTGTTGCGATACACGAAATTCTTCTGCATCAGGAAATTCCAGAATATCGACACGATGAGCGACACGCTCAGTCGCGCCGCCGCATAATAGCCGTTGGGCTTGAAGCCCAGCTCCTGCAGCCACGTCATCGCCTCCAGCAGCTGATACACTATCTGCGTCCCGTACACATTGAGCAGCAGCGAGCCTATCCATATCATGGTATACTTCAGCACCACAGCCTTCACCGGCACCGACGAGGCGTGAAATGTGAAGCGATAATTGATGCAGCAGTTCACCACACCTCCCGCCACAGCCCCCACGGCCGTCGACAGCCAAGGCGCCAGATGGCAGAAGGCAAAGAGCAGGAATCCCGTGCCCATATCTATCCACGAGGCTATCTGCGAGGATATGGACGACCGCAGAAAGGTGGTGACGATATCGCCACCGTTGACAAAACGGTCCTTCATCCGTGTGATTCTGTTGTTCATATTCTCTGGATATGTGGTGTCATTGCCGTTCGCGGATCAGGCGGAGCACCATGCGCGCTATCTCGGCCGAAGCCTCCGTGCGGCACGGTGCGAACGACGGGAAATCATTGAAATCTATTATGGTAAACTCTCCGTCCGGCCCCACGATGGCATCCCCGCCATACACGAGGATATCGAGCGCCGAGGCGGCATGGGCGGCCACGCTGCGGAATCTGTCTATGTCAAACCCCTCCGGTCCCGGACCGTCGGGATTGTCCAGCAGGGGAAACGAGCTGTAGAACCACCGCGTCCCCGCTATGCCATAGAATTTGAGCTTCAGCCCGTCGATATGGCGGTTGATGACCGCGCGCCTTATGCCGCGCAGGAAATACTCCTGAAGCATCTCCTGTGCCTCCGTAGAGTGGCGCACATAGGTCACATCCTCCTTGTGGCAGGCATACATCTCACCCTTCTTGATCCATGCGCGCGAGATCCCCATAGCCTCGAGGCGAGCCGTCACGTTGCGGTCAGTGTCCACCATGATACTCTCCGGATAGGGGATCCCCGACCCGATGAGTATGCGGGCCATGCGTTCGCGCACACAGTTCTCCACACCATAGGCCGAGTTCACCACCAGCACCCCGCGGTCCTCCATCTCCTGAAGCACCGGAAACGACCGGCGGTCCCTGCACATATGCACCACGTTGGGCTCCGTCACCGCCCCGGAGATCAGCTGCTCCTCCGAGTATATGCGCACCTCACAGCCACGCTTGCGCAGCTGCTCGGCCGTGAGGTTGAGGATGGCCGCATCGTTGCCTATATGGTTGGGCGAATAGGCGGCGGCGCGGAGTATGGCGGCTATCTTGACAGACGACATTGTGTGCGGCTCAGTGCTTTTCCTTATCCTTGTCTTTCTCTTTATCCTTCTCCTTCTCCTTCTTCTCCTTGGGCACACGCTCCGACCCGCGGTCAAAGTTCTGCTTCTTCAGCGGATTGGCCGTGGCCTCGGCCTCGCGGCGGCGGTTGCGGTAGATGTCGATGGCCGCATAGATGGCCTCGCGGAGCGACTGGGGATCGGCCACACCCTTGCCGGCTATGTCAAAGGCGGTCCCGTGGTCGGGCGACGTGCGCACCACCGGCAGCCCGGCCGAGTAGTTGATGCCCCTCTCGCCCGCTATGAGCTTGAACGGCGTCAGCCCTTGGTCGTGATACATGGCCAGCACGCCGTCAAAGCGGCGGTAGGAGCCCGAGGCAAAGAATCCGTCAGCCGGATAGGGCCCGAAGGCGAATATCCGCTTCTTCCCGGCCTCGGCTATCGCGGGAGCTATGATGTCGGTCTCCTCGCTCCCTATCACACCTCCGTCCCCCGCGTGCGGGTTGAGCCCAAGCACGGCGATGCGCGGCGAGTGTATGCCGAAGTCGGCGATCAGCGAGCGGTTAAACGTCTCTATGGCCTCGAGCACCGAGGCGGTCGTCACACCCTCGCCCACCTCGCTCAGCGGCCGGTGGATGGTCACGAGGGCCACTCTCAGCCCCTCCGAGGCCATGATCATCATGGCCTTGTCACCCTCGCCCCCGAGACGGCTCTGCAGATACTCGGTGTGGCCTGCGAAGTCAAACTCCTCGCCGTGGATGGCATTCTTGTTGATGGGGCAGGTGACCAGCACGTCGATCAGCCCCCCGCGCAGGTCGGCCACAGCGCGTTCCAGCGCCGCGAGCGCGGCTGTCCCGGCTGCCTTGGTGGTCTCGCCCGGATTGACGGGGGTGTCCTCCGGCACCACGTTGATGATATAGTTGCGGGCTTGCGAGGTGTCGGCCTCCGAGGCCTCCTCGATGATGGTCAGCTTCACGTCGGGCATATCCTTGGCCGTCTTGCGGTAGAAAGCCGCTATCTTGGCGCTCCCGTAGACCACGGGGGTACAGATATCGGTGATGCCCGGATGCTCGAGGGCCTTCAGCAGCACCTCATATCCGATGCCGTTTATGTCGCCGTGGGTGATTCCCACGCGGAGTTTCCTTGATTCCATCTGTCTGAGAGATAGTGGGGTGGTTGATTTCTTACTTGTCGAGCACGGCCACGATACGGTCAAAGTCCACCCCCATGTCGGAGAGGCGGTTGATCACCTCCGCGCTGTCCCCACCGGCGTCGGTGTAGTCCTGCAGCAGATAGATGATGTAGTACGTACTCTTATACCTGTCCGTGTCCTGAAGCGTGCGGTAGAGGTTGGGCGAGAGGCTCTGCGTGTAGCGCACGGTCTGAGCCGCGGCCTCGATCTCCTTCAGCAGCAGCTCGCGGGCATACTCCTGTGCCTTCTCGTCGCCCGTGGCCACACCGATGCGGTTATAGATCTGAGCCATGCGCTGGCGCAGCTGCACCGCATAGGGCGACGCAGCCTCGGGGAGTTTCTCCTCCATCAGCTCTATCAGGTGGCGCGCCTTGCCATAGCGGTCGGCCTTGAAGGCGGCGAGCGCCGCGGCGTCAGCCTCGGAGATACCCGTGCTGTCGGCCCGCTCGGCCATCACGGCCTCGTTGACCAGCGCCGTGGCGCAGTCGAGGATATACGAGCGCGTGGTGGTGACAAACCGGCGCACCGTCTCGTCCAGATACACCTGTCCCGGCGCCGTCACCTTGTCGAGCCCGCCCCAGCGGAATCGCTCGGTGATGTTGCGATAGGCCTTGTCGGTGTTGACGGCGGCTATGTCGCGGTCCGAGTTCTCCTCATTGTAGAGGGGCGTGAACTCATAGGCCATGCCCGTCGAGCGCATATAGGGCTGCAGGCCAAGATAGTATTCCGAGGGGACAGTGCCCGCTATGTAGACGGGACGGTCCCAGCCGTTCTTGATGGAGGTGGCCAGCATGTCCAGCGACAGCACCTGACTCAGCGTCATCCCCTGATGGGCTGCCGAGCCGGGATCGAGCGTCATGTCGGCCATCATCACCTCGTCGGCGGCCGCAGCCTCGGCCTCGGTGATGCGGCCGGCCTTGACGGCGGCGGGCAGATCCGAGAGGATATACATGTTGGGATGCTTTATCATCGGCGCACCCCACTTGTTGTTGCTCGACTCCTTGTCATAGATCTGTGCCAGCGACACGAACACATCCGTGGGCACCGTGTCGGCATCCGTGGCAAAGTAGCTGAAGTTCATGCGGTCATACGCATAGTTCTCCGGACGGGCGAGGGTCTCGATGGCCGGGGCCGAGTATGAGGGATGGCGCATCTGATTGGCATACCAGTCGGTGGTGAGATAGCTCAGGTTCACCACACGCACATCCGTGCGCTCACCCTCCACCTCCTGTGCATACCACAGCGGGAAGGTGTCGTTGTCGCCGTTGGTGAAGATGATGGCATTCTCGTCCAGCGAGTTAAGATAGTTGAGGCCGAAGTCGCGCGTGGTGTAGCGCCCCGAGCGGTCATGGTCGTCCCAAGTCTGCGACACCATCTGCAGCGGCACGGCTATCCCTATCACACAGGCCACAGCCACGGCGATCCACCCCTTGGCGCCGGGGATCGCCTCGGGCACCTCGTCATCCGAGGCCACCTTCTTGGCTCCGGCTGCCTTCTTGCGCATCAGCGAGGTGAGGATGCTCCACACCGCAGCCACACCGATGCCGATCCAGATGGCAAAGGCATAGAACGACCCGGCAAACGCATAGTCGCGCTCGCGAGGCTGCGAGGGGGTCTGATTGAGATAGAGCACGATGGCGATGCCTGTCATGAAAAACAGGAAGAACACCACCCAGAACTGCTCGATGCCCCTCTTCGACACCATCGCCTGCCACAGCAGGCCGATCACGCCGAGCAGCAGCGGCAGCATGTAGAACACGTTGTGGCCCGGATTCCCCTTCCCCTCCTCGTCGGGCAGCAGGCTCTGGTCGCCGAGGCGAGGATTGTCGATGAAGGGGATCCCCGAGATCCAGTTGCCGTGATTCACCTCGCCGTTGCCCTGAATGTCGTTCTGACGTCCGGCGAAGTTCCACATGAAGTATCGCCAGTACATGTGATTGAGCTGATAGACAAGGAAGAAGCGCAGATTCTCGCTCTGCGTGGGCACGATGCGGGTGGTGTACTGCAGCACATTGCCGTCGCGGTCCACATACTGCGTGGCGTTGACCGGACGACCCTCCAGCCCCCCGATCCAGTCGGAGTAGGCCGCCGTGTGGGCGCCGCTATAGATGCGCGGGAACAGGATGTCAAGCTCGGGGGTCATGCGATATATCTTCTTGTGGCCGGTCAGCACATAGCGGTCAGGCTCGTCGGCCGACGTCTTGACAGCCTTCGAGTAGACGGCGTCACCCTCCGTATAGACGGGCGACGTGCTCCCGGTGTTGTAGTCAGCCTCATAGACCACAGACGAGTTGTTGGTCTGTCCGTAGAACAGGGGCCGCTCGCCATACTGCTCGCGGTTGAGATATGAGGCGAGGGCAAACACATTGTCCGGCGCGTTCTGATTCATCGGCGGGTTGGCCGACGAGCGGATCAGCAGCAGCGCATAGCTCGAGTAGCCCACGAAGATGACGAGGATCCCCGTCACCACGAGGTTGAGTATACGCACCGACAGGCGCGGAGCCAGCCACAGATAGCAGGCCACCAGCGCCATGATGATCACGGGGATGATGAGGCTCGAGCCGATGAAGGGGATGCCCGAGAACAGGATGGTGAGCAGCACGCTCCAGCGGATGGAGCGCACCGACCGCTGGGTGTAGAGCGCACGCACGCCCCAGATGAATGTCCCCACCGCCAGCAGAGCATAGATCAGCACACCGGTGTTGTAGGGGAGACCGAGGACGTTGACGGCAAAGAGCTCGAAATACTGTGCCACCTCGATGAAGCCCGGCACCAGACCATAGAGGATCAGGCCCACCACCACGGCCGAGAGGGCGAGGGTGATGAGCGACCCCGTGGCGTTGGTGTTCTTGGCCAGACGATAGTAGATCACCAGCCCGATGGCGGGGATACACAGCAGGTTGAGCAGGTGGACGGCGATCGAGATGCCTATCACATAGGCTATGAGGATCAGATACTTGTCGCTGTGCGGCTGCGAGGCACGGTTTTCCCACTTGAGGATGAGCCAGAACACCAGCGCCGTGCAGAACGACGAGAAGGCATACACCTCGCCCTCGACGGCCGAGAACCAGAACGTGTCGCTCCACGTGTAGGCCAGAGCGCCACACAGTCCCGACCCGAAGATGACACACATGCGGGGCAGGGAGATGGTCTCGGCCCCGTCGGCCACGATGAGCCTGCGCACCAGATGGGTCACCGTCCAGAACAGCAGCAGGATGGTGCCAGCCGAGAGCAGGGCGCTCATGGCGTTGACCATGATGGCCACCTTTGTCACGTCGCCAAAGGCGAAGTTGACGAAGAATCGGGCGGCGAGCATGAAGATGGGGTTGCCCGGCGGGTGACCCACCTCGAGTTTATAGCCTTGCGAGATGAACTCCGGACAGTCCCAGAAGCTGGCTGTGGGCTCCAGAGTGAGGAGATAGGTGGCTGCCGCTATCACGAAGCATACCCATCCCAGGATGTTGTTGTAGAGATTATATTTTTTCATCGCTCAGGGGGTGAGTATGATGTCAGTAGAACTTGATGATGCCCATGGCCTTACGCACCTCGGCCAGTGTGGCGGCAGCACGCTCGCGCGCACGCTCGGCGCCCTGACGCACCACGCGGCCCAGATACTCCTCGTCGCCGCGGATGTCGAGATAGCGCTCCCTGATCGGGGTGGTCACCTTGAGGATATCCTCGGCGAGCTGTTTCTTGAGGTCGCCATAGCGGATGGAGCAGTCGGCATAGGCGTCGCGATACTGCTGCACCACCTCGGGTCCGGAGGTGAGATTGAGCAGGGTGAACAGATTCTCCACCGGGGCCGATACGGGCTGGCCCGGCTCCTTGGGGCCTTCGTCGGTGACGGCGCGCATCACTTTCTTGCGTAGCACCTTCTCCTCGTCCACCAGATAGATGCAGTTGCCCTCGCTCTTGCCCATCTTGCCCGACCCGTCGAGCCCGGGCACCTTGACGGGGGCGCCGCCGAAGTTGAAGTTCTGAGGCTCGGGGAAGAGGTCCACGCCATAGAACGAGTTGAACCTGCGGGCAAACCGGCGTGTCAGCTCGAGGTGCTGCTCCTGATCCTTGCCCACGGGCACCTTGTGGGCCTTCTGGATGAGGATGTCCACAGCCATGAGGGTGGGATAGGTGAGGAGGCCGGCGTTGACGCGCTTGTTGGTCTCGGTGCCGATGATCTGACGCTCGATGTCGGTCGAGTCGTCGGTGATGCCGAGCTGCTTGCGGGCCTTGTCCTTGAACGAGGCGGTGCGCATCAGCTCGCCGATCCCCACGTGCATGTTGAGGAGCAGATACATCTCGGACACCTCGGGGATGTCGCTCTGTACGAAGATGGTGGCCTTGTCGGGGTCGACACCGGCGGCAAGATACTCGGCGAGGATATTGCGTACGTTCTCGTGGAGGGCCTTGGGGTCGGGGGTGGTGGTGAGGGCGTGGAGGTCGGCTATGAAGTACATGCAGTCATAGTCGTCCTGCATGCGGACAAACTTGCTCAGGGCGCCATAGTAGTTGCCCAGATGGAGGTTGCCCGTGGCGCGGATGCCTGAGAGCACTATCTCTTTATCGTTCATTGCGGGGGATGTTAATGTGACAGTCGGGGGGAGAGAAATGTGAATAATTGCGTTTTAACACGCAAAGTTACAAAAAATTTCCCTACCCCCGTCATAATTGTCACTAAATTCCCCTCCTTCCCCCCTCAGGCGGGCAGCTGCGACCTGACATAGCGCAGGTCGGCGGGGGTGAGCGGATGGCACACGCCCGGGGCCGCGGTGGCACACCACAGGGCTATGGCGCGGGCCATGAGCATGTCGTCGTGGCACCCCCTCCGCGCTCCGAAGCCACCCCCGGCGAGGTGCTCATACTGTGTGAGCTCGTCGCAGGCGGCGCTGCTGCGCTCGGTGTATGCCCCGTCGCGCACGAGGGCCACGAGGTGCGAGATGATGGCCCCCTTGGTGGCGCGGTTGGTGTGGAATCCGGGGCGCGCCCTCCCCGCGCCGTCGGGGGCAGGGCGGCGGTAGAGCATGGGGTAGACCCCCGACAGGCGGTCGAGGATATACTCGCCGCAGGTGGCCGCGGCGTCGCTCTCCAGACTGTTGCTCTCGATGACGAGGAGGGCCGAGTTGTACCACGCCGCCAGCGCCGCGGCCTTCCATGCCAGCAGGTCGTGGTCGATGTGGCCCCTCCACTGGGCCACCACCTCGGGCACCGCCGGCATGCCCGGTACCGTGCTGTCGGCATGGGTGTCGACCACGGCTATCACCGACCAGTCGGCCCCCGCGCTGCGTCCCCCCACATCCACGCCGGCCACATAGACCGCCCCGGGTCTCGGGGCGGCCCACACCTCACACTTCCCCTCGTCCGAGGGGGTGAAGCCGGGGGCCGAGAGGTCGGAGGGGGAGCCCCCGCGCCGCCCGTAGGGCTCGCCTCTCATGGCGGCGTCGCGACACCCTGCGCGCAGCCTCTCCACGGCGGCGGGCGAGAAGACCGACATGTCGGTGGCCGTGAACGCCTCGGCGGGGCGCGAGGGAAATTCGGCCATCATCGAGCGGTGGTCCTCATACTCGCGCCGCCGGTTGTGATACCAGTTGATCCCCTCGAGGGTGACGCCGGGCTCGTCGAGCCACAGCTGCCGCTCGTAGCTGTCGAGGCTCGCCCACAGGGCGGAGGGGTCGGCCACAGGCTCGGCATAGATGTCGATCTCATACCACGGCACGAAGAAGGGGCGCTTGTCGCTCTTGCCGGCCTCGGCGCGCAGCCACTCGCGGTGGAAGAAGTTGCCCGTGCCGTTGGCGGTCGACTCCATGGCCACGAACGAGAGGGGCTTGCGCATGATGCCCGACGTCACCGAGCGGATCAGGTCGGCGGGATTGTGGAGGGTGGAGTCCTTCCAGAAGGCCACCTCGCTGAGGTGGGCCAGCGCGCAGTCCATGCCTCGGGTGGCCTCCTGAGCCTCGCTCGAGCAGACGGTGACCCTGCACTCGCGCCCCGGGATGATGCGGGTGTTGGTCATCCGCTCGAAGGGGCGGAATTCCGGGCGGCACTCCTCGTCCCAATACTCCTCGGGATAGGATGCGAGCAGCCTCGAATACATCCCCCTGATGGTGGCGGCGGTGTCCTTGATATGGGCGCAGATCAGTGAGTTCCACCCGCGGCGGTGGATGATCTGTATCCATGCGAAGTAGACCTGAATCAGTGTCGATCCTCCCCACTGGCGGGCCTTGAGCATGATGAGGCGCAGGGGCAGGTCGCGGCGGCGCATCGACTCGAGCTCCAGCACCAGACGGCGCTGAGGGGCGTTGAGCACGAAGGGGATCTCGCGCATGGTCACCTTGTCGGTGATGCGCACGCAGCGCAGGGCCCAGTATTCGAAGTCGTGGACGAAACGGAGCTTGTCGGCCTCCGTGCGCCCCAGCGAGGGTGAGTAGTGAGGATCGGCCACGAGCGAGAGGGGCAGATACTCTCCGCACTCCAAGATGCGCCCGGGGTCGAACGGACACCCCTTGGCGGCGTCATAGTGCCAGCGCGAGCGCAGCTCGTGGCGACGGCGGTTTTCGGCGATGAGACGGTCAGGTGTCATAGTGTAGCTGTGATGGGGTGTTGACTGTGAGACTGGCTTTGACCACGAGGGTGTGGCAGACGGGGACGGCTATCATGGCCACGGGCGGGCGCGTGAGGTGGCCGCTGAGGGTGAGTGTGGCCACGGTGCGGGGGGTCCACGAGTCGTCGGCCTGACTGGCTTGGACGGTGATGGTGCCGCTGATGCCGCGCCCGGTGAGGGGGATGCGGAGCGGGACACGCTGCCATCCGCCCGTGGGGGGCACCCTGACGCGGGCCTCGAATCCGATGGCCACGGGGAGGTCGTTCTCGGTCGAGGCGTCATAGAGCTGGCCCGAGCTGTCCTGCAGATAGAGGCCGGAGGTGCCGGTGGCGAAGGCCTCGGGAACGGGCCCTGTGCGGGTGTAGAGGGTGCGCCGGTCGGTCTCCATCACCTTTATGCTCGCCCCCATGGGGCGCCCGGAGGCCTGATAGATGTGGCTGACGAGCCACAGCTCGCGCATGCGGGGGCTGTAGGCCATGAGGTCGGCCTGACACCCGGTGAGCAGGGTGCTGACCCTTGTGCCGCTGAGCCTGACGAGGTCGCTGCCGGCCAAGGCGGTGACCCCCTCGGGTGTCATGGCCACGAGCCGCGGGGAGCCGACGGCGCGATGGTCGAGCATGGCCGACGAGAGGGTGGTGAGTCCGCTGCCGGCACTGACGGCGGCTATCCCCTGCCGCCCCATGACGTAGAACGACGCGCGTGTGTAGCCCAGCGCTGTGCCGGCCCTCGGGGCTGCGGTGAGGGCGGTGACGGCCCCGGCCTCCGAGCCGATGGCGGCGCGGGGCGTGAAGGGGGTGGTGGCGTGAGCCAGCAGCAGGGTGTTGGGGCGCCGGGTGCGTGCGGGTGTGGCTGCGGGCACCACAAACATGCCTCCTCCCTCGGGGAGCGGACGGGGCCTGAGGCCGGGGGCGATGCTGTAGGCCCACCGGCCGCAGTGAGAGGGGGCGAGGCTGATCTCTGTGCGCCCCTGAGGGGTGATGATCAGCATGGTGCGTGCTGCCGGCGAGGGGTAGACGAGCAGCGGGGAGAGGCCGGTGGGGATGAATCCGGTGCATGTGGAGCTCCTCACCACGCGGCTCCCGTCGTCCATGGTGACGGCGATGGCCGAGGGGCGCCCCGTGCCGTCGGCGCCCTTGCAGCTCACGGTGAGCTCGGGGAGGCCGTAGCCGTCAAAGGGGATCTCGGTGACGTCGCCATAGAGGATGGCGTCGCCGTTGGTGGCCGCACATGCGGCGGCAAAGCGGTGGGGTGGGGTGAGGGGGAGGAGGCGAGGGTCGGCCTGCGAGGTGACGGCGGCGAGACGGTGCCACTCGGCGAGGTCCTCGCGGACGCTGCGCACAGTGAGGTGGACGGGCCTGAGCTGCGACACGTCGGCGCCGATGGCTGCGGCTATACGCGCCGCCTCGAGGCTCCCCTCGCTCCCCGGCTCCACATCGGGCGAGTGGCCCCGCAGGGCAAGACGGTAATGGATCGATCCGGTGTCTGTGCCGAGATAGCGCCACGCCACGGTGCCCTCGCTGTCGAGCGGATGGAGCTGGGGCGACACCACCACCTGCACGCGCTCCACGCCGCAGGCCGCGAGGACAGGACCCCCGTCGGCCACGGCCTCGAGGCGGAATGAGGCTGCCCCGATGGTGACGGGGCCCACGGAGTCGCTCCCCGAGCGGAAGGAGATGTCGAACGGTGCGCACTGTATCCCCTCGGCGGGGCCCACGAGCACGGGGGGAGTGGTGTAGAGCACGCGCCCTCCGGCCCCGATCATGAGGCATCGGGCCACCACGGGCTGCACATATCTGCCCGCGGCGGCTGCGCTGTCGGCTATGTGGGTGTAGGCGTCGCGCAGGGTGTCGCCCAAGAGAGTGGCGTCGTCGGTGGTCAGGGCGCTGTCGCGCGAGTCATATGTCTTGCCGAGCCTGATGTCGGTGACGGTGACGGTCTCCACCCCCATGTCGCGGCGCACCACGGCCACCTGAGGCAGATCGGGACGCAGAGGGGAGAGGGTCCATGCCGATCCGTCGGCCGAGTCATAGCGCAGGGGTGGCTCGGTGCCCCTCAGCACTATCACGCCCCCTTCCACGGGGAGGATGCCGCTGACGGCGCCACAGTCGCCCACGGTGGAGACTCCACGCGCGGTGTTGCGGGCATAGAGTGTGGTCCCTGAGGTCAGAAACAGTGTCTCGGACCCGTCGGGACAGTGATAGCAGGCGCCGTCCACCAGCCTCGCGCCGCTCAGGCCGGGGGTGGAGAGGGTGCGCGGGGTGGTGGCGGGGGTGTAGCCTGTGTGTGGCGCCGTGGCGTGGCGCAGGTTGACGGCCGACCCCTCGACGGTGACGGGGGTCATCACCGGGGCGGTGGGGATGCGGTGGGTGTTGTGGGTTTTGCGGGTCATATCTTTCATCGGGTATAATTGTGGGGAGTTGATGTGAGAATCTGTGTGAATTATACCGCAAAGTTACGACCGCCCCCACCCCCCGATGGTGCGAAAATGCCGATTCTGCCTCATTTGCAGATGGGAGGGCGGGTGATCCACGACCCCCTGTCGGGGGCCGCATGTCATTTTGGCTGAATGGATACCCGGGCCAAGGCCCGGGCCTACCAAGGCCACGACCCCCTGTCGGGGGCCGCTTCGGACTTGGCTGACCAAACCATCCTCACCACAAAATAATTGAACAGAGCAAAGGGAGCAGGAGGGGGAAGGAACAATTCAGGTAGATGAGAATAGTAGGTTTTTGAACTTAGGTGATACCGAAGCGACCCTCTGTTGGGGGCCGGTGTGGAGGTTGTTGTTCATCGCCTCTTTGCCACTAAACTATTGAAAAGTACTCAGTGGCAGGAGGGGGTGGGGAAATGAAAGCACCCCCGCTCACGGTGTGTGAGCGGGGGTGTAGCGGTTTGGGTGTCGCGGGATGAGGCGGGGAGGCCTCAGCCTGCGGGGATGTCGGTGTCTATCAGAGAACTACCTTGGTAGCCTTCTTGCCCTGAACGCGGATGTAGAGGCCCTTGGCGGGGTTGTCTACGCGAACACCCTGGAGGTTGTAGTAGACGGGAGCCACGTTGGCATCGGCGTTGATCTCCTCGATGGCCGAGCCGCCGAGGTTGACGCCCTCGGGGAGGAGGATGGTGAAGGTGCAGGAGGGAGTGGGCTCATCTGTTACACCCCACATTGCATAGTACTCGGCAAAGCTCTTGAAGGACTCTGTACCCCAGCGAGCCACACAGTTGTAGATAACAGCCATGTTGGCGTCGGTGTTGATGTAAGAGAAGTTTTCAAGGAAGCCCTTGAGGTCCTCGGGGGTAGCACCGTCCTTCATCTCCTGATACTCGTTGTTGGACGAGAAGAAGAAGTTGCCATCATAGTAGCCGTTGAAGTTGTCGGGCACCTGAACGCAGTCGGGATAGGTGGCGTCGAGGATGATGGAGCCGTTGAAGGGGCTGATGTTCATGACTACCTCCTTGCCGATCTTCTGCGACATCACCTCATTAACCTTGTCATAGGGGTTGAGGAGACGGAGCAGGTAGGGCTTGGTCTTGTGCTGCTGGAAGTTCTCGCAGGTGAGCTGGGGGAACTGATGGGTAGCGTTGTAGTAGGGGCTAACGAAGCCTTCGTCGAGGAGCGAGCACTCACCGATGGTCTGCCAGTCGGCTGAATCGTCAACGTAGGGAACGAGTTTGAAGCGGCCACCACCGGTCACCCACCAGCCTTCGGGGCTGCGGCCCTCGATGAAGCCCATGTAGAAGTCGTTGTTGCTGGCAGCGGTGACGGTGCCGTCTTCGGTGATCATCAGATAGAAAGGTGCCGAAGAGGGGTTGAGGCTACCGCTTGAGTCAGCAACATAGTGTCTGAGATATACCATGCGCTTGCCTAAGTTGGTGAAGTTCATCTCGCCGATCTCGACATCAGCGTCGAGAGCGATGAGGCCGGTGGTGAAGTCAACGGTACCGGGCACGGGCACCTCGGTGAGGCCCAGCACGTAGATGCCGTTGGCTACCTCCTCATTGGCGCAGATACCCATCATGCCTTGCATCTGGCCATAACCATCGAAGGGCAGGTAGTAGGTGCCCTCATAGAGGTTGGTGAGTTCGGCCATGTTGGTGGGACGGGCCTTGGCGGAAGTCTTGGCGGGGGCGCTGATCTCGGCTGCGGCCTCGATGTCGGCGAGCTGAGCTACAGACCTCTCCACCATGGCAACCTTGACATCGGCAGCGGAGGCCGATGCGGTGAGGGCTGCTGCAAGAGCAAGCGCGGAGTAGATTTTCTTCATAGAAACTGTTCTGAATTGGAATTGTGGAATGTTCTTGGTCAATGTTTTTGAAGCGTGGACGCGAATCCGGGACAAAATTACAGCGAAATTTTGGTTTAAGCAAACATTTTCACAAAAAATTCGTAAAAATCGTGACAAAACGTCAGAGACATTCCGGCCATGCCCTCGCTAAAGCTCGGGCCCGGGACAAAAACGGCTGCGCCGCGGGGGACGCAGGGGCGCCTCAATGGACTGCGCCGAGGGGCGGGTCCGGGACAAAAACGGCTGCGCCGCAGGGGAAGCAGGGGCGCCCCAATGGACCGCGCCGAGGGGCGGGCCCGGGACAAAAACGGCTGAGCCCCGGGGCAAAAACGGCTGCGCCGCGGGGGACAAAAACGGCTGCGAGGCCGGGGTGCCTCATGACGGGAGGATGTGTCTGAACACGTAGTAGATGAGGCCAACGCAGACGGATAGCCAGAGGATCAATTTGCAGATGAGTTCATTCCGGATAAATGAAAGGGAGTCTCCTGACTGCAGGCGATTGAGATTGGCACGATGCGATCGGGCGGTTCGGGCCCGGAACTTGTCTTGCAATCTGATGTAACGGCTTAGACGGCCGGAGATGATCCGGCGGTCAAGGTCGCTGTCCTTGAAGAATATCCTTGCCTTGAGATTGGTGAAGAAATTATGGATGTGGTTGTCGTGAAATTCTTTTTTGGAGGCTCGCCATTTGGAGTAGAGCACGATCAGGCTTCCGCATATGGCAAGTGCGATCAAGATTAATATCGGGTAAAGCCAGCTGTCGAATTTTGGGGACAGATTTTCGTTGTCCTTGAGGAGGGGTGTCGTCTGATTGAAAATGGTGAGCACGGCCACCATGAAGGCGAGCACGTTGGTGATGAGAAACAGTATGCTGCCCTGCGAGGCAATGGAATTGAGCAGGGACGTGTTGTGGCGCAGGGTGTTGTTGGTGTCGTCCTCAAGCAGTGTGATGTATTCCAGCTGCTGTGAGGCTTTTTCGTCGCTGATGAGGCCGTTGTTGCGGCATGCGTAGACAAACGACTTGCTGTAGTTCAATATGCCGATGGGGTCGATATTGATGCGGTCGAAGCCTGTCTCGCCCAGTCTCCTCAGCTTCATGATGGGTCTGAGGAAGGAGTCTATCTGGTGTTTGAAGACTTTGGAGAAGTCGCCTTTCCTCCTGAACGGGTGGAGGTTGGATGCCGGGAGAAATGTGTCGTGTTCCCGCTCGTGGTGGTAGTTTTTGTGAAATAGGAATTTCACGAAATTCATGGCTGTCTTGAAGACGCGGTGCAGGTGGACATGGGTGGTGTAGTCGCTGGGTGTGCCGGGTGTGTAATAGAGGTCGAGCGACAGGGCTCCCCTAATGGTCGGAATCCAGCCGAAGGCGTCAAAATTGTAGAGTAGCGGTTTGAGATCGGTTTTCGGGCCCGATGTCATGGCTTATGGAAAGTGTATAGGACAAGGATGTTATTTGTAGGGGAGGATGGGAGACTGGTCGGCCTCGAGCTTGTTGGTCTCTTTGTTGTAGACGATGCCGTGGCGCTGGTTGATGGGGTCGGGTGACTTGCGGTATTGATTCAAGGCTCGGAGATTGAGGATGGTTCGGATGATTTTTTTTACGGCGTAAAGGGCAACAATCGTGGCGAGGAGAAGTTGGAACAGTGTGGTCGCTGTCATGATAAAATGCCTCACGCAGGGAGCAGCCGGATGGCCGATCTCTGTAAAGGCTCACTTTTAGAGAGTTATGTTAAAAAGGTCCTGATAGATGGGACAGAAAAGCGGGGCAAATATACTAAATTTGTCTGGAAAATCAAAGGATTGGCGGAAAAAATCGGGTGTGCGGGGGTGTCACAGGGTGGTGAGGAGGGTGATGGCGCGGTCGAGGATGGTGTCGATGCCGCTGAGGGCTTGGGTGGGGGAGAGGGTGACGGGGATGTCGGGGTGGATGCCTTGCTCGGTGGGGTGCATGCGGGCGTCATACATGGGGCAGGCTGAGAAGCGGACGCCCCAGCCGCAGGGGAGCTCGGAGGAGAAGGGGATGCCTGAGCCGCCGCCGGTGGTGGCGCCGACGATGCGGACGCGCGGGAGGGCGGAGATGACGGAGACAAAGTTGTTGGCGGCGGAGAATGTGGAGCGGTTGGTGAGCACGACGATGGGTTTGCCCCAGCGCACGCGCCCCTCGGGGGCGGGACGGTAGGTGACGGGGTAGGGGTCGGAGAAGTCGTGGTGGCCGGGGCCGGTCTTGTGGGCGATGTAGCCCAGCGTCATTGGCTCGTCGATGAAGCGGCTCACGAGGGTCTCCACGCCGGTGAGCATGCCGCCGCCGTTGTCGCGCACGTCGATGATGAGCCCCGAGGCGGCCGAGAGGAAGGAGAGGGCGGCGTCGAGGCTGCTCTCGCCGGGTGAGGTGGCGAAGGAGGCGATGTAGATGTAGCCGACGTTGTCGTCGAGCATGCCGTAGAGGAGGCCGCCGCTGCGGCGGTAGGAGAAGTTGAAGTAGCTCTGCTCGATGAGGCGGAGGGAGAAGTCCTGAGGGTAGTCGCTCCACCACTTGGTGTAGTAGTAGGTGGCGAAGGGGGCAGAGAGGTTGACGTGGCCGTCGCGGAGCTCGCCGAGCATCTCGGAGCAGACCTCGAAGAGCTCCTCGCGGGTCATGCGTGGGGAGATGCGTGGGGCGTAGCGGGTGTGGACTTCGTCCCAGTCTACGCCTTTGTCGTCGAAGAAGCAGTAGCGTGTGTCGAGGATGCTCCAGAGGGCCTCGAAGTTGCCGCGGGGGTCGTCGGCCCACTCCTCGCCGAGGGAGTGGCAGGAGGTGAGCTGGAGCAGCAGGGTGATGATGAGGATGAGGCGGGAGCGGAGGGGGGTCATGGTGACTGTATATATATTATTATATATGTGTGGGTTGGGGGGAGGGGGTCAATAGGCGCGGACGGTGCGGCCGGCGGGGGTGCCGAGGGTGATCCAGTCGCCGCTCACGCCGATGACGAGGGCGTGGGTGACGGTGCGGGTGACGATGCCTGAGGCCTTGGTGGAGGAGACGCGGCCCGAGTAGCCGAGGCGCAGGGAGGTGCCGCGGCCGAGGCGGAGGTCGGCGGCCACGAGGTTGTCGAGGCAGAAGTAGCTGCCGGGCCATGCGGTGTGGACGAGGCCTGAATGGTTGCCGAGATAGATCTCGTAGTAGAGTTCGCCGTAGTCGGGTGAGAAGAAGGCGCCGATGAGGGGCATGGAGGGGTGCCAGAGCAGGGTGAGGGGGGTGTGGCCGAGGCGTGTGTGCCAGGCGGCGAGGCCGGTGAGGTTGAGGGTGGCGGCTCCCTTGGCCGAGGCGGGGTTGTTGCCGTTGCGTGCGCTGTAGAGGACGCCCCCCTCGGCGGCCAGTGAGCCTCCGAGGGCCACGGTGAGGGCTGGGAGCAGGGGGCGACGGGCCATGAGGCCCCACTCGGCGCGGAGGATGGCGCCCCACATGGTGGCGTTGCGGACGGGATTCATGGCGCGGTCGAGCGAGAGGCTCACGTCGAGGCTCATGGTGAGGAGGTCGGGGTGGAGACGGGGGGCCTGCATGCGCGAGTAGGCGAGGGCGGCGTGCCAGCCAGAGTAGCGGAGTGGGGTGAGGTAGGTGTCGGCCAGATGGGAGGTGCCCCCGGCGGCCATGTAGGAGGCTGTGACGGGGCGCACCACGGCGGTGTCCTGTGCCGGGGCGAGGAGGGGGGTGGCGAGGCCGACGAGGCAGAGGAGCAGGGGGGCGAGGAGGCGGTGGAGGAGGTGGGGGCGTGTCATTCGAAGAGTCGTTGTTGGCCTATGATCTCGTCGCGCAGTTCCTGATCGCTTTTCTCGGGCTCGAGGGGGGTGTCGGCGGCGGGGGTGTCGGGGGTGGTGGTGTCGGTGTCGGCGGCCTCGGCGGCGGGGTCGGCGATGGGGGCGAGGGGCTCGAGCTCGCGCAGGGAGTCGAGGGTCCACATGGTGAGGCGTTTGCCCTTGGCCTTGACCGACTTGACGGCCACGAAGTCGCGGGCCACCACCTCCATGGGGGGACGGAAGGAGTCGGCGCCGCCGAAGGTCATCTCCCAGCGGGCTCCCTCCTCGTCGCTGAGGGCCAGCAGGCGCGAGGCGGGGTTGTCGCCGAGCCATCGCTGGGGGCGCGATGTGGGGTCGAATGTGAAGCGCTTGAGGTAGGGGTAGCCCTGATCGGCGTCGTGGAGGATGGCTGTCCAGACCTTGTGGGGCACCAGTTTCTCGATGCGGAGGATGTTGTCGGGGTAGTGGTTGGAGGCGTCGAAGGTGGAGGTGTAGTAGTCGCCGCCGGAGAGGATGACGAGGATGAGGTCGCCGGAGTTGAAGTCGCCGAGATAGCGTCCGCGTCCGTCGTAGTTGAGGCGGTTGACGTCGGGGTCGAACCACACGTCGCGTCCGCCCAGCGTGGAGCCGCCCTTCTCCTTGAGGGAGATGCGGTGCACCTCGTTGCGGGTGACGATGTTGCCGACGGATCCGCGCCCCTTGATGGCGAGGGTTGAGAAGTCGATGTCGATCTGCAGGCGGTTGAGGCGCGGCTTGGGCTTGAGGATGACCTTGACCACCTCGGCCTCGCCGTTGGAGTTGGCGGTGAACCACATGACCTTTGATCCGGGCTCGCCCTGAGTGAGGTTGTAGGTCTTGTCGCGTGTGATGCCGGTGACCTTGAATCGCTTCATGTAGCATGGGCCTCCCTTGCCGTGCTGGTAGATGACGTTGTAGACGGTGCGCTCGTCCTTGCGCTTGAAGACGTCCACGTGGATGACTCCCTTGCCGATGAAGAGCTTGTCGGCGACGCGGACCACCTTGTAGGTGCCGTCGCGATAGAAGATGATGACGTCGTCGATGCTGGAGCATGTGCAGAGGAACTCGTCTTTCTTGAGTCCGGTGCCGATGAAGCCCTCGTCGCGGTTGATGTAGAGCTTCTCGTTGGCCTCGGCGACGGTGGCGGCCTGGATGTTGTCGAAGCTGCGTATCTGTGTCATGCGTGGGAATGCGTCGCCATAGCGCTCGCGCAGGTCGAGGAACCAGCGGATGGTGTAGTCGGTGATGGAGGCGAGGTGGCCTTCGAACTCGGCGATGCGTTCGTTGAAGAGGGCTATCTGCTCGTCGCTGCGGCGGGCGTTGAAGCGCAGGATGCGACCCATCTTGATGTCGAAGAGGCGGGCTATGTCGTCGTCGGTGATGGGGCGGATGGGGTGTTTGATGTAGCGCTCGAGGCGTGAGCGGATGTGGGCAATGGCCTGCTCGCGGGTCTCGCTCTCTTCATATCCGCGCTCCTTGTAGATGCGTTTCTCGATGAAGACTCTCTCGAGCGAGGCGAAGTGGAGCTGTTCGCGCACCTCGGCGAGCTTTATCTCGAGCTCGCGGCGGAGTGTGTCGCGGGTGCGCTCGACGTTGTGGCGGAGGACGTCGCTGACGCCGAGGAAGTGGGGCTTGTTGCCTGAGATGACGCAGCAGTTGGGGGAGACGGAGAGCTCGCAGTCGGTGAAGGCGTAGAGGGCGTCGATGGTGCGGTCGGACGATGTGCCGGGGAGGAGGTGGACGAGGATGTCGGCATGCTCGGATGTGTTGTCCTCGACCTTGCGGATCTTGATCTTGCCGCTCTCGGCGGCCTTGATGATGGACTCGATGAGGGTGGCCGTGGTCTTGCCGTAGGGTATCTCGGTGATGGCGAGGGTCTTGTTGTCGAGCTTCTCGATGCGGGCACGTATGCGGACGGCACCGCCGCGCTCGCCGTCGTTGTAGCGCGAGACGTCGATGGAGCCGC
>CAZAWC010000012.1:0-12227 GCA_964488595.1 uncultured Staphylococcus sp. | reverse complement strand
TGGGGGACGGCGGCGTCGATGATCTCGTTGAAGTTGTGGGGGAGTATCTTGGACGAGAGGCCCACGGCGATGCCCTCGACTCCCTGAAAGAGGAGGAGGGGAAACTTCATGGGGAGGGTGACGGGCTCCTTCTTGCGGCCGTCGTAGCTGAGGGTCCAGTCGGTGACCTTGGGGTTGAAGACGACGTCCATGGCGAAGTGGGAGAGGCGTGCCTCGATGTAACGCCCGGCGGCGGCTCCGGCGCCGGTGAGGGTGTTGCCCCAGTTGCCCTGCGTGTCGATGAGGAGCTCTTTCTGTCCGAGCTGGACGAGGGCCTCGTAGATGGATGCGTCGCCGTGGGGGTGGAACTGCATGGTGTGGCCCACGATGTTGGCCACCTTGTTGAAGCGGCCGTCGTGGAGGAGCCTCATGGCGTGGAGGATGCGGCGCTGGACGGGCTTGAGGCCGTCGTCGATGTGGGGGACGGCGCGCTCGAGGATGACATAGCTGGCGTAGTCGAGAAACCAGCTCTGATACATGCCCCGGAGCTGATGGCGCACGGTGTCGTCGGTGGTGTCGACGATGACGCTGTGGTCTGTGCGGGTGACCTCGGCGGTGTAGTTGTCGTCGCCATCGTCGTCGGTGGCGGGGGTGGTTATGTCGTCGGTGGGTGCGGGGAGTGTCTCGTCGCTCATCTGTGGGGAGGTTTGTTAAGGTGGGTTGTCACTGCAAATATAGCCATTTTTTCGGAAAAATCCCAATTCCGGGCGGCGGGGGCGCGGCGCGGGTGGCGGGCAGGGGTGTAAAGTGTCAAAAAACGGCTAAAATAATGTCATAATTCCACGATTTTGGAGAATATTGAGCATTTTACTGTGAATTAATGTTAATTCATGGAAAATTTCTTGAGAATAATTTGCATGCCCCAAAATCTACCCTTAACTTTGCAACGTGTTTTTCATGGTATTAGATTTAAGGTTAACAAAAGATTGATTGTCGGGAGACAATCAATTTTTGTATGAAAAAGATTTGAACGGGCCTCCTTTTTAATAACAAGATGTCAGGAGCGCCCGTTATTTTTTTGTATATATACCTGAGGGTCAGAGCAGGCCGGTTGAGGCGAGGGCCGACTCGAGATGGACCAGAGCGCGGGTGACGACGCTGCGTGGGGAGGCGATGTTGAAGCGCATGTAGCCGCGGCCTTCGTGGCCGAAGATGGCGCCGTCGTTGAGGGCGAGGTGGGCGCGGTTGACGAACAGGTCGTTGAGGCGCTCGTGGTCGAGGCCGAGGGGGCGGCAGTCGAGCCACACCAGAAATGAGGCCTGCGGGCGGACGGGCCTGATGCCCGGGAGGCGGTCGGCGCAGAAGCGCTCGACGGTGAGGATGTTGTCTTGGATATAGCTGATGGCTGCGTCGAGCCACGGGGCGCCGTTGCGATAGGCGGCTTCGGTGGCGAGGGTGGCGACGAAGGTGGGCTCGCTGAACTCGTTGGCCTGCATCCAGCGGAAGAATCCCTCGCGCAGGGGGGCGGAGTCGATGACGATCCATGAGCTGGCGATGCCGGGGATGTTGAATGTCTTGGAGGGTGCGCCGAGGGCTATGCCCACCTCGCGGGCGTCGGGGGAGACGTCGAGAAACGGGATGTGGGGGCGCCCCCAGAGCATGAGGTCGCCGTGGATTTCGTCCGAGATGACCTTGACGCCATGGCGTCGGGCCAGCGAGGCGACGGCGGCGAGGGTGGAGCGGCTCCACTGGATGCCCACGGGGTTGTGGGGGTTGCAGAGGATCATCATGGCGGGGCGCTCGTCGGCCATGCGGCGGGCGAGGTCGTCGAGGTCCATCTCATAGCGGCCGTCGGGTGTGACGCGCAGGGGTGAGGTGACGCAGATGCGTCCGTTCTCCTCGATGAGGCGGCGGAAGGGGTGGTAGACCGGGGGCTGGATGAGGATCTTGTCGCCCGGGCGGGTGAAATAGTTGATGATGAAGGCGATGCCGCGCACCACGCCGTTGACGTGGATGATGCTGTCGCGGCTCACGCGCCAGCCGTGGCGGGTGTGGAGCCATGAGATGATGGAGTCCCAGTAGGAGTCGGGGACCTTGGCATAGCCGTAGACCGGGTGGGAGACCCGGCGGGCGAGGGCCTCGGTGATCTCGGGGGCTACGGCGAAGTCCATGTCGGCTATCCAGAGCCCCTGCAGGTCGGGACGGCCGAAAAACTCGGTGAGGGCGTCGGTCTTGACGGCTCCCGTGCCGTGGCGGTCTATCTCGGTGTCAAAATCATATTTCATGGTGACAAAGATACGAAAAAATCTTCTGAATGTCGGCATTTTCGCTCTATCAGGAGGGTGCGGGTGGCGTAATTTTGCCTAAAAAAAGCCATGACACAGATTTTAGTGACCAATCTCATCGTCGCCGCCACGGGATATGTGGCCGTGCTCGCCGCTACGCTCACCGATCTCATATCGGGTATATGCCGGTCGCGCCGTGAGGGGATGACGGTGACGTCGCGCCGCCTGCGCGACACGGTGAGGAAACTTGCCTCTTATTATTTCATGCTGTTTGCCCTGTCGGGGGTGGATGTGATGCTGGTGGCTGCGGCGCTGGGGCTGCGGCTGTGTGGCGGGGAGGGGTATGTGGCCTTTCCCTATCTCACGGTGTTAGGGGCAGTGGGGGAGTGTATGATAGAGGCGCGCAGCGTGATGGAGAACTCTGACCGCCGTCCGGACCTGCGCGAGACGCTGCGCATGCTCACGGCGCTGCTGCGCAAGGTGGGGGTGTGAGCTCAGGGACCGGCCTCAACAGTCGTCGACGGGTGGCTCGTGGCGGGGGAGGTAGTAGAGCGTGCAGGCTCTGCGGCTGTCGAGGATGGCGCGGGCTGCGCGGGCCACGGAGGTGGCGTCGGCGCTGCGATAGCGGGCGGGGATGTCGTTGATGTCCTCGCCGTGCATCTCGGCGAGGGCGAGGGCCTCGGCGCGACCCAGATAGCTGAGCGAGGCAAACTCGGTGTTGCTCAGATAGCGGTTGACGGCGCGTGTCACCTCGGCGGGTGTGACGCCGTCGGTGGCGGAGGGTGAGCTCACCGAGCAGAGGGCCGCGGCGGTGTCGGAGAGGAGGCGGGCGGCCTCGCGGGCACGGTGGGCCATGCCGTCGACGAGGGTGCCGCGCAGCATGAGAAAGCCGGGCTCCTCGCTGCCGATGATGGAGGCGTCGGCCTGAGCGAGGATGGAGTCGGGGCCGAGCAGGCGGGTGTAGAAGCGCGACGAGCGGCCCGAGGCGAGGATGTCGGTGAGCAGGTCGGCCTCGACAAATCCGTCCTTGCCATAGGCGGCCATGGGATAGGCCACGACGACCATGGCCTGGGGGACGTCGCCGCGCACGGTGTCCTCGCGTGGGGATGTGACGGGGGCCTCGGGAGCCCACGAGCGTGGGGCGATGTGGCGGCGGGGGATGTCGGAGAACCATTTCTCCACCCCGCGGCGGCACTCGTCGAGGGTGACGTTGCCGCTCACCACGAGCACGGCATTGTTGGGGGCATAGTGGGAGTAGAAGAAGTGGCGGACATCGTCCATCGTCACCTTGGCTATGTGTGAGGGGTCGCGTCCGATGGTGGGATAGCGGTAGGGGTGGGTGCGGTAGAGGAGGGCGCGCAGACGGTGCATGAGGTCGCCGTAGGGGCGGTTGAGGTGGGTCTGCTTGAACTCCTCGATGACCACCGAGCGCTGCACCTCGAGGGTGTGGGGATCGAAGGCGGGCCCCAGCATGCGGTCGGACTCGAGCCAGAGGAGGGTCTCGAAATTGACGGCGGGGGCCACGTCGTAGAAGTGGGTGAAGTCGTTGCCGGTGGAGGCGTTGTCCATCCCTCCGGCCCTCTCGATCTCGCCGTCGAAGTCGGGGATGTGGACCGAGCCTCCGAACATCAGATGCTCCATCAGATGTGCGAGGCCGGTGAGGCCGGGGTCCTCGTCGCGGGCGCCGGTGTCATAGAGGGTGTGGACGGCCACCATGGCGGTGGCAGGATCATAGTTGTGGACCACGCGCAGACCGTTGTCCAGAGTGAAGCGGGTGTATTGAATCATCTGTGATGGAAGGATGGATGCGAAAATATAGACCAAAGTTAGCCATTTTTTCAGAAAAATCCTGTGGCAGAGTGATAAAGAGCGAAAAAATAAGGAAAAGATTTGTATAAATCGGCGAATTGTGTGTATATTTGCAGCACAAAGGTCTGAGAAACAACTCAGAGCCACATTCTTATCATCCCCCAATCATCAAATTCATCCCAACAATGAAAACTATCGTTGAAAACATCGCCGCCGGCTTGGAGTCGTTTGTAAAGGACGCTACCGCACATGTAGAGAACGGCAACAAGGCCGCCGGCGTGCGCGCACGCAAGATGACGCTCGCGCTCGAAAAAATGCTCAAGGAGTTCCGCAAGCAATCTCTCGCTGCCTCCAAGTAAATCGGATTCACCTCGACACGATATCCGCTCTCCCATACACCGCGTCGGCCCCCGGACAGCTCCGGAGGCCGACGCAGTGCGTTATGGGTGGGGGGTATGAAGCGCGGGTGCGGGGGTATCAGTGGCCCCTGACGAGGGCCACGAGGCGCGAGAGGAGGTAGCCGCCGGCCATGGTGAGGACGATGAGCGCCGAGCAGGGGACGTCGATGACGGTGGCCAGAAAGAGGCCACCCGTGGAGCAGATGAGCGAGATGACCACGCTCAGGGCCATGATGGAGCCGAAGCGGCGGGCAAAGACCTCGGCCGTCATCTGCGGGAGGGCGAGCATGGACATGAGGAGCATCACCCCCACGAGGCGGATGGTGAGCACGATGCACACGGCGGTGAAGACGGTCATGGTCGTGGTGATGAACCCCACGGGGAGACGGCGCACGCGGGCGAAGTCGGGGTCGAAGGCGCAGATGACGATGCGACTGTAGAAGATGGCCATGAAGATGAGCAGCAGCAGGGTGTAGAGTGCGAAGATGCCGAGGTCGGCGCGTGAGATGGTGAGGATGTTGCCGAACAGGAAGGCGTTGAGCTCGGGCACATAGCCGGGTGTGAGGAAGATGAAGAGTGTGCCCACGGCCATGCCGAGGGCCCAGATGACGGCGATGGCCGAGTCTTCGCGGACACGTCCGCGCGCCGACATCCACTGGACGCCCAGCGACGAGGCCACGGCAAAGAGGGCGGCCATGGCCACCGGGCTCACCCCGAGCCAGTAGCCGAGGCCGAGGCCGCCGAAACAGGCGTGGGTGACGCCGCCGGAGATGGAGACGAGCCGGCGCGACACGATGTAGGTGCCTATCACGGCCGAGGCCACGCTGAGGAGTATGACTCCGAGCAGGGCGTTGATGAAGAATCCGTAGCTGAAGATCATGAGTGGTGGCGCTGTTGGGTCGCGGCGTCCTCGCAGAGCATTATCCACTCGTCGCGCAGGGGGTCGGGGAGGGAGATGCGGCGGCGGGTGAGGGAGGCGCCCCACGCGAAGACGTCGGAGGGAATGAGAGTGTAGAGCACCGCCCGGAATTCGTCTGTCTCCTCGGGGGTGTAGGTGGCGGCGTCGCGTCCGGCGAAGCGGTCGAGCTCCTCGTCGTCGAAGTAGTCGGGGCCGTCGGCAGCGGCGGCCTGTTTCTCGCACACGGCGTGGAGGCCGCAGCACTCGCCGTCGGCAGCTGCGGGCGCGGGGGCCGGGGCTTGGGGAGCGGCGGAGGTGTCGGGACGATGTGTGAGGCGGAGCAGGATGCCCACGGCCACCGTGACGGCGAGGATGACGAGCGCTCCGGTCATGATGCCGGGGCCTCCTCCCCGACAGGCTCGATTGTGAATCCGGCGGCTGAGAGATCGTCCCAGAATCCGGGATATGACTTGCTGACCACCTCGGGATGGTTTATGACGATGCCGGGCATGTAGAGGGCCACCGGGGCGAGGCACATGGCCATGCGGTGGTCGTCGTAGGTGTCGAAGACGGGGGTGTCGGTGACGGGGACGCGCTTGCCGTCCCACTCCAAGACGCCGGGTGCCGGGATGGTGAGGACGGCTCCCACCTTGAGCAGCTCGCGGCGCAGGGCCTCCATGCGGTCGGTCTCCTTGATGGAGAGGGTGGAGAGGCCGGTGAAGCGGAAGGGGGTGCCGGTCATGGCGCAGGTGACGGCGGTGCACTGGGCGAGGTCGGGACAGGGGCTGAAGTCTATGTTGGCGCGTGCGTCGGGATCGGGGTGGGGGATGAGCTCGGGGAGGCCTCCGTTGTCGTCGCCCTCGGCCACGGTGATGACGCCGAGGCGGCTGAAGATGTCGGCAAGGATGCGGTCGCCCTGCACGGACTCTCGGACGGGGAGATTGGTGATGGTGACCGATCCGGCCGAGAGGGACTCGATCTCATACCACGGGGCGGCGGCGCTCCAGTCTGCCTCGATGGGGGCGGGGGTGGCCGAGGGGTCGTAGCCGCCGGGAGCAACCTCGATGGTGTCGGGCCCGGTGAAGGATGCGTCGGCCCCGAGGCGCGACATCATGGCGAGGGTCATGCGGATGTAGGGGGTGGAGACCGCCTCGCCGCGCAGGGTGATGCGCAGTCCGCGCTCCATGACCGGGGCGATCATGAGCAGGGCTGAGATGTATTGTGAGCTCACCGTGGCGTCCATCTCCACATCTCCCCCCTCGAGGCGGGAGCCGTGGATGAGGAGCGGGGGAAAGCCTTCCTCGCCGGCATAGTCTATGCGGGCGCCGAGGGAGCGGAGGGCGTCGACGAGCACCCCGATGGGGCGGCGGCGCATGCGCCCGGAGCCGTCGAGCCGCACGGGAGTGGCGGCGGGAGTGGCGGCGTAATAGGCTGTGAGAAAGCGCATGGCGGTGCCTGCGGCGCCGATGTTGATGTCGGTGGCGCCGGGGCCGGAGAGGGCATGGAGCAGGGTGTCGGTGTCGTCGCACCGGGCCACGTCTGCGGGCAGGGAGGCTCCGGGGGTGAGGGCGGCCATGATGAGGGCGCGTGCGCTCATGCTCTTGGAGAGGGGGAGGGTGAGGGCGGCCTCGAGGAAGTCTTCGGGGGGAAATATGCGGATGGCCATATCAGTGAGCGGGCTGAATGTCGGTGACTATGGTGTTGGTGGCTCCGCGCCACGGGAGGGTGCCGTAGTAGCGGCGGACGGTGACGACGACGGGGCGGCCTGTGCCCTGCCATGACTGGAGGACGCGCCCCAGCGAGTCGTCGGGGAGGCTGAGGGTGACGTCGCGCTGGTAGACGCGTGCGGTGTCGACGAGCTGGGCCTCGGAGATCATCTCGCCCTCGAATGTGCGGAAGAAGAGGCCGCGCTTCTCGACGTTGGTGACGTAGCCGCGTATCTTGCTGTCGGTGACATAGGGCATGTAGTAGCGGATGTAGAAGGCGGCGGCGAGGATGAGCAGGAGGATGAGGCAGACACGGGGCCACACGCGTCGGCGCCGGGGGCGGGGCTGACGGGCGGGGGCGGCGGGGGTGTCGGCCGGCTGTGTGGGCTGAGCGGGGTCGGCCTGAGCGGGGGGTGTGGCGGGGGTGTCGGCCGGGGTCTCGTCAAAATCGTGGAGGAAGTAGTCCTCGTTGTCGTCGATCAGGTTCATGATGCGGAGGTGGGGGTGTGTTCTTTTTTCCCGGCCAAGGCTATCCACCCGAAGGTGAAGAGGCCGAGGATGATGAGAAAGAGGGTCTGTGTGCCCATAAGCATGTTGGCGAATGTGGCTGCGTAGCCGTAGTCGAGCCCGGGGACTCCGGCGGCGTATATGCCGAGGCCGAAGATGAGGGCCCACTGGTAGGGGCCTATGCCGCCGTTGGAGGGGACGGCCATGGAGATGCTGGTGAGCACGAAGCAGAGCAGCATGGCGGGCCAGCCGTAGACGGTGAGCACGCGGTCGGTGAGCGGGAAGGAGCGGAAGGCGAACCACATGGAGAGGATGTATGAGCCCCAGATGCAGACGGTGTAGAGGAGCCAGCGCCCTTTGCCGGGCATCGTGGCGATGACGGCAAATCCCTCCCAGAGGCCGCGGATGAGGGTGCGGATGCGCCTGACCACCCTCTGCTCGGGCCACTGAAGGAGGGCCCACACGGCGCCTCCGGCGCACACGAGCAGGACGCCCCATAGCCACGGGGAGGTGATGAGGGCCATGATGGAGAGGAATCTGTCGGGGTCTTGGGCCAGATAGGACATGAGGCCGCTGCCGGCGACGGTGAATGTGGCGAGGGTGATGAGCCCGACGCAGATGGTGTCGGCCAGACGGTCGGCGACCATGGAGCCGAACACGCGCATGAAGGGGGCGCGGCTGCGCTGTGCCACGAATCCGCATCGCCACACTTCGCCCAGACGGGGGAGGACGAGATTGACCGAGTAGGTGCCGAAGACGCTCAGCATCAGCTCCCACATGGAGGCGCGGATGGCGAGGGCGCGGAGCTGTATGCGCCAGCGGGCGGCGCGGGCGGCCATGGCGCAGATGCTGAGGGCGAGGTTGCCCCACATCCAGCGAAAGTCGCACTCGGCCTTCATGATGGTCCACATCCGGCGCATGTCCATCTCCTTGAACAGGAGCCAGCAGAGCCCCACGGTGATGATGAGGGGGACTACGTATTTGAGCAGCAGGGTGAGGGGGCGTGGGCGGGATGTGGTCATGGGGGTGGCGGGGGGTGTTATCTTCTCAGATTGTTGGTGCGCAGGCCTCCGGGCTTGGTGCCGAGGCCGTTGTTGCGTGTGGCGTCGCGCATGAAGGGGTCGTCGAAGAAGTCGTCTTCCTCGTCCTCGTCGTCGGTGTCGGTGTCTGACGGGTCGCCGGCCTTGCGGCGGGGTTTGTTCTTCTTGATGTCTTCGGGCTTCTGCATGTCGACGGGGAGCTCATAGATGTCCCAGTCCTGCTCGACGTCCCAGTTTTTCTTGAGGTTGATCTTGCGTGGGTAGTAGTAGACCTCCTCGGGCTGGATGGAGTCGGCCACGGAGCCTGTGGTCCAGAGGCCGTCGCCGTCGGAGTCGATGAAGAGGCGGACGTAGTAGGGGCCGGGGTTGATGTACTCGAGGCGCCCTGTGGAGCCGCTGACGGGGGCGGACATGACGGGATTGTCGGAGGACAGGAGCTCGACGACGGCGGGGCGGCCGTCGAGGCCTGAGATGTTCATGGTGAGCGAGGAGTAGTCGGCGCGTGTCTTGGTGGTGATCTCCTGCCGGATGGGCTTGTTGTGGAGGCCGTAGACGTCGCGGATGGCGGCGGAGTCGATGGTGAGGCGATAGACGGTGCCTTCGTCCCACTCGTAGGGGGCCACGAAGGTCATGGGCCGGAGGGGTGATGTGCGCGATAGCCGCGGGCGGGGGGCGGGATACCACACGGAGTCGATCATCACCTCCATGCGTATGCCTGCGGGGTCGATGGTGTCGATGGGTGTGCCGCTCTTGAAGGAGAGGGGGCGGTTGAGCTCCTGAGCGGTGGATGAGGTGAGCTTGAAGTCGAGAAACTTCTGTTCGGGTGGGTTGGGTTTGCGCCACTCGATGGTGTCTTCGCCCTCCTCGCGGCGGCGGATGTTGCGCTGGCGTATCTCCTCGTTGCGCTTGGCGAGGTCGGCGGAGTCGCGTGCGGCGCGCTCGGCGAGCTTGCGTTCGGCCTCGAGGCGGCGCTTCTTGGTGTTGACTCCGCGGAGGTTGAAGCGGAGGGTGTCGGTGGTCATGGATAGCTGTCCGAGGGTGTCGGTGCGCATGTAGCGGGCCTCGAGGGTGAGGGAGTCGAGGTCGGAGAGGGTGGAGTCGGTGATCCAGTAGGTGAGGGTGTCGAGTGTGGCGGAGGCGTCGAGTGTGGCCCAGAGGTCGATGTGGTCGCCGGCGCGGTGGGTGTTGATGAGGCGCAGGTGGGGGAGGGTGTCGGCCTTGGTGCCGAACTGAAGGAGCAGGCGGTCGAGGCCGTCGCGCTTGTGGTCGCGGAGATACTGCGAGGAGTAGCCTTCGTTGAACCATGTGAGGAGGATGTCGTCGGGGAGGAAGCGTGTGGTGCCGCGTGTGACGAGGGAGTCGCGCAGGCCGGAGGCGCTGACGAGGGTGTCGACGACTGTGGCGGGGCGGGCTGTGGGGGTGATGGTGAGGTCGTAGAAGGCGATGTCCTCGGAGCGGTCCCAGTGGTAGTCGCGATTCTGGTCGGCGACGGCGAAGATGCGGTAGGTGCCGGCCTTGAGATTGCGCAGGGTGAACTGTCCGAGCTGGTTGGTCTTGGTGATACGCTCGAAGGGTATGGTGGTGATGGCTGTGTCGGAGAGGTCGGAGTAGACGCCGACGAGCATGCCCTGTGCGGGCTCGAGGGTGCGTGCCTCGAGGACCATGCCTGAGATGCGGAGGGTGTCGATGGTGTCGCCGGTGGCGAAGTCGAGGGAGAAGCCGTCGAGGATGTTGCCCTCGTTGAGGTCTTTGACGGCGTCGGCAAACTCGACGGTGTATGTGGTGTTGGGGAGGAGTGTGTCGCGCAGCTCGATGGTGACGCGGCGGGCGTTGGATGAGATGGCGGGTGTGGTGCGCTGGGCGGGTGAGACGACGATCTTATTCATGGGATCGTCGAGGGATATGTTTTCGTCAAACTCCACTGTGATGCGGCGGCCTGAGAAGTTGAGCTGGCCGATGGCGGGGTTGGAGCGGACATAGACGGGTGGAGTCTCGTCGCGGGGTCCGCCTTCGGGCCGGCCCATGTTGGCGCATGCGGCCAGCATGAGGGTGGCGATGATGGCGAGGAGCAGGTGGAGAGACTTGAGTCGGGGCATAGACGTAGTGGGGGTGGGGAGGTGTGGCTCAGAGCTTGGGGCGGAGGATTTTGTTGACGGCGATATGAAAGTCTTTGATCATGGCTGTGGCGGGGGTGACGAAGGGTTTGATCTCCTCGGTCTGTGGCGGGGCTATGACGTTGAGGGCGCGGTGGCGACAGCTGATGTCCATGCTCTTGCCCATGACGAGGGGCTCGCCGTCGAGGTGGACGGGGCCGCCGTCGGTGCGGTGGATGGTGAGGGAGGGTGTGCGGAAGGTGTGGATGAGGACGTTTTTCTCGATCATGCCTGTGAGGAGGTCGATGCCTACGAGGGCTGTGGAGAAGGGGTTGCCGGCATGGATGATGGTGACGTCGAGGAGGCCGTCGTCGATGACGGCGCGGGGGGCTATGTAGGCGTTGTTGCCATACTGGGATGCGTTGCAGACGGCGACGAGGAAGGCTTCCTCGGTGAGAGTCTCGCCGCCGGCGGTGATGGTGTAGCGCTCGGGACGGAAGCGGGTGTAGGTCTGGATGGTGCTGCGGAGGTAGGTGAATTTGCCGCGGCGCTTCTTGTGAGAGAAGGCTTCGCTGACGGCGGCGTCGAAGCCTACGCCGAATGTGCAGAAGAATTTGCGTCCGTCGACGGTGGCGTAGTCGATGGCGAGGGGCTTGTGGCGGGCTATGACGTCGACTCCCTCGCGCACGTCGACGGGGATGCCGAGATGGCGTGCGAGTCCGTTGCCGGACCCGCAGGGGATGATGCCGAGGGCTGTGGAGCGGTTGCAGAGGGCTCCGGCGGTCTCGTTGACGGTGCCGTCGCCACCGGCTGCAAAGACGGCGTCATAGCCGGCGTCGGCGGCCTCGGCGGCGAGGCGTGTGGCGTCGCCTCGCCCACGGGTGAGGACGGTCTCGATCTCCCAGCCGTGGCGGGAGAGGGTGTCGGCCACGAAGCGGTCAAGGCCCTCCTTGCTCGCAGTGCCTGAGATAGGGTTTATGATCAGACGTGCTTTCATTGCTTGAACGGGTCGGGGAGAGGGGGAGGGGAGTGTTTGTCAGATGGTGACGCGCCGTGTGGATGTGTCGGTGCGGAGGATGTAGATGCCTTTGGCTGTCATGCGCAGACGGTGTGTGCCGGGGGTGAGGGTCTCGGAGCTGATGAGCTGGCCGAGGATGGTGAAGACTTTGACGGTCACTTTCTCGTGGCATGCTACATAGATGTATCCGTCGCGGACGGCTACGTCGAGCTGGTCGCTCCCGGCACGGCTCTCGACGGCGATGGTGCCGGGGGGCGGTGAGGAGACGGCTTCCCAGCGTGGGGCGGCGGCATGACAGGCCACCCAACACGCCATAAGCAGTATGAAGGCTCGAAGTCGACGCATACGGGTATAATTTTTTGCAAAATTAAGTATTTTCGACCTCAATAGCAAATCGGAGGGGGGAAAACCCCTCGCTGAAGCTCGGGGACCGGAACAAAAAGCCTGCGGCGGAGGGGGAGAGGGGCGGGGCTTGCGCCCCGGGGGGAGGGGGG
>CAZAWC010000011.1:31410-33263 GCA_964488595.1 uncultured Staphylococcus sp. | reverse complement strand
GTTCTCCAAAAATGATCAAATTTTAAGTACAAAAATAAGTATTCCCATCCAAATATTTCATTGAAGTGTGAGGTATTTTTTCTAACTTTGCAATAAGAAAATCCCCCTGAATTATTATGGACATCGAACAGAAATACTCCGTTAATCATTATCTCGTCTCTGCACTTCTGAATTATGTCGACAATAAGGAGATCGCTATTCCCGAGATTCAGCGTCCATTCGTGTGGGATGCTTCAAAAGTGCGTGACCTGATTGATAGCCTTTATCAGGGCTACCCGATAGGATTCATCGTGACGTGGCAAAATCCGGATGTTAAGCTGAAAGACGGCTCTGTATCCACGGGCAAGAAGATATTGATTGACGGCCAGCAGCGTGTGACGGCTCTGACGGCAGCCATCTTGGGCCACACCGTGAAGAATACCGACTATGAAGATGTCCGTATAAAAATCGCATTCAATCCCAAAACTGAGAAATTTGAGGTCAGCAACCCGGCCATTGAGAAAGACGCCACATGGATTCCTGATATTGCGCCTTTCCTGAGTGGCAAGCAGAAACAGAGTGCTCTGCGCAAGTCCTATTGTTCCCTTAACCCTGATGTAGACGAAGATGAGTTTGACGAACTGCTCGAAGGGCTCAAGGAAATAAAGACCAAAGAAGTCGGTGTGATCCAGCTCGCAGGCAATCTTGACATTGATGCCGTCACCGAGATATTCATCCGCATCAACAGCCAGGGCGTACCTCTCAGTCAGGCAGACTTTGTCATGTCAAAAATTGCCGCCAACGAATCCTACGGTGGCAATCTGCTCAGAAAATGTATTGACCACTTCAGCCACCTTGCAGCCAAGCCGGAATTCTATGGCAAACTCAAGGAGAATGACACTGAGTTCGTAAATTCAGAGTATTTTCAACCCATCAGTTGGCTGCGCAATGAGAATGACGACATCTACGACCCCTCATACGTAGACATCCTTCGCGTAGCCTTTACCTATAAGTTCGGTCGTGGCAAAATGAGCGACCTTGTCAGTCTTCTTTCGGGCAGAAACTTCGAAACACGCGGCTTTGAGCAGAGCATCGAGGAGAATACCTACCGCCAATTAAAGGCCGGTGTCATGGACTTCATCAGTGAGACTAATTTCAAGCGTTTCCTGATGATCGTCCGTTCGGCAGGATTTTGCCATACGAAACTCATTCGTTCTCAGAACGTGCTCAATTTCGGTTACATCCTCTATCTCAAGCTGCGCTCTCAAAAGTATGCCCCCGAAAAGATTGAGAAATACGTCCGTCGCTGGATTGTGATGTCATTTCTCACCGGTAGATACAGCAGTAGCCCCGAATCGCAATTTGACTATGATATCAAGCAGACCGATTCGCGACCTTTCGAGGACTTTCTCCGGGACGTAGAGAATGCCCGCCTCTCCGATGCGTTTTGGGATGTAGAACTCCCCCAGCGACTTGACACATCGATTGCGAGCAGCCCGGTGTTCAACGTATTTCTTGCCTCTCAATGCAAGATGGGCGTCCGAGGCTTTCTCTCTACAGATATCACTGTAAAAGATCTCATCGAGCAGCGTGGAGATGTACACCACATATTTCCTCGTCAATATCTCAAAGACAACGGACTCTCGAGAGGGCAGTATAATCAAGTGGCCAACTATGTTTATGTCCAGTCAGAAATCAACATAAAAATCGGAAAAAAAGCCCCGGCAGACTATCTCGGTTACATCGTCAACCAACAGTGCCATGGTGGCCCGTGCAAGTATGGAGGCATCACCGACATCACTGACTTGGAGAAAAACATGATCGAGAATTGCATCCCTGCCGGTGTCGTTTCTATGACCCTCGGTGATTATCCG
>CAZAWC010000011.1:0-31310 GCA_964488595.1 uncultured Staphylococcus sp. | reverse complement strand
CGCTCCAAATTTTCCAAGCCTCTGATTTGAGCATCTCTCATCAAGGACACACGTTATTGATTGGCACATCGGCCACCCAGCTTGCTGCACGGTCTGTAACGATACCAGAATCGTAAACTTGAAACGAACAATCCGCGACTAATTCTCGACACAAATAAACGAGATTCAGTCGCGGATCTTTTAATCATTCAATCTCAATGTCCTCCCGAACAGTCCATGCGACTTCTCTATTGAATCCAACTTTTTTGTTTCGTTCATCTCAACACATCCGTTATTGCATGATTGTCCAGTTGAGCGAAGGCCACATCTGTTGGAGCAAACTCACAAAAGACACAGGATCAGGATCACAAAGTCATACGTTGGCGTTTGTGAGATTGCCCGAAAGGAATTGGTCATATGAAGCCATGTCGATGAGTCCGTGTCCCGACAGGTTGAACAGGATGGTACGTTTCTCACCCGTCTCTCTACAAACCAAAGCCTCATCTATCACGGCTGCTATCGCATGGCATGATTCCGGTGCGGGGATAATGCCTTCGGCTTTAGCGAAAAGACATCCGGCCTCGAATGCCTTAAGCTGCTGGATATCCACTGCCTCAATCAGATTGTCTTTAAGCAATTGCGACACAATCACGCCCGCGCCATGATAGCGGAGACCTCCCGCATGGATATTGGCCGGACAGAAATCGTGGCCGAGCGTATACATCGGGAGGAGAGGAGTGTAGCCACTTTGGTCGGCATAGTCATATTTAAACTCTCCTTTTGTCAGCTTGGGGCAAGCAGCGGGCTCGGCCGCCACGAAGCGTATATCGGCACCCTCCTTGATTCTACGTCTCAAAAATGGAAAAGCTATACCTGCAAAGTTGGATCCGCCTCCAAAACATGCCACAACAGTATCGGGCATCTCGCCTGCCATTTCCATCTGTTTCTCTGCTTCGAGCCCGATGACGGTCTGGTGCAGACACACATGGTTGAGCACCGACCCAAGAGTATATTTGCAGTTGGGAGTCACGGTAGCCAATTCTACAGCCTCTGAGATCGCAGTGCCCAGTGATCCCGGATAATTAGGTTGTGCTGTGAGAATATCCTTCCCAGCACGCGTCGACATTGAGGGTGAAGCTATTACCTGAGCACCGAACGTGCGCATTATGCTTCGGCGATATGGCTTCTGGTCATAGCTCACGCGCACCTGATAGACTGCCGCATCAAGGCCAAACATTTCAGCGGCAAACGATAGTGCGGCTCCCCACTGCCCTGCCCCGGTCTCCGTGGTGACGTTTGTCACACCCTCACGCTTGCAGTAGTATGCCTGAGGTATGGCCGAATTGAGTTTGTGCGATCCTATAGGACTCACGCTCTCGTTTTTGAAGTATATGTGTGCCGGAGTGTCGAGAGCCTTCTCGAGAAATGTAGCACGGACAAGTGGAGTAGGACGCCAGATTGCATAAATGTCGCGAACCTCCGGGGGGATTTCAATCCAGCTGTCGGTCACGTTCAGTTCGAGGTCAGAAGCCTCCCGCGTGAATAAGGGATAGAGGTCGGATGCTTTGAGAGCCTCTCCGGTGGAGGGGTTACACGGTGGCAGCGGGCGATTGGGAAGATCCGGTATTATGTTGTACCAGTATTTTGGAATATCTTCTTCAGAGAGTAGGAATTTCTTAGTACAGCTCATATTGAAATTTATTATTAATCATGCAAAGGTAACTAAAAAAAACGAATTATTTTATCTATCTTTGCATGATTGAAAAAACGTAGATATGTGGTCGCATTAGAAATGTTGGATAATCATTCGCCGATGTTAACGGATGCAATCTATAAGCCTGCTACCAAAATAGCAAAGACTATATTAGTATAACCAGATTCACACATCAGGATTTGTGTCTGAGATTAAGGATATAATGTGTGCTTTGTCACTCCCCCCGGTCGAGTTGGGACTGAGAGGGGCGGTGAAAGGTGCGGAGGTGTTTGACCCTCTGCGCCGCAAATGGCTCTTGCTCACTCCTGAGGAGTGGGTGCGTCAGCACTTCACCTCCTTCCTCCACAAGTCCCTCGGTGTCCCGCTCCCGTTTATGGCTAATGAAATGACCATTGAGCTCAACGCCATGAGCCGCCGGTGCGACACCGTCATCTATTCTCCCTCGCTCCGTCCGGTAGCCATCGTCGAGTATAAGGCTCCGAAGGTCAAAATCACAGGCCATGTCTTCAGACAGATCTGTTCATACAACCTTGTGCTCCGCGTGCCGTACCTCATGGTCAGCAACGGCCTCGCACACTATTGCTGTCATGTAGACACCCGGAGTGGCGCGCTGACGTTTCTCGACCGGCTACCATCATATAGCGAGATGATCCAACAAAGCGGGCACCCTTGAGAGAGCGCCCGCCTTGAATATATCTGTCCTTTAAGATCAGTTCTTCACCTTACGGGCAGGGTCACACGTCAGGCCCACACCCAGTTTCTTGAATATCTTGCGGTCCACCTCACCGAGCATCACGGTCGAGTGCACCTGACATCCATAGAGCTGCGGCAGACACTCCAGCGCGCGGCGGCAGTTGTCGTCCGTGGTCGAGAGCACAGACAGCGCCACGAGCACCTCATCGGTGTGAAGACGAGGATTGACCGAGCGCAGATAGTGAGTCTTGGTATACTGTATAGGCTCGATCATATCCTGAGGGATGAGTTTCACATTGTGGTCTATCCCCGCGAGATGCTTTATGGCGTTGAGGATCAGCGCCGCACTCGGGCCCAGCAACACACTTGACTCGGCTGTGATTATCGACCCGTCGGCCAGCTCTATCGCACTGGCAGGTTTTCCCCCCTCGGCAGCCCTGTCACGGGCGGCCTTGACAGGGCGTCGATATGAAGTGTCGATCTTGGCCTGTTTGAACAGCAAGGCTATCTTATTGACCTCACTGTCGTTGCCATCACCTTGAGCGAGCGCATTGAGGGCTGTGAAATAACGGCGTATTATCTCGTCGTTCGACGCCCGGCGGCACACCTCATCGTCAGATATGCAGAATCCCACCATATTCACACCCATGTCGGTGGGCGACTTATAGGGATTCTCGCCATAGATGCCCTCAAACAGCGCATTGAGCACCGGGAAGATCTCTATATCGCGGTTATAGTTGACAGCCATCTTCCCATAAGCCTCCAGATGGAACGGGTCGATCATATTCACGTCATTCAGATCGGCCGTGGCTGCCTCATAGGCTATATTCACAGGATGTTTGAGGGGCAGACTCCACACGGGGAAAGTCTCAAACTTGGCATAACCTGCCTCGATGCCACGTTTATGCTCATTGTAGAGCTGGCTCAGACACACGGCCATCTTGCCGCTGCCGGGCCCGGGGGCAGTGACTATCACGAGCGGGCGCGTAGTCTCCACATAATCATTCTTGCCAAATCCCTCGTCCGAGTCTATCAGATCGACATTCGTGGGATAACCATCTATCGTATAGTGGACATAGGTCTTGATGCCGAGGCGGTCCAGCTTCTCGCGAAAGGCATCGGCACTGCTCTGACCGTTATAGTGGGTCACCACCACCGAACTCACCAGAAAACCCCTGTTCATGAACTCCTTGCGCAGGCGCAGCACATCCATGTCATAGGTGATGCCGAGATCCTGACGCACCTTGTTTTTCTCAATATCCTTGGCGCTGATCACGATCACTATCTCGGCATGGTCCGAGAGCTGCGAGAGCATCCGCAACTTGCTGTCGGGTTGAAAACCGGGTAGCACGCGCGAGGCGTGATAATCGTCAAACAGCTTGCCCCCGAGTTCGAGGTAGAGCTTGTTGCCAAACTGTGCTATGCGCTCCTTGATATGCTCGGATTGTATCCTGAGATATCGCTCATTATCAAAACCGTATTTCATAACGGGACACAAAATTAATAAAAATCCCCCTACCCTCCACCACTTCTCCTAAAAAACTTTAAAAAAACCTCACCCTCCACACATCGTCATATCCTTCTCACAGCTCCGCCGAGTCTTCTCCGCATCCCCGCCGGCCTCCGCCGGATTTTCACGTTTAGATATTTTTTAGATTTGATATTTTGAATTATTTAATAAAAGTCATACCTTTGCAGTAAATTTATAAGCTCCTCTGGGAGTCGCGAGTAGGCTCATCCTCCCCACAGCTTTTAAGTTTAAAAAAACGACTCACCACAGCCCTGCCCGACAACCGAGGACGGGGCTGAATAATATAATTATGAAAAAGATCACCATACAAGGCGAGACAGGTTGTTTTCACGACGCGGCAGCCCACATCTATTTCGAAGGTGAGGATGTGACTACCATCCCGTGCGAGACCTTTCCGGCGATGTTCGACACCCTTGCGGCCGACGCATCGCTGCTCGGCATCCTCGCCATCGAGAATACCATAGCCGGCTCTCTGCTTCAGAATCACGAACTGCTCCGCCAGAGCAATCTTCGCGTCATCGGTGAGCTCAGGCTGCGCATCTCGCATGTGCTCTGTGCGTTGCCCGGACAGACGGTCGGCGAGCTCACCGAGGTAAACTCTCACCCCATGGCCCTGATGCAGTGCGAGCAGTATCTGCGCCGCCACCCCAACCTCAAGATGGTGGAGCACAACGACACTGCCGGAAGTGCCAAAGAGATAGCCCAACATCGCCTCGCTGGCCATGCGGCGGTGTGCGGCGAGTATGCCGCCAATCTCTACGGCCTCGAGATCCTCGAGAGAGGCATCGAGACCAACAAGCGCAACTTCACACGCTTCCTCATTGTGGCCGACCCCCTTTCGGCCTCTGAGCTTGGCCCGGCTGAGAAGGAGATCGACAAGGCCTCGATAGTCTTCACCCTCCCCCACACCAACGGCGCCCTCTCCAAGGTGCTCACCATACTGTCGTTCTACGACATCAATCTCACCAAGATCCAGTCCACCCCTGTGGTGGGCCGCGAGTGGGAATACAGATTCTATGTCGATCTGACATTTGACAGCCTCGTGCGCTATCATCAGGCCATCGAGGCCATCCGCCCCCTGCTTCGCGACCTCGCCATCCTCGGCGAGTATAAGGAAGCCAAGGAAACACACTGACATATCCACCACACCTCAGTGACCATGAATATCCAACCCTCTGACAGAGTCAACGATATAAAGGAGTATTATTTCTCGCGCAAACTCCGCGAGATCGCCGAGAAGCGAGCTGCCGGCATAGATATTATCTCGCTCGGAGTGGGAGGCCCCGACCTTCCACCCCCTGCCGACGTAGTGGAGACCCTCTGCCAAGCCGCCCATGACCCCGCCAACCACGGTTATCAGCCACATGTGGGCATCGCCGAGTTGCGCCAAGCCTTCGCCGGCTGGTATCAGCGTGAATATGGAGTGACACTCGACCCCCGCACCGAGATTCAGCCGCTTATTGGCTCCAAAGAGGGGGTCACCCACATCTCCCTCGCATTCCTCAATCCCGGCGACCGCGTGCTGGTGCCCGATCCGGGCTATCCTACATACACATCCATCTCGCGCATGGCCGGAGCCGAGCCATTGTTCTACAGCCTGACAGAGGAGCGCCACTGGCAGCCCGACTTCGACGCCATCGAGCGCATGGACCTCACGGGCGTCAAGCTCATGTGGCTCAACTATCCTCACATGCCCACCGGAGCACGAGCCCGCCGTGAGACTTTCGAGCGAGCCATCGACTTCGGACGTAGCCACGGCATCGTGATCGTCCACGACAACCCCTATTCGTTCATCCTCAACCCCTCGCCTATGAGCATCATGGAGATCGACGGGGCCAAAGATATAGCCATCGAGCTCAATTCCCTATCCAAGAGTCACAACATGCCCGGATGGCGTGTCGGCGTGGCCGTGAGCAACCCCCTGTTTCTCTCGTGGATCCTCCGCATCAAGAGCAACATTGACTCCGGCCAGTTCAAACCCCTCATGCTCGCCGCGGCCAAAGCCCTCGAGCAGGGTGACGACTGGCACACCGAACTCAACCGTCACTATGCTTCACGACGCCTGATAGCCGAGAAGATCATGACCGCACTCGGATGCACCTTCGACCCCTCGCAGAGCGGTCTGTTCCTGTGGGGCCGCATCACCGATCCCACCGTGTCGTCCGAGGCCTTGGCCGACAGGATTCTCGACGAGGCCCGCGTGTTTATCACACCGGGATTCATCTTCGGCTCCAACGGCGAGCGTTACATCCGCCTCTCCCTCTGCGCGCCCGAGGACAGGCTCACCGAAGCCCTCGCACGCATCGAGGCGACACTCCACAATCACCAACCTTCCATCATCTGAAAGAGACAATGACCGAAGAAATGCACTTCGAGCCGCTTGCCATCAACGGCAACGAGCTCAACCGCCCCATCATAATATCAGGTCCATGCAGTGCCGAGACCGAACAGCAGGTGCTCGACACCGCCCGCCGGCTGGCCCGTGCAGGGGTCAAGATCTACCGTGCCGGCATATGGAAGCCACGCACCAAGCCGGGAGGGTTTGAAGGCGTGGGCATCCCCGGACTGGCTTGGCTCAACAAGGTCAAGGAGGAGACAGGCATGTATGTCTCTACCGAGGTGGCCAACCGTGGCCATGTGGAGGCGGCCCTCGAATATGGCATCGACATGCTGTGGATAGGTGCCCGCACCACCGCCAACCCTTTTGCCATGCAGGAGATAGCCGATGCCCTGCGTGAGAGTGGCCGCGACATTCCGGTGCTCGTCAAGAATCCGGTCAATCCCGATCTCGAGTTGTGGGTCGGTGCTCTCGAGCGGCTTTACAATGCAGGCATCCGCCGGCTTGGAGTCATCCACCGCGGTTTCTCCACCTACGGCCTGAGCACCTATCGCAACCATCCCCAGTGGCGCATCCCTCTGGAGCTGCGCATCCGCTATCCCCGCCTCCCCATCATCTGCGACCCGAGCCACATCGGCGGCAAGCGAGAGCTGATCGCCTCCCTGTCACAGCAGGCGCTCGACATGGGCTTTGACGGCCTCATCATCGAGAGCCACTGCGACCCAGACTGCGCTTGGAGCGACCGCAACCAGCAGGTGACCCCCGAGGTACTTTCGCTCATACTGGACAATCTCGTCTATCGCGACGCCCCCGTCCCGGCTGAATCGCTCACCTCGCTGCGCCGACAGATAGACCAGCTCGACAACGAACTGCTCGATATTCTTGCCAAACGCATGAACATCTCGCGCGAGATAGGCCGCTATAAACTCACCCACAAGATGCCTGTCGTTCAGGCCGGGCGTTATGGCGACATCATGACATCTCGCATCCTTGCCGCCCGCCAGATGGGTATGAGCGAGGAGTTCATGCGCGCCATGCTCGCGGCCATCCATGAGGAGTCTGTGCGCATACAGGTCGAACTCGGTCGTGAGGCCGGAAACGAAGACTCGGGAAAATGAAAATATTGATACTCGGAGCCGGCAAGATGGGGTCGTTCTTCTGCGACCTCCTGTCGTTTGACCACGAGGTGGCCATCTACGACCCCGATCCTCACAGGCTCAGATTCACGTTCAACGCCCGGCGCTTCACTTCGCTTGACGAGATAGACGGTTTCGCCCCGCGGCTGGTCATCAATGCGGCCACTGTCAAATATACCCTGGACGCATTCCGCTCCGTTCTCCCACACCTTCCGGCCGACACCATTCTGTCAGACATCGCATCTGTCAAACTCGGTCTCCCGGAGTTCTATGCCGCTTGCGGCCACCCCTTCGTCAGCACCCACCCCATGTTCGGGCCCACATTTGCCTCTCTGTCCAATCTGCGCAATGAGAACGCCATTATCATATCCGAGGGTGACGACCTTGGCAAAGCATTCTTCCACGCCATCTACAGGCGCCTCGGGCTCAATATCGTGGAGTACACCTTTGACGAGCACGACGAGACCATCGCCTACTCCCTCTCCGTCCCCTTCGCAGCCACACTCGCGTTCGCAGGGGTCATGAAGCATCAGGACGCACCCGGCACCACCTTCAAGCGCCACATGGAGATAGCCCGCGGACTGATGGGTGAGGACGATTATCTGGTCAGCGAGATCCTTTTCAATCCCCGCACGCCACGCCAGCTCGACCGGATCATCGAGGGGCTCACCCGTCTGCGCGATATCGTGGAGCGCAGAGACTCTGCCATGATGCGCGACTATCTCGAGCAAGTCAGGAAGAATCTGTCCTGACCCCGCCGGGAGCGAACAAAAGCCTGTCGACTTCGGTTATATTAAGAAAATTCATACGTTTTCATCACCATTCACTCATCCCCGCTATGAAGATTCTTACCATCAACGGCAGCCCCCACCTGAACGGATCGACAGACCGCGCCCTGCGCGAATATGAAAAAACACTCTCTGACAACGGCATAGAGTATGAGCGTATCAACATAGGCAACAAAGATATCCGCGGCTGTATCGGCTGCTATTTCTGTATGCAGCACAACAGATGTGTGTTTGACGATATTGTCAACGAGGTTGCGCCCAAGTTTGCCGAGGCAGATGGCATCGTCATAGGCACCCCCGTCTATTGGGCCGGATCCAACGGACAGGTCCTCGCTTTCCTCGACAGGCTGTTTCTCAGCACCATGCGCACCGTCGACAAGACCATGAAGGTAGGAGCGGCTGTGATCTCCTCGCGCCGTGCAGGCTCCACGTCGGCCATGAGCGAGATCAACAAATATTTCACCATGAACTCCATGCCGGTCGTGTCGAGCACCTACTGGAACGAAGTCCATGGTTCTTCGCCCGAGGAGACCGAGCAGGATGCGGAGGGGCTTCAGACCATGCGCAACCTTGCTGTCAACACAGCTTTTTTGGTCAAGGCCATCTCAGCGATGAAAGAAAAAGAGGGTGGAGTCCCCGCACAGGAACACACCTACCACACCAATTTCATCAGATAATCTTTATCGAAACAACATATCCCGGGACATCATTCCCGGGATAAAAACTTCGAATAAAAAAATGAGATGCTATGACTGATATCATCCAAGCAATGAAAGAGAGGCGCTCGGTGCGCAGCTACAACGGTTTGCCTATCTCCGACGCAGACCATAAGGCCCTGACAGAAGCCGTCAACGAGGCTTGGAGCCCCTTCGGCGGCAGTGTCACCATAAGGCTCAAGCGATTTTACATCAAGGAATTTAGGCCCGGCACATACGGCATGATCAAAAATGCCGTTGACTACTTTCTGCTGGGCATAGGCACCTCCGACGAGTCTGCTCTCACTGCCGGATTCAAGTTTGAGCAAGTGGTGCTCAAGGCATGGATGCTCGGACTGGGTACATGCTGGATTGCCGCCACATTTCGCGGCACAGACTTTGAGCGTGGTGAGACTTGGCCCGAGGGCGAGAGCCTGAGGATAGTCTGTCCTGTGGGTAAGGCATCCGACCATAAGTCCTTACGCGAGAAAATCGCACGGCTGGCCATCGGAAGTGGCCGACGCAAGCCGTTTGGCGACCTGTTTTTTGACGGCGACTTCGGCCGCCCGCTCGCTGCCACATCCCCCTTTGCCGAGGCTCTCGACATGCTGCGTCTCGCCCCCTCGTCGACCAACTCACAGCCATGGCGCGCGTTAGTCTCGGGCGACACTGTCCATTTCTATTACGAGCCCAAGAGCCCCGCCTCTGTGCTCGACTGCGGCATCGGCTTGTGCCACTTTGTCGAGACGGAGCAATTCCGTGGGCGCAAAGGTGAATTCGTCAAGGCCACCGATGCCCCGGCTCCGGTAGGCAAGCTGAGATACCTCGTCAGCTACAAGGCTCTGCGATAAATAAAAAATTACAACTCTCCTCAAAGGATGGGGCTGAACAGGCGACTCACCGCCTCGAGTATCTTCACTCGGCGCGGACGCAGTTTCCACTCGGCCCCTCTCACTCTGTGACTCTCTTTCTGATCAGCCAGATAGAGCCGTGCCAGCGCCTCGTTGACCTCTCGGGAATACATCACGATATTCTCCTCAAAGTTATGGTCAAAGCTGCGATAGTCAAAGTTGGTCGACCCGAGGGTTGAGAAGTCCTCGTCGACTATCAGCAACTTGGAGTGAAGCATACCCGGTTTGAACTGGAAAAACTTGATGCCGCAGTTCAGGCACTCCTCGATAAAACTGTTTGAGGCATACGTCAGCACCGACGAGTCAGAACGCACAGGGGTCATCACCCTGACATCAACCCCCGACATGGCCGCACACTGCAGGGCACGCAGCAGTTCGTCGCCCGGCAGGAAATACGGTGTCTGTATCCACACCCTGTTGCGGGCACCAGAGATGGCCTTGAAAAACATGAATCCCGTGGCCGGCCAGCGGTTGGTGGGACCCGACGGGAGGATCTGAGCCGTGACCCCCTCTATGATATCCGACTCCTCCCCGGTCACCTTGTCGGCCACAGAGGGAGTGGCGTCCGTGAGCAGAGGATGGCCCATGAAATTCCAGTCGATGGCAAACTGATTCTGCAACCCCGACACGGCAGGGCCCGTCACCCTCACCATCAGGTCGCGCCACAGGGCAAACGAGCCGCCGTCCATATATCTGTCTGCCATATTGAATCCTCCGATGTAACCGACCCGGCCGTCGACCACCACCACCTTGCGGTGATTGCGCCAGTTGATGCGGCTGATCTTGTCGGGAAACTGTATGCGGAAGAAAGCATGCACCTCCACACCATTCTCCTTGAGGCGCGAGAACAGTTCGCGGCTCTTCTTGCCGTGCGAGCCGATAAAGTCATAGATCACCCTCACCTTCACTCCGGCTCGTGCACGGTCGATGAGTATCTCGCACAGCTCGCCGCCGAGAGAGTCGTTGGAGATGATATAGAACTGCAGGTTGATATATTCGCTCGCCGCACGCAGGTCGTCAAAAAGGCGACTGTATAGTCGGTCACCGGTGTTGAATATCTCGATCGAGTTGTCAGGATAGAGAGTGGCCACGGCCACGTTATATCCCAGACGCACGCGCTGGCGGTTTTCAGGACTGATGTTTCGGGGCAGACGGGGCACCTGTGACGGACGAGAGGCCTCGAGCAGCTTGCGCCGTTTGCGTCGCGAGATCATCCTCACATTGCGCAAGCTGCGCCCGAACAGGAAGTAGAGCACCGCCCCTCCCACTGGGAAAAAGATCAGCGCCGTCACCCACCCGAGTGTATTGATGGGGCGACGGTTTTCGCTCATCACACTCACTACCAGCAGGGCTATCACCACAGTATAACCCGTCACACTCCCCCAGAAGAGGAATGTCAACACATAGTGTAATATAGGATGCAGCATGAAGATGACAGTTACAGGCTCACAAATTTATAATAAATCCGCGAAAAGTTGATGTGCCCGGAGAGTTTTTTCTTATTTTTTTTGTAATTTCGTGCCCTCATAGTCCACCAGTCCTCACATCACCATGCACAACGGATTCTATAGAGTGGCTGCCGTCGCGCCCCGCGTCAGAGTTGCCGACACCGACTTCAATCTCAGAGAGATACTTTCCCATCTTCGCCGACTCGAGGAGCAGAAGGTGCAGCTGGCGGTGTTTCCTGAAATGTCGCTCACAGCCTACACCTGCGGCGACCTGTTTCAGAATCAGACACTTCTCGACAAGGCTCTCGACGCCCTTGTCGAGCTCAAACGCTTCTCCGCCACATCGCCGATCCATTTCATCGTAGGGCTGCCTGTCAGGGCCGGAGGCGCGCTATACAACTGCGCAGCCCTGTTGCGCGAAGGGTGTGTCGACCTGATACCGAAGACATATATTCCTACCTACAGCGAGTTTTACGAGCGTCGCTGGTGGCGACCCACCGAGCCGGCAGACACACTCACCGTGATGGTAGACAACGTGGAGACACCCATTGATGCTCACAGGATATTCGAGAGCCATGGCGTGAAGATCGGGATAGAGATATGCGAGGACCTGTGGGTGCCCGCGCCCCCATCGGCCCGTCTCGCTCTGAGCGGTGCGCAAGTCATTGCCAACCTCTCGGCCTCGCCCGAACATATAGGCAAATATGAGTATCTCCGCTCATTGATAGCCCGACAGTCAGGCAGCTGCGTGTGCGGCTACGTCTATGCAAGCGCCGGATATGGCGAGTCGTCCACCGACCTCGTGTTTGACGGCAAGGCAATCATCGCCGAGAATGGCTCCGTCATCGCCTCCAACTCGCGCTGGAATCCTGACGATAACAGCGCCGTGGCCGATCTCGACATCGAGGCTCTCGACCGCGACAGGATGCACATGACCACCTTCGCTGACTGTGCCGCCCGCGAGAAAGCCAGCCTTCCCATCTCTGCCCACACATCATCTCTCCCCCGCTTTGACTATGAAGGTGAACGGCTGATGCGTCACATCGACCCCCGCCCCTTTGTCCCCGACGACGACAGCGAGCGCGACGAGCGGTGCGCCGAGATCATCAACATTCAGGCCGCAGGGCTCGCACGCCGCCTTGAGGCTATCGGCTGCAAATGTCTTGTAGTGGGCATATCAGGTGGACTCGACTCCACGCTCGCCCTCCTTGTGGCCGTGCGTACATTCGACCGTCTCGGCCTCGACCGCAAGGGTATAGTCGGGATTACGATGCCCGGATTCGGCACCACTCAGCGCACCCGATCCAATGCCGTGTGTCTGATGGAGGAGCTTGGAGTCACATCAATGGAGATCCCCATAGGTCCCGCCGTCACTCTACACTTCAGCGACATAGGACACGACCCCGAGATTCACGACGTGACATATGAGAACTCTCAGGCGCGCGAACGCACTCAGATACTGATGGACGTGGCCAACCGTCTGGGGGGCATCGTGCTCGGCACCGGCGACCTCTCTGAGCTGGCTCTCGGATGGGCCACCTACAACGGCGACCACATGTCGATGTATGGCGTCAACACCGGTGTGCCCAAGACGCTGGTGAAGCATCTCGTGAAGCATGTGGCCATGAGCCATCCCGAGGGGAGCGAGACACGCCGTCTGCTGCTCGACATCGTGGATACTCCCATCAGCCCCGAACTCCTCCCTGCCGCCAACGACGGAGAGATACTGCAGAAGACCGAGGACCTCGTGGGCCCCTATGAGCTCCACGACTTCTTCCTCTATTACATGCTCCGCTACGGATTCGCGCCCGAGAGGATCAGGCTGCTCGCCCGCGAGGCTTTTGACCCGGCGGACTACGACGACGCCACCATCGACAAATGGCTCAAAGTATTCCTGCGCCGCTTCTTCTCCCAACAGTTCAAGCGCTCGTGTCTCCCTGACGGGCCCAAGGTGGGCTCTGTATGCCTCTCACCCCGCGGCGACTGGCGCATGCCCTCCGACGCATCATCCCACATATGGCTCGAATCTCTCGTATGAAACGCCCCGGACTCCTTACACTGATAGTCATTGCCATCATAGCCGGCATACTCATCGGCTTGGTGGCACCGATGTGGATGGCCGAGGGGATGGCCACGTTCAACGGCCTTTTCTCTCAGTTTCTCGGCTTCATGATCCCGCTCATCATCGTGGGATTCGTCACTCCCGCCATTGCCGACATCGGCGCACGTGCAGGCAGACTGCTCGTGGTCACCGCTCTCCTCGCCTACGGTGCAACTCTTTTTGCAGGCATTTTCTCCTACTACAGTTGCTCGGCGGTGTTCCCACAAATCATCACCGGCAGCGAGGGGCTGGCCGTGGCCGAACAGAATGCTGTGCAGATAGCCCCGTGGTTCACGGTCGACATGCCACCCCTCATGAGTGTGATGAGTGCGCTGGTACTCTCGTTCATGCTGGGTCTCGGCATAGCGTTCTCTGACCGCGATGGGCTGCGCAAAGCATTCGACGAGCTTCGCGACATAGTCGCCAAGACCATCTCCAAGGCCATCGTGCCCCTGCTCCCCATATACATATTCGGCATATTCCTCAACATGACCGTGGCCGGTGAAGTGGGCACTATCCTCAAATGCTTCATCAAGATCATAGTGGTGATATTCGTGCTCCATGTGCTCCTGTTGCTCATTCAGTACGCCGTGGCGGGTGCCGTGGCCCGCAAGAATCCGTTCAGGATGCTTGCCACCATGATGCCGGCCTACTTCACGGCGCTGGGCACACAGTCGTCTGCCGCCACTATCCCCGTCACGCTCAGGCAGACCATCGCCATGGGCGTGCGCGAGGATATAGCCGGCTTCGTCGTCCCGCTCTGTGCCACCATCCATCTCAGCGGAAGCACCCTCAAGATCGTGGCCTGCGCACTCGCCATCATGGTGATGCACGGCACGCCACACGGTGCGCCTCTGTTCCTCCATTTCATCGCCATGCTCGGCATCACGATGATAGCAGCGCCCGGCATCCCCGGCGGAGCCATCATGGCCTCCCTTGGTCTCCTCTCGTCCATCCTCGGGTTTGACGAACAGTCGGTGGCTCTGATGATAGCGCTCTATATCGCCATGGACTCGTTCGGCACGGCCTGCAACGTCACCGGCGATGGCGCGCTTGCTGCTATCGTAGACCGAATTTTCAAAAAATCCTCACACCCCGTGTAACTTTTCACCACCCCGCTGCGTCTAAAGGATCATAAAACAATCAAAACAGCGGTAAGATGAAAAGATCACTACTTCCCCTCCTTCTCCTCCTCATCGTGTCGGCTCTGCCCATGTCTGCAGCCGAACGCGAGTACAAGTTCGACACTCCCCTCTCCGAGCTCTCCGTCAGCACGGGTGTGAGTGTGGAATACACCCCTGTCTCCACCAAGACGACCCAAGTCAGTGTCACAGCCGACGATGACCTCATTGACCATGTCAAAGTCGAGGCCAAAGGCTCGACACTCTCTATCTATATCAATCAAAAAACCAAGAAGAATAAGATCATCAATCGCTCCAAGGTGACTGTCCGAGTGTCAGGGGCGCCTTTCCGCTCGATCGAGGCATCGGCAGGCAGTTCGCTCAACTGCAGCGTTCCAATGAAGTTTACCAAGAGCGATGTTGAGATCGAAGCCTCGTCCGGCGCCTCTGTCCGGTTGGCCGGAGTTGAGGCCGGCAAGGTAGACATCGAGTCATCCTCGGCTGCTTCTGTCACACTCTCGTGGGTCAAGGGTAGCAGACTCGAGGTCGATTCTTCGTCTGCCGCAAGTGTGAAGATAGGCAAAGTCACTGTGGACCGTCTCGACGCTGAGGCTTCGTCAGCAGCCGGCATCAAAATCAAGGAGGGCACCGCCACCACCGGCTATCTCGAAGCCTCCTCGGCAGGATCAGTCTCCACCGGATCAGTGACCTATGGTACTCTCCACACCGACAAGAGCTCGGCAGGGTCGATCTCCGCAAACAAGGATAAGTAAAAGTACAGAGATAACGTTTTTTCATGTCAACGAGGGTGAATAGCCGAAATATTCACCCTCGTTTTTGGTATTTTTGCGATTTTTTGCGTATCTTCGCGACAGTTTGGCACAGTTTTTGTTATATACTGTGTCAAGACATTACTTTATGGAAACAGTATATTCACAGAAATTCAAAACGGTAGTCAGCGACTCCCCCTCGGTAGCCGCCTCGCACAACTCGAGGTATGTGCTTCCCGAGCACCTGCTGTTGTCGCTGCTCCGGGATACCGACGGGGTTCCCGCCAAGACCATCGACCATGTGGTGCGCAACTCGTCGGCTGAGCAACTGCGCACCACCCTCGACAACGCCCTCCTGTCCTCGGCTACGGACAAGGGATTCACGGGGACGGTGGCTGTCAACGATGTGGCCATGAGCGACCTCACAGGGCGCATCGTCAAGCTCAGTGTGCTTGAAGCTCGTATGTTGCGCAGCAATGTGGTCGACGACATACACCTGCTGCTCGCCCTGTTCCACAACTCCGACGCCCAGCACTCCGAGTTCATGGAGCCATTCCGTCGTGCCGGTGTCACCTACGAGAGCCTCATGCACTATCTCAACCCTCAGGCCGGAAGGCCCATGGCATCGTCGCTTGACGATGACGACGAGGAGGAGGACGATGACATGCCTTCACCCAAGGGTCAGCCCTCGGCACCGCAGGGCTCGAAAGCCCACGCGGCCGCATCCAAAGGCCGCGGAGCCGACACCCCGATGCTCGACAAATATGGCAACGACATGACTCTTGCCGCCGAGGAGGGGCGTCTTGACCCCGTGGTGGGACGCGAGACGGAGATAGAGCGTCTGGCTCAGGTGCTCAGCCGTCGCAAGAAAAACAACCCTGTGCTCATCGGCGAGCCCGGTGTGGGCAAGAGCGCGATAGTAGAGGGGCTGGCCCTTCGCATCGTCAAGCGTAAGGTGTCGCGCATCCTGTTTGACAAGCGCGTGGTGTCGCTCGACATGGCGTCGATTGTGGCCGGCACCAAATATCGCGGACAGTTTGAGGAGCGCATCAAGGCGATCCTCGACGAGCTGGCCAAGAACAAGGACATCATCCTCTTCATCGACGAGCTCCACACCATCGTGGGTGCCGGCAATGCCGCAGGGTCGATGGACGCCGCCAACCTGCTCAAACCGGCGTTGGCCCGCGGCGAGATACAATGTATCGGCGCCACGACCCTTGACGAATATCGCAAGAATATCGAGAACGACGGTGCCCTCGAGCGTCGTTTCCAGAAGGTGATGGTGGAGCCCACCACCCCCGAGGAGACCCGCATCATACTTGACAACATCAAGGACAAGTATGAGGAGCACCACAATGTGACATACACCCCTGAGGCACTCGATGCCTGTGTGGCCCTGACCCAGCGCTATGTGAGCGACCGCAACTTCCCCGACAAGGCTATCGACGCCATGGACGAGGCCGGTTCGCGCATCCATGTGACCAACATCGCCGTGCCTTCTGCCATAGAGGAGCTCGAGAAGGCTGTCGCAGAGGCCGGTGCCGAGAAGCTGCGCGCAGCGCAGGCCCAGAACTTTGAGAAAGCCGCCTCATATCGCGACCGCGAGCAGCAGCTCAAGCAGCAGCTCGACACCGCCATGGCCGACTGGCGCAAGCAGCTCGCCACCATGCGCGAGACAGTCGACGAGGAGAAGGTAGCCGAGGTCGTGGCCATGATGACAGGCGTCCCCGTGCAGCGCATCGCGCAGGCCGAGGGGAAACGTCTCAAGGAGATGGCACCCCAGCTCAAAAGCCGCATCATCGGTCAGGATGCCGCCATCGACAAGGTGGTCAAGGCCATCCAGCGCAACCGCATCGGCCTCAAGGATCCCTCGAAGCCGATCGGCACATTCATGTTCCTCGGCCCGACAGGCGTCGGCAAGACCCATCTGGCCAAGCAGCTTGCCGAGTATCTGTTTGACTCGGCCGACGCCCTGATACGCATAGACATGAGCGAATATATGGAGAAGTTCACCGTGTCGCGTCTCGTGGGAGCGCCTCCCGGATATGTGGGCTATGAGGAGGGGGGTCAGCTCACGGAGAAGGTGCGCCGTCACCCCTACTCCATCGTCCTGCTCGATGAGATAGAGAAGGCCCACCCCGACGTGTTCAACCTGCTGCTGCAGGTGATGGACGAGGGCCGTCTCACCGACTCGCTCGGCCGCAAGATCGACTTCAAGAACACCATCATCATCATGACCTCCAACATAGGCTCGCGTCAGCTGAAGGACTTCGGCGGCGGCATAGGCTTCAATCCGCGTCCGGCCGAGGACAAGGAGGTGAGCCGCGGGGTGATACAGAAAGCCCTCAACAAGGCATTCGCTCCCGAGTTCCTCAACCGTGTGGACGACGTGATAATGTTCTCCCCGCTCGACAAGGAGGCCATCTTCAAGATCATCGACATCGAGCTGGCCGGCTTCCGCCGCCGTGTGTCCGACTTGGGCTACTCCCTCACCCTCACCGACGAGGCACGCGACTTTGTGGCCGAGAAGGGATATGACTCGCAGTTCGGAGCACGCCCCCTGAAACGAGCCATACAGAAATATCTCGAGGATATGCTCGCCGAGCTGATCATCGACGCCGCCGTCAATCCCGGCGACGAGATCTACGTCTCCTACACCCCCGGAGCCGAGGAACTCTCGACAGAGATAAGACCCGGCACCAAGACAGACAATTGACACTCAACTTATCCGGTCTGACATTCCGACCCAGCCGCATGGCGGCCAAGCCGGAGGTCAGACCGGCTCTGTTTTAGACTATCCCTCTCTACCTCAACCATTTTTTCCAGCCATGCCACTTGTTTGCATCACCACTTTCACCGACTCCGTAGCGGCCAATATCGCGGCCGGTATGCTCGAAGAACACGGCATCCGTTCGATTCTCGACGGGTCCGTGATACTTGACGTGCTACCCATCCCCTCCTCCATCGGGGGCGTGCGGATGATGGTGCGCTCCGAGGACGCCGAGGAGGCCACCCGGTTGCTCCGCGAACATGGCGACTTGAACTAATCATACAGTACTCACCGTGAACTGGGACTCACTGATATCCGACAAGCGATTCGGGCTCGAACACTATCACGACCCGCGTCGCGGCGTGCGCTCCGACTTCCAGCGCGATTTTGACCGGCTGGTCTTTTCATCTCCATTCCGCCGGTTGCAGAACAAGACACAGGTGTTCCCCCTGCCGGGGAGCATCTTTGTGCACAATCGCCTCACGCACAGCCTCGAGGTGTCGTCCGTAGGTCGTTCCATGGCCAACGAGATAGCCCTGCGTCTGCGTCCCCGATACGCCTCAGAGCCGTGGGTTGACAAACTCAGCGCCCTCAGCGACATTGTGGCTGCAGCCTGTCTGGCCCACGACATGGGCAACCCGCCGTTTGGCCACTCGGGCGAGAAGGCCATAGCGACATATTTCAGCGAGGGTGCGGGGCGTGTGTATCACGACAGGCTTACACCCGAGGAGTGGGACGACCTGTGCCACTTCGAGGGAAACGCCAACGCCTTCCGTCTGCTCACCCACCGGTTCAACGGCAGGCGCGAGGGAGGATTTGCCATGACTTATTCTACGCTCGCCTCGATCGTGAAATACCCCTACGACTCGCGCCTCGCCGGACAGAAAGGGAAGTTTGGCTTCTTCACATCCGAACGCGAAAGCTATCTGCGCGTGGCGCGCGAACTGGGAATAGAGCAGTTGCCGGCACCCGACGGCGTGCTGCGATTTGTCCGTCACCCGCTGGTGTATATCGTCGAGGCGGCAGACGACATCTGCTATGAAATAATGGACATCGAGGATGCCCACAAGCTGAAGATTCTCTCTACCGACGAGGTGATTCCCCTGCTGCTGAGCTATTTCGACGAGGCTCGCGGTTCTCACATACGCCGTGTGATGGACACCGTCGACGACCCCAACGAGAAGGTGGGCTATCTGCGCTCGTGCATCATCGGAGCACTGGTGCAGCGTTGTGCAGAGACATTTGTCGAGCATGAGTCCGAAATCCTCGACGGTACCTTCAAGGGCTCCCTCCTTGACCACATCCCCGACCCAGAGAGACAGGGCTATCACCGCTGCGAGGACCTGTCATGGAAAAAGATCTACTGTGCCCCAGATGTGGTGGAGATCGAACTGGCCGGCACACGCATCATCAACTTCCTCCTCGACGCGCTGGTCACCGCCGTCACGCGGCCTGAGCTCAACTACTCGCGTCTGCTGCTCGCCAAGGTGCCTCAGCAATATGAGACAAACGCCCCCACGCTCTACGGCAAGATCCAGTCGGTCCTCGACCATATTTCAGGCATGACCGACGTCTATGCCCTCGACCTGTATCGCCGACTCAACGGCATGAGCCTTAAGATCAACAACTGAGATGACAAGACTGCTCACCATACTGCTTCTCATAGCATCGATGGCCGCCACAGCCTCGGCCATCACTGTCGACGATGTGCCCAACGTGCATGTCGCTGACAGAACGCGCTATGTCTCCGACCCGGCCGGGATCCTATCCGCCGCCGATCGCGCACGCATCGACAGGAAGATAGCCGCTATCACCGACTCGACCACGGCAGAGATCGCCGTGGCCGTGGTCGATGCCATCGACCCCTCCATGAGCCCCGAGGAGTTTGCCACAGCCCTGTTTGAGAAATGGGGAATAGGAAAGCGCGACAAGGACAACGGATTGCTCATACTCGTGTCGCGCGACGATCGCGCCGTGCAGATCCGCACCGGATACGGGCTGGAGGGTGTGCTTCCCGACATCAAACTCGGCCGTCTCATCCGCACGCGCATGTTCCCCAAATTCAGAAACGGCGATTATGCCGGAGGCATCTCCGCGGCAGTCGATTATATAAGCAAGGAGATCTCCGACCCCACTGCAGCTGCCGAGATACGCTCTGACCAAAAGACCGACGCATCGCACGCGGGAGACATCCTCTCGGACATCTATCTGAAATTTGCGGCTGTGGCCGCCGGTGGGATGCTGGTGATAATACTCGGCGTGTTTCTCTACGGGCGGCGCCGACGGCTCTCTGACATCGCCCTCTGGGGCAAACTGCAGAAGCTGTGGCTCCCCACCCTCGTGGTGGCATGCCTCTCGCTCGGCATGGGTGTGATAGGGGCGCTGGTGCTCGGGCTCCTGTCGCAGCGCATCCGCCGCCACACGCGCGAGTGTCCCCGCTGTCACACCCGCATGCGCCTCATCGACGAGGAGCACGACAACGACTATCTCACCCCCTCACAGGACCTCGAGGAGAAACTCAAGTCAGTGGATTACGACGTGTGGGAGTGCCCTCACTGCCGTCTCACTGACATCCTCCCCTATCCATCCTACACGTCTCAATACAGAGAGTGTCCCCACTGCCACACTCGCGCCATGTCTCTGTCAGACAGAAGGGTGCTCCGACCGGCTACCGTCGCCTCTACCGGCGAGGCGGTCGACATCTCCCTCTGCAGGGCATGCGGTCACCGCGATGAGAAACGCATCGTGCTGCCCCGCGTTCAGGTCAATGTGGTGCACAACCGCCGGGGTGGCGGAGGCGGATTCTCGGGTGGAGGATTCAGGGGAGGCTCCTTTGGCGGAGGACGCACCGGCGGAGGAGGCGCCGGAGGCAGATGGTGAACATCAACGACGTAGCAGACTTCATCTGCGGCTATCCGCTGTTTATCCTCCTCATCGGCGGAGGTTTCTTTCTCTTTTTCACCTCAGGGATGGTGTCGCTGCGCCGTCTCCCCGAGGCCATGCGTGTGCTGCGCGAGAAACAGAGCCGCGAGTCGGGCGGACAGATCTCGTCACTGCAGGCCCTGTCGTCGGTCGTAGCCGCCACCGTAGGCATGGGCAACATAGCCGGCGTGGCCATAGCGCTCGTGATGGGTGGTCCGGGAGCCATCTTCTGGATGTGGGTAAGTGCGCTGGTGGGTATGTCTACCAAGTATCACGAGGGGGTGCTCACCACACGCTTCAAGAGCAAAGGCCCCGACGGGAGCCCTACGGGAGGCACCATGTATATCATCGACCGCGGCCTCGGGCCCAAATGGCACGGTCTGGCCGTCACGTTTGCCATCGCAGGCATGTTCGGCACCCTCTGCATCATGAATGCCAATCAGCTCACCGAGGCGCTGATGACCACCTTCACCACTCCGGCTCAACTCGAGACAAATCCGCTGGCCGGAGGCATATCCTCACTAACCGGATGGGACCACACCACATCATTCCGCCTCATCATCGGGCTGGCTATCGCCGCCGTCGTGGCCGCCGTGATCCTCGGAGGCATACGCCGCATAGCCCGTGTGGCCTCATGGCTGGTGCCGTTCATGGTGGGGCTCTACTTCCTTTTGGTGGCCTATATCATCATCTCGCGCATCAATGAGGTGCCCGCCGTGCTCGGCTCGATATTCCGCGAGGCATTCAATCTGAGGGCCGGGTGGGGTGCGCTCGTCGGCATCGCGATAATCGGTGCCCGTCGCGCCGCGCTGGTCAATGATGCCGGTGTCGGCACAGCCACCATCATGCACGGGGCCTCGTCCAACACCGACCCCCACCGCGAAGGCCTCATAGCCATGCTCGGCCCGGCTATCGACTCGGGATTCGTCTGCACGCTCACCGCGCTGGCCATACTGCTCTGCGGCGACCTCGGGAGCGTGGAGGGGATCAAGGGACTCGAGGTGGCCCTCGGAGCGTTTGGCAACGCTATCCCCGGGGGCAAACTGCTGCTGATGTTCATTGTGCTCTGTTTCGCACTGTCGTCGATGTTCAGCTACAGCTTCTACGGCAACCGCTGCGCAGCCTATCTGATGGGAGAGCGTCGTGCACGGTGGTACACATGGTTTTTCATCGTCACCCTTGTGGTTTTTGCCGTGATGCCCCTCGGGCTCGCCGTGGGGTTCTGCGACCTGTTTTATGCCCTCATGGCATTCCCCACCATGATCACCCTCCTGATGCTGCGCAGAGTGGTCAGAGAGGAGACACGAAAGAGCAAAACATAAAAGTTATCAACATTTTAACACGATTTTGCCCTTGCGGCTTTTGAGTAATGAAACAAATTTCGTTACTTTGTATCCGCAAAGGCGGGTGATCCGTCTTTCAGTCACACTCTCACCAAGTTATGGGTAAAATCATAGCAATAGCCAATCAGAAAGGTGGTGTGGGCAAAACCACCACCACCATCAACCTCGCCGCCTCGCTTGCCGCCGAGGGAAAGAAAACACTCATCATCGACGCCGACCCTCAGGCCAACTCCACATCGGGCTATGGCATAGACCCGAAGAAGATGCCTGTGTCCATCTACGAATGTCTCGTGGACGACTATCCCATGGAAGGCTCACAGGTGGCCACCTGCTGTGACAACCTCCACCTCATAGGCTCGCGCATAGACCTCGCCGGAGCCGAGATAGAGCTTATCAACAAACCCTCGCGTGAGAATGTGCTCCGCAATGCTATAGCCCCCATTGCTCCCTCCTACGACTACATCCTCATCGACTGCTCCCCTTCGCTCGGCCTCATCACCGTCAATGCCCTCACCGCGGCGGACTCGGTGATAATCCCCGTTCAGGCAGAGTATTTCGCCCTCGAGGGTATCACCAAACTGCTCAACACCATCCGCATCATCAAGGCGAGACTCAATCCGGCACTCGAGATAGAGGGATTCCTGCTCACCATGTATGACGCCCGCCTGCGTCTGGCCAATCAGATATATGAGGAACTCAAGGGACACTTCGGCGACATGGTGTTTGACACCGTGATCCCGCGCAACATCCGACTGAGCGAGGCACCGAGCCACGGATTGCCCTGTCTGCTCTACGACCCCGCATCGCGCGGCGCCACATCGCACATAGCCCTCGCCCGCGAGCTCATAGCCCGCAACCGCCGTTGAGCCCGAGGGCATACACATCCTCAATAACCCATCTCCACTCATCTCCCATACAGTCACCACATGCCGTTACCCAAACGTTCAGCCCTCGGGCGCGGACTCGACTCGCTCATCTCGATGGACGACACCCCCGCCCGCGACACCACAGCAATTAACGAGATACCTCTCGCCGACATAATCCCCAACCCCGACCAACCGCGCACGACATTTGACGAGGAGGCCCTTGAGGAGCTCACCCAGTCGGTGCGCGAGTTTGGCATCATCCAGCCCGTCTCGCTGCGCAAGCTCCCCGACGGACGTTATCAGATAATAGCCGGCGAGCGCCGTTATCGCGCCGCTATCCGCGCCGGCCTCAGGGCCATCCCGGCCTATATCCGCGAGGCCGACGACACCCGCCTCACTGAGATGGCGCTGATCGAAAACATCCAGCGCGAGGACCTCAACGCCATAGAGATAGCCCTGACGTTCAAAAAGCTGCTCGAGGACGGCACCATGACACAGGAGCGCCTGAGCGAACGTGTGGGCAAGAAACGCGCCACCATCTCCAATTTCCTGCGCCTGCTCCGCCTCCCCTCCGAGGTGCAGATGGGCCTGTCGGCGCGTCGCATCGACATGGGCCATGCCCGTGCGTTGCTCGGCATACCCGACGCCAAGATGCAGCTCGCCCTCTACAAGCAGATCCTCAAGGATGGTCTGTCGGTGCGCAAGGTCGAGGAGCTCGCCAAGGCTGCCCAGAATGCCGCTTCGGCCGAGAGTATGGAGAAGATGGCGGCTGACAAAAGATTTTCTAACAAAGATTTCGATATTTTAAGAGATCATCTCTCACACCGCTTTTCCACCCCTGTGCGAGTGAGTTGCGATGCCTCAGGCAAAGGAAAAATCGTCTTTGCCTTCAAGGATGACGATGAACTTCAGAGATTAATTGCTATCTTTGACACTGCAAAACAGTGACCGCCACCACAGTGACGGCGCCGCCAAACGGCCATACAGTGCAGAAACCACTCATTATCAACCCTTAACCAGTCAATGCCAAGTATTCGGAGAAAATCCACATCTATGATGCGGACCCGCGCTAAGGCTATAGTCGGCATGATAATAATCGTGCTGACAGGGACTTTTAACATTTTTTCCGAAACGCCGGGCCAGCGGCCCAACCGCCCTGTCCGCCCCTCACACCGCACCACGTCGCCCGTAGTCTCAACCGAGCTACCGGACTCATTCGACGTCAATTATGACGGCAGGTTTGTCGACCTCGTGACTCTCGACTCTCTCTCCACCGCCGGCGACTCACTGTTCGTGATGCCGATTGACTCTATTGACGTCGTGGCCGGGGAGAATCTGCCCCGCAAGGAGATGAAATTCACCTTCAACCCCGACCCGATGCGAGCCGTGTGGATGTCGGCTCTCTTCCCGGGCCTCGGTCAGCTCTACAACCGCCGTTACTGGAAACTCCCCATAGTGATAGGCGCCTTCATGGGTCTCGGCTATGCCACATCGTGGAACAGCACCATGCTCTCCGACTATACCACAGCCTATAGCGACATCATGGACAACGACCCCACGACCAAGAGCTACATGGACTTCTTTGCCCCTACGGTCAAGGAAGACGATCTCGACAAGGCGTGGCTCACCAATCTGCTGCGCACCCGCAAGAACTATTACCGTCGCAACAGAGACCTCTGCATCCTCTGTATAATGGGTGTCTATCTCGTGGCCATGGTCGATGCCTATGTCGACGCGCAGCTGGCCCACTTCGACATATCGCCCAACCTGTCGGTCGACCTCGCGCCCACCCTAATAGACGGAGGTGTGCGTGCTCCGAGCCGCAAACCGGGCGTAGGCCTCTACTGGGCCATCAACTTCTGACACTAATTCCTCACCCGCCGTCGTCTCCCGCGCCGGCGACATCATACATATATTACCGTCAATGAAAAAGACCCTCCTGTCCCTCCTGACCGCCATCGGCCTCTCCCTGCCGGCAATAGCGGCTCCATCCATACTCGACATCAAGCACTCGATAACGGATGACAATGTCGTGGCCCCCGAGAGCTTCGAGACTCAGACCCGCCTGCTCGAGGAAAACTTCTATCTGAAAAACTACGTGGTGCCCGGCATCGACACCGGCTCTACCGAAAACACCTCTCCCCAGATATACCAAGAACGTCTCACCAAGCTCCCGACGGTCATCGAACTCCCCTACAACTCGATCGTAGGCAACTTCATCGACATGTATCTCAAGCGCAAGCGCGGACTCGTGGCCGACATGGTGGCTCTCCACAATTACTATGGCCGCTTCTTCGAGGAGGAGCTGCTCAAGGAGGGGATGCCCCTCGAGCTGGAGTATCTCCCGGTCATAGAGTCGGCCATCAACCCCAACGCCGTGTCGCGCGCGGGCGCCGTGGGCCTGTGGCAGTTCATGCCCGCCACTGCCAAGGGACTCGGCATGGAGGTCAACTCGCTGGTGGACGAGCGTCGCGACCCGAGGGTGTCGTCGCGCAACGCCGCCCGCTATCTCAAACAGCTCCACGACATCTACGACGACTGGTCGCTGGCCATCGCCGCCTATAACTGCGGCCCCGGCAACGTCAACAAGGCCCTGCGCCGCGCCGGCGGCGACAACGGGGTCAAGAAAGACTTCTGGGAGATCTATCCTTATCTCCCCTCCGAGACCCGCGGATATGTGCCCGCGTTCATCGCCGCCAACTATGTGATGAACTACTATCGCAACCACGGTATCACCCCTACCATTGTGAAACGGCAGCTCACCACCGACACCGTGACGGTGGACAAGTACCTGCACTTCAATCAGATCGCCGCCGTGCTCAATATTCCCGTCGACGAGATCAGGATGCTCAATCCGCAGTTTCTCAAGGATGTGATACCCGGCGACTACCGTCCCTACAAGCTCACTCTCCCCACGCAGCAGTGTCTCAGCTATGTGATGAGTGAAAAGAGGATTCAGGAATATGACCGCGAGCTGTATGCCCGTCGCACCACAGCCGAGCCCGCAGGGACATACTCGGAGCAACAGACAGTGATACAGTCTGACGGAGGTGCCTCCAACCTCGCCAATGCCGGACGTCAGTCGCTCAACAACGAGGTCAACAACGAGCTCGTCATGACACAGGACACCACCCGCACGGTGCGCAAGACCCATGTGGTGAAGCGCGGCGAGAGCATCCGCGACATAGCCCGCACGTATAGCGTGTCGGCCACCGACATCAAGCGGTGGAACAATCTGCGCCGGGGCAAAGTGAAGGAGGGTGATGTCCTCGCCATCGAAGTGGTGGAGCGTGTGACGCCCGAAAATGTCCATGTGGTCGAAGCCCGTCCTTTGCCCCCGGTGACGACTCCGGCGGCCGCGGAGACTGCGTCCTCCTCGACGTCTTCACAGTCGACTCAGGAACAGCAGACCGCCCCCAAGACCACTGCGCAATCCTCTCAGTCCTCGCGTCAGAACACGCGCCAGACCGTGACCCCCAAGACCACTACCCACAAGGTGAAAAGCGGCGACACACTCGACAAGCTGGCCCGTACCTATGGCACTACAGTGGCCGCCATTCAGGCAGCCAACGGCATGAAGAAGGGTGACACATCCATCCGCATAGGACAGACGCTTAAGATCCCTGCCAAGGGAGGGGTCAGCAAGGCCTCGACAAGCAAAAAGAGCGGAAAGTCGACCACTAAGAAATCTACCGGCCGCAAGCGTCGGCGCTGATAGGGCATCCCCCTGAGTGCTATAGACAGAGAGCATTCGCTTAGCGTCCGAACCACGGGCCCCCGCGGTGTGTTGTTACTGTAAATTCTCAAGAATATGGAAACGACACAACCGAAAAAGGTTGCCGATCAGGTAGCCGAAATGATAGCCGATGCAGGCGTCAAGCATATCTACGCCATCACAGGCGATAGCCTCAACGATCTCACGGACGCACTCGTGCGCGATGGCCGTGTGAAATTCGTACACATGCGCCACGAGGAATCGGGTGCCTTTGCCGCCAGTGCCGAGGCTCAGCTCACAGGTCGCCTTGCCGCATGTGCCGGCAGCAGCGGCCCGGGCCACGTCCACCTCATCAACGGCCTCTATGACGCCCAGCGCAGCAACGCACCCGTGCTCGCCATCGCCTCAACATGTGCATCGGCGGTGTTCGGCACCGAATATTTTCAGGAGACCAATCCCACGTTGCTCTTCTCCAACTGCAACGTCTACAACGAAATGGCCACCACCCCCACGCAGGTGCCCCACATGCTCCAAGCTGCCATGCAGGAAGCCATCGGTCGGGGAGGCGTAGGCATAGTAGGCCTTCCTGCCGACGTCATCGGGCAACCGGCCGTGGCCTCCTATGCCACAACCACTACGCTCTACACCGATCGTCTGCCCGAACCCTCCGACGCCGACGTAGAGGCTGCCGCCGAGCTCATCAATCAAGCCAAAACGGTGGCGATATTTGCCGGATCAGGTGCCAAAAACGCCGCCGACCTCGTGAATGACCTTTCGCTTAAGGTGAAGGCTCCCGTGGGCACAACATACAAGAGCCAGCTCGAACTCATGGGCAAATGCGACAATTACGTCGGGCATATGGGCTATCTGGGCATGTGGTCGGCCGAGCAAGCCATCGCCTCGGCCGACGTTATCATTCTCCTTGGCATGAACTTCCCCTATCCCGGCTTCTTCCCCGACGACAAGAAAACCATCCAAGTCGACATCCGTGCCGAGCGCCTTGGCCGCAAAACCAAGGTCGACGTGGGCGTTCGCTCAGACACACGGCTCTTCCTCGAAGCACTGATGCCCAAGATCAATGCCAAAGCAGACACCACATTCCTCGACAAGGCCATTGCCGACTACGCAACCATCAAGGCCAAATTTGATGAACCTGTAAAGCATCCAGGCACCAAAGGCGCAGTCAGGCCCGAATACATGCTCAGCACCCTCGACCGTCTCGCTGACGATAACGCCGTCTTCACCGTCGATACCGGCATGAACAATGTCTGGACCTCACACTACCTCACCGCCAAGGCTGACCGCCGAATGATAGGCTCCTTCACACACGGGTCCATGGCCAACGCCATGCCAATGGCTATCGGTGCGAAATTCGCATGTCCCGACCGACAGGTCATCGCCATATGCGGTGACGGCGGATTCTCCATGCTCATGGGCGAATTGCTCACCATCATCCAGTATCAACTCCCGGTCAAGCTCCTTGTGGCAGATAACCGCAGCCTCGCCTTTGTGAAATGGGAAATGGAGATGGCCGGACTAAAAGCCAACGAGACCGACCTCACCAACCCCGACTTCGGCAAGATGGCACAGGTGATAGGCTTCCAAGCCGAGACGGTCGACGATCCTGCCGACCTCGAGGGCGCCATGACCCGCTGGCTCGCCGCAGAAGGCCCCGCCCTGCTGAGCGTCGTCACCGACACAGACGCAGCATCATTCAGCTTCTCCAAAGAGCTCATGGACTCCGCTGCCCCCGGCAATCCTCTGTCCAACTTCGTCCCCCTCGGCAGCTGAATCTGTGAGCGGAAGCAGTGAACCAATCACTCAGACTTCATATACGCACTAAAAAAGCCGGTCCCTCTCAGGATCGGCTTTTTCGTGCGTATACCGGTGCCGGGGTGTCAGTCGATCACCTTGGCGGAAATAATCTTTATATCCTCTATGGGGCGATCGTTGGCATCGGTCTCGGCAGCCTCGATCTTCTCGACCACATCCATCCCCTCGAGCACACGGCCAAACACCGTGTATGTGCCGTCGAGGTGAGGGGTGCCACCTATGCGCATGTAATCCTCGCGCATCTGAGGGGTGAATATCACTGAGTCGCCCGCCGTCTTGGCCTCTGTCTCCTTGACGAGCTGCTCCTGCAGGGCCTGCAATCCGGCCTGATCACGGTTGCGGCGCATGGCCATGATGGAATCACGGTTGGCGGCACAGAGCTCGTTGAACACATCCTGCTTGCGGCGCATCACGGCCTGCTTCTCCATCTGGTCGAGCTGAGCGGGAGAGTATTTCTTGCCCGTGACGATATAGAACTGCGAGCCCGACGACTTGCGCTCGGGATTCACGGCATCCCCCTGACGTGCGGCTGCGAGGGCACCGCGGTGGTGATAATGCTGGGGGAAGAGAAACTCAGCCTCGACGGGCGTGCCCGAATCGCCTGCGCCGAGCATTTTACCCTTGGGAGCATTCTTGGACGAGGGGTCGCCGGTCTGCACCATGAAGTCGTCGATGACACGGTGGAATAGCACCCCGTCATAATCGCCTGCGTTGACACGGGCCACGAAGTTGTCGCGATGGCGGGGAGTGTCCCCGTAGAGGAGCACGGTGATGTCGCCGAGCGTGGTGTGGAGGAGCACCTTGACGTCATTGCTCCTGTCTGTTTGCTGTCCTGACATTGTAGAAGATTGATTTGTGCCCTTAGCGGCCCCTAAAAGGGCCACAGCGAGGACAATAATTGACAATATTTTTGATTTCATGATCCAAAGTTAGCAATTTCCTCCCAATAATCATTGTCATATGGAGGATTTTGTCTATATTTGCACTCATAGGCGACAATTTCGCCCACCTCCTCAACATTGTACAGTACAACTACGTTTTAACAAAGGTCAATTTTACATCAAAAAAAGTATTTGTAATCAATAGGAAAAACTGAATCCTTAACTTAAAAACAGACGCCGCCGCGAGGCAGGCACAATCAATCATCCCAACCATCATCAAACAACAACAGCTATCAACCATCATGGACAGCAACGAGAAGAAAGGCAAACGACCGCGCATAGGCGCAAGGCCTATCTCCGCCGAGAATCCGGAGATGCGCACTCAATCCTCCAACCCCATATCATCGACCGAATATCATTCGGCCACCGACGGCGCCGATGACCGTCAGGGAGGTTATCAGGGAGGCTACCAGCCCCGACAGACAGGCTATCAGCCCCGACAGAACAGCGGGTACCAGCCCCGACAGAACAACTATAACCGTCAGGGTGGCTATCAGCCCCGGCAAAACGGCGGATACCAACCCCGACAGGGTGGCTATCAGCCCCGACAGAATGGCGGATACCAGCAGGGGGGCTACCGTCCCCGCGTACCGCAGACCGAGGGTCAGCCCACCGAGGGCATGACCGACAGCCGCGACAATGCCACCGAAGGCGAGCATCACGGCTATCAGCCCCGGCAGAATGGCGGATACCAGCCAAGGCAGAACAACTACAATCGTCAGGGTGGCTATCAGCCCCGGCAGAACGGAGGATACCAGCCCCGGCAGAACAACTATAACCGTCAGGGTGGCTATCAGCCCCGGCAGAATGGCGGATACAACAATCGTCAGAACGGCGGATATAACAATCAGGGCGGCTACAACAACCGTCAGAACAACAACGGCGGCTATCAGCCCCGCCAGAATGGCGGATACAACAATCAGGGCGGCTACAACAACCGTCAGAACGGTGGTGGATACAACAACCGTCAGAACGGCGGATACAACAACCGTCCCGGCGGCAACAAACCTGCCCGTCAGAACCAGTATGGCATGCCGCAGGGTGGCCGCAGCTTCACACCCCGCCCCAAACGCATCCAGTATGAGGTAGAGGTGCCGGATCCCAACGAGCAGATCCGCCTCAACAAGTATATGGCCAACGCTGGCCTGTGCTCGCGTCGCGAGGCCGATGAATTCATTCAGAACGGACTCGTTAAGGTGAACGGCGAGGTGGTGACCGAGCTCGGCACCAAGATAAGCCACAGCGACGTGGTGGAGTATGACGGCAAGGTGGTGACCCTCGAGAGCAAGTGCTACATCCTGCTCAACAAGCCCAAGGACTGCGTCACCACATCGGACGATCCTAACGGCCGTCTCACCGTGCTCGACCTCATCAAGGGTGCATGCGAGGAGAGAGTCTACCCCGTGGGCCGTCTCGACCGCAACACCACAGGCGTGCTGCTGCTGACCAACGACGGTGATCTGGCATCAAAGCTCACCCACCCCAAGTTTATCAAGAAGAAGATCTATCACGTCTGGACCGACAAGGACATCGCTGAGGATGACATGCAGCGCATAGCCGACGGCATAGAGCTGGAGGACGGCCCCATCCATGCCGACGCCATCTCCTATGCCACCGAAACCGACCGCAACCAGGCCGGCATCGAGATCCACTCGGGTCGCAACCGCATCGTGCGCCGCATCTTCGAGCACCTCG
>CAZAWC010000010.1:0-33307 GCA_964488595.1 uncultured Staphylococcus sp. | reverse complement strand
GCTGCCGATGTGCAGAACATCATCAACAAGAAGAGCGGTATGCTCGGCGTGACCGGCATCTCGTCAGACATGCGCGAGATCGAGGCCGCCATCAAGGAGGGCAACGAAGTGGCCGCCATGGCTCAGGATATGTATGAGAACCGCATCCTTAAGTATATCGGCGCCTATGCTGCCGAGATGGGCGGTGTCGACATCATCGTGTTCACCGGCGGTGTGGGCGAGAATCAGGTGACGCTCCGTGCCAACGTGTGCAAGCCGCTGGCCTTCATGGGCGTGGAGCTCGATGAGGAGGTCAATGCCGTGTCGCGCGGCAAGGATGTGGTCATCTCCAAGCCTTCGTCGAAGGTGACCGTCGTGGTGATCCCCACCGACGAGGAGATGATGATAGCCCGCGACACCGAGGCTATCGTCAAGTGAATACGGCCCGGGTGGCCCGCTCCACCCCTTACGCCGTCAGAGATTGAAGTTTTATAGTAAGTTCTGAGGTGGCGACGGGACTCCGTGGTCCCGTCCGCCCCCTGAACTTATTTTTAGGAGAATTATAGATTTTCCCCTCACCAGCAGGGGGAGTCAATACACACAGGACCATTATGGCAAAAATCCGTGCGGCAGTTGTCGGGTATGGCAACATAGGCCGCTTCACAGTGGAGGCGCTTCAGGCAGCCGACGATTTTGAAATAGCAGGTGTGGTGCGCCGAAACGCCGGCGAGAAGCCTGTCGAACTGGCAGACTATAAGGTGGTCACCGATATCCGCGATCTCGGACAGGTGGATGTGGCCATCCTCTGTACACCCACACGCGAGGTAGAGAAGTATGCCCTCGAGTATCTTGCTCTCGGCATCAATACGGTGGACTCGTTTGACATCCACACCTCCATCATTGACCTGCGCCGCTCGCTGGGCAAAGCAGCCCGCGAGGCCGGAAAGGTGGCCGTGATCTCGGCCGGATGGGATCCCGGGAGCGACTCGGTGGTGCGCACCCTGATGCAAGCTGCCGCGCCCAAGGGCCTCACCTACACCAACTTCGGCCCCGGCATGAGTATGGGACACACGGTGTGTGTCAAGTCTAAAGCGGGTGTGAGAAATGCCCTCTCCATGACCATGCCCAAGGGTGACGGCATGCACCGCCGCATGGTGTATGTGGAGCTCGAGCCGGGTGCAAGCCTCGAGGAGGTGACCCGTGCCGTCAAGGAGGATCCCTATTTTGCGTCGGACGAGACCCATGTCATGGCGGTGGACAGCGTAGATGCAGTCAAGGATATGGGCCACGGCGTCCACATGATACGCAAAGGTGTCTCCGGCAAGACTCAGAACCAGCGTCTGGAGTTTAACATGACCATCAACAACCCCGCCCTCACGGCACAGTTGCTCGTGGGTGTGGCACGTGCATCCATGCGTCTCGCCCCCGGGGCTTATACCATGGTTGAGATTCCGGTGATCGACCTTCTTCCCGGCGATCGCGAGGAGCTGATATCGCATCTTGTCTAATTATTCCCACCACAATGAATCGTCTCTGTCGCATTGCCGCCTCGGCGTTGTTAGCCTCGCTGTCCATCCTGTCGCTCGGAGCGTCGGTCAAAGACCTTCCCGTGAAGAGCGTCAACGGACATCTGTATCATTACTATGAAGTCCCGTCCAAGGAGACCGTCTATTCGATCTGCAACAAACTTGGCGTCACCAAGGCCGAGCTTGTCAGCAACAATCCCTCGGTCAAGGATGGGATCAAGGCGGGGATGATACTCTATTTTCCCTACGACGGTGATCCGACAGTGACAAAAGCGGCCGACTCTGCCCCGGCACCTGCGACCACTACCCACAGGGTGGAGAGAGGGGAGACGATCTTTGGCATCTCACACAAGTATGGCATCATGGAGTCGCAGCTCATCGAGGCCAATCCCGCGCTCAAGAACGGACTCAAGGCCGGGCAGGTAATCATAATCCCTGCCGGAGAGAATGTCACCACCGTGCGCGATGTGGCTCAGGTGACTCCTGCGGTGACTCCTGTGGCCTCGGTCCCCGAGATGCCTGATGCCCTCGAGGGATATCTGGTGAAGAAAAACGAGACCCTCTATTCCATCGCTATGGCCCACGGCCTCACCGTGGCTGATCTCGAGAAAGTGAATCCCGGGCTGCGTACCCTCAAGCAGGGTCAGATCATCAATATCCCTGTAGCACGGTCTGAACGTGTCGCTCCCTCAACTCCCGCGGCATCTAATGAGACGGCAGATGCCGTAGAGGAGCCCGCTGTAGAGCCGGGCGTGGTGGAGACGGTTGAGGAGAGTGTAGCTGAGACAACCGTCCGTGAGCGCCCCGTGTCGGTAGCCGTGCTGCTGCCGTTCATGCTCGGCGAGGAGACCCCCTCCAAGACTGCCCAGCGCGCCACGGAGTTCTACAAAGGATTCCTCCTTGCGGTGGACTCTCTGCGTTCGTCCTCGCGCCCCATCACCGTGAGTGCCTACGACACCGAGGGATCGCTTGTCAAGGTCAAGGAGATCATTGCCGACACAGCATTCAGCCGCCACACCGCCATTGTGGCCCCCGACAATGCCGCCCAACTCGCGCTCATAGCCGAGTATGGTCGCAATAACAATGTGGCCGTCTTCAATCCGTTTGTGGTCAAGGATGAGTCGTATGTCACCAATCCTGTGATGATGCAGGGCAATCTCCCCAGCGAGATGATGTATGACAAGGCCGTCAGCGCCTATGTGGAGCGTTTGCGCCACTCTACCCCGGTATTTCTCACCCTCGCGGGCAGCCCCGGCGAGAAGACCGAGTTTGTCAACCAGCTCAAGAGCAAGCTGGGGGCCGAGAATATAGAATGGATAGAACTTTCGGCCGAAGAAAAGTTTACGGCCGAGGATCTCAAGCCGCTCGACACCGACGGAAATTATACATTTATACCCACCACAGGCCGTCAGGCCGATCTCAACCGCATGATGCCGGCTGTCATAGCATGGCGCGACGAGGCTGTCTTGCCCACCGTCCGCTTTTTCGGCTATCCGGAATGGATCATGTTTCGCGGCGAGACGCTCACCAATATGCAGAATCTCAATACCACCGTCTATTCCCGCTTCTCGGCCGACTATGACTGCCGGGCGTGTGAGGATGTGGAGGCGAAGTTCAAATACTGGTATGGAGGAGCCATGGAGAGTGTGGTGCCGCGTCAGGGACTGATGGGCTTTGATGCCGGGATGTTCCTCATCCCCTATATGAGTGATGGTCGCACGACATATGACGGTGTGCAGAACGGCTACCGCTTTGTCAGCGCCGGAGCCGACGGTGCGGGTATGTATAATGACCTGCTCTACCTCATCAACTTCCGCCCGTCAGGGCTCACTGAGAAAACACCGCTCTGAACACCGTGACACAGACCATTCTCCGCCGCATCCTGTTGCCGGCTATTATATGCGCCATGACTGTGCTGGCAGGGCATGCCCAGCGCGAGTATAGCCCCAATTTCTCGTTGGGGGCCAAGGGTGGGGCCACCCTGTCGAGGATGTCGTTTTCGCCCGAGGTGCACCAGAAGATGGTGCAGGGACTCACGTTTGGCGTCACGGCCCGTTATCATGAGGAGAAGCTGTTTGGCCTGATAGCCGAGGTCAATCTCACTCAGCGTGGATGGCGCGAGGATTTCGCTCGCGACGAGGCTCCGCAGTTCGACTACTCGCGCCGGCTCACCTACGTGCAGATACCCCTGCTCACGCATATCTATTTCGGCCCGCAGAGGGTGAAGTTCTTCTTCAACCTCGGCCCCGAGATAGGATTCATGATCAACGACAAGATAACCGCCAACTTTGACTATGAGAAATATGGCTCGCTGGAGGGATTCCCGCAGGGTTACCGCACCAACGAGCAGCTCAACAAGCCGATCGAGAACAAGTTTGACTATGGAATAGCCGGTGGGGCGGGCATAGAGTTTTTCATCAACAGACGCAACTCCATCCTGCTCGAGGGGCGCTACTACTTTGGCCTCGGGAATGTCTATAAGGCCACGAAGCGCGACTTTTTCGCGGCGTCGCGCACTTCGTCCATCGAGATTACGGTCGGCTATCTGTTCCGCCTCCGCTGACCCCCTGACTCCTTGACTTCACGCCGTCATAGTGTGCCGTCAATGACCTGAACGGCCAGAAGAAGCGCATGTGTGGTGGCTGTGTCGATGATGCGCGAGCGCGATCCGGTGAAGTGTCCGAGGCTCGTCACCACGCGCTCGGGCGTGCGCACTGCCATCCATACTGTCCCTACCGGTTTTTCAGCCGTGCCTCCCCCCGGGCCCGCTATGCCGCTCGTGGCGATGGCGAGAGTGGCTCCTGTCAGCCGCATCACACCTGCGGTCATCTCCTTGACTGTATCTTCGCTCACGGCGCCGTGGGCCGCGAGGGTGTCGGCGCTCACGCCGAGCGCACTCATCTTGACTTCATTGGAATAGCTCACCACGCCTCCGGCCACTACGTCAGACGCCCCGGGTATAAGTGTGAGCTCATGGGCTATGTTGCCCCCTGTGCAGCTCTCGGCGGTGGCCACGATGAGGCCTTCGCGGCGCAGGCGCTGAAGCAGCATCTCAGGCGCCGTCATGTCTGACATGGCCAGCAGATGGCGAGGACCGAGGATAGAGGCTATCTTGCCGGCCTGAGCCTTGATCTCGTCGCGGATGTAGGCGGCATCTGGGTGATGACCGTCGAGGCGCAGCCTGATGAGGCCGGGCTTGGGCAGATAGGCGAGGTGGACACACCCGGGCAGGTTGTTCTCAAAATCGGCCAGCTTCTCGGCCAGCGCACTCTCCGTGAGACCCGTCACCATGAGTACTTCACGGGCTATTGTGACATCCGACGGATAGCGCTCCAGCAGACGGGGCAAAACCTCCTCGCCAAGCACTGTGGCTGTCTCGAAGGGGACACCCGGCATAGCCACGAGCACACGGCCGTCCGGACGCTCGAACCACATCACGGGGGCTGTGCCCACGCGGTTGGGTATCACCTGACAGGAGGTGGGGACGAGCGCCTGAGCCGCCGTGAGGGCGTTGAGGGCGATCCCACGGCGTTCAAGGAGCCGGAGGATGTTGCTGGTCACCTCGGGGTCCTCGCGTAGCTCACCGCCGAAGTAGTCGCACATCACCTGCTTGGTGAGGTCGTCTTTGGTGGGGCCGAGACCGCCGGTAGTGATGATCACGTCTACCGTCTCGAACTGACGATCAATGGCGCGAATGATGTCCGGGCCGTTGTCGCCCACGGTCAGCGCCTCGCGCATCTCCCACCCGTAGGGGGCCAGTGTGCGGGCTATCATGCCCGAGTTGGTGTCCGTCACCTGTCCGATGAGCAGCTCGTCGCCTATGGCTATGACTGAAAATTGCATTGCAGTGTCTATACTTAATGATGTTGAGGTGGTTTTCTATTTGGTATTGCGCCGGCAGATGTCCTTGAATGAACAGAACGTGCAGTTGTGGTCGGACGGTGCCTGCGTGAATGGGACTGCGGGGTCGAAGATCTCGCTGACCGCGTCGGTGAAACGTTGCATGAACTCCTCGTTGACCGTACGGTAGTCGGTGAATTCTTTCCTGTCGTATGTCAGCGACGTGAGACCTTTGGTCGAGATACTGGCCATGGAGTAGATCATGGGTTGTATCTGCCCCTCGTATCGTGTGGCACGGGCGTAGGCGTTGCAGTAGAAGAACAGCTGCAATATGGCTTTGCGGCGGTCGGTCTGAGAGTTGTCAAACAGCTGGTCAAACCCCGAGAAGCTCGTCTTGTCGTGGCCGGTCTTGTAGTCGACTATCCTTATATAGCCCGCGGTTGGGTCGCCGTAGTGTCCCGGAGGATACACGCGGTCTATGCGGTCGATGATCTGGGAGATGTTGATGGTGAGGCCGTTGTCGAGAGTGAAGGGCCCCTCTATCCTGTGCTCGCCGTCGATGAAGTCAAAGGGGGTAAACTTCATCTCCTGCCGCATCATCATCACTATGAAGTGACGCATCACCTTGCCCAGCACTTTGGCTTCGCCGGAGAGTGGTGTCAGGTCACCCTCGGGCAGACGGTTGAAGCGTTGGTTCACCACCTGTGTTATCAGCCGGTCGGTGCCCACACGGTCGTTTATCACATGCTCGAGCATCTCGGCCGTTATCCTGACCTCCGGGCGGTCGCCTCGCAGATTCTTGTAGATCCTCTCGGCTACTTCGTGAAGTATCGAGCCATAGGTGGCGGCATCCATATAGTCTATCACCTCCTCGTCGAGATTGAGGCCGCAGATGCGTTTGAGATAGAACGACAGCGGACAGTTGATATAGTCGTTGATCGACGAGGCCGAGAGGGTCCTTCCTCCGGGTGTGCGGAAGCTGTCGATCCGCTGCATGATGTCATCGGTCTTTTCGATGGTGATGGCCGACTCGGCCGGCATGCCGATCTCGAACGAGTCGAGGGTGTGAGTGATCCGTATGCCCGGAAACAGGTAGAGCATCTGGGCTATGTAGCGCGACATCTCGTTGCTGCGGCCCCCCGAACTGCGGGCATCGTAGATGAGCGCGACATTGGAGGCGCGTGATATGAGGCGATAGAAGTAGTAGGCGTAGATCGACTCCTGATGGTCGGCCGTAGCCATGCCGTAAGCGCGCCGCAGAGTGTCGGGGATGAACGATCGGGTGTAGTGTTTGCGTGGAAACACACGTTCGTTCATGGACAGGATGATGATGTTGTCAAAGTCGAGGGCGCGTGTCTCGAGCACTCCCATCACCTGTAGGCCGGCCAACGGCTCTCCTTCGAGGTTGGCCGACACACCGCTCACCGCGCGCTGCAGCAGCTGGATGAACGTAGAGTCGCGCATCGAGACAGAGTGTCGCCTGATGGCTCCCATCAGCTCCTCGAGGGCGTCGAGATAGGTCTGTATGTAGAATGCCTCCACGTCATAGACCACTCTCTGCGGGGTCTCCTCATCGCCGCTGTCGGTGAGCGGCGCGAGCGTGTCACGCAGGGTGGTGAGCATGGTGTGGAAGTAGCTGTAGACCGCCTCCGGGTTGTCGGGGTCGTCTACAGGGGTGAGGACAAAACTGAGTCCCGGAGCCGCCTCGGCAGCCGCCGTGACGGGGACCATGAACAGTCGTCTCTCTGTGATGAGTCGCATCAGCGAGTCGCACCCCTCGGTGTCGATGCGCCGGAGCAGCGGGTGGGAGATGAGTGTCTTTACATCGTCGTGGAAGAATGTCGACACACCCTCGTCCGTGCGGTGAGACCGCAGGTGGAGCGTCACCACCGAGCTGATGAATGAGGCAAAAGATGTGTAGCGCAGCGGCAGTCCCATGGTGACGTTGAGCGAAGTGTAGCGCGTCGGCACAGAGTGGATCATGGGGATGAAAAGCCCCTCGTCGGGGAGCACCACAGCTGTAGAGATGGCATCGGAGGGGTCGGTGACCACACCCTCATCGATCCATCGGTCGAGGATCTCGCCCGCCTTCTTGGCCTGACCTATCCCCGATGGTACCCCTGTCACGGACACAGAGGGAGTCACGGCATCCTCTGCAGGGAGGTCGTAGAGCGAAGGGAAGTTGAGGATGTTGCGGCGCATGAAACGTGCCGCGCGGTTGCCTCCCGTGTCGAATATCGGCGACACGGTGTCCCAATAGAAGTCGGCCACTCCACGGCGCATGAGGTTGCCAAATATTCTGAGCTCGCTGAGGCTCAGTACGTTAAAACCCACGAAGATATATCGCTTATATCTCAGGGCCGATGACGGGATGGTGCGCAGTCTCTCCACAGCCTCACGGGCCATCATGCCCTGTGTGCCGTTGCCACGGCGGCGCAAGGCAGTCGTGAACCTGTGATATAGCTCGGCAAGCACCTCCCACAGCTTGAGGAAACGCTGCTCAGGCAGAGTGGGGGAGTCGGCATGGAGATGAGTCCAGAACTCGCCGGGACGATGCGTCTCGAACTCTCCGCCCCAGTATCGCGACAGTATATCCTTCTGCTCCTCGGTGAGATAATCGGCATTGACCTCACGATAACGTTTGAGGTTGACAAAGAGCTTGTCAGGGTCCACGAGGTCGCGGTCCACGTCGTTGAAGTCGCTCAGGATCATCTCGCCCCAGAACATAAAGCGGTCAAAGTCAATCATCTCCCCGCTCAGAGGGGCATATTCGGAGTAGAGAGTGAACAGCTGGTCGAGCCTCGAGGCCTCGGCCAGAGTGGAAAGCTCGCCGATCAGCTCGCCGATGCTCGAGAAAGCAGGAAGGATGAGAGGAGAGCCGGCCGACAGCTCGAGCAGATACTTGCGGAAGAACACCCCCGACCGCTTGTTTGGAAACACGAAGCAATAATCCATCATCGCCTCACGCTCCCTGTCGAGATACAGAGCTGCCACGCTTTTCAAAAACGGAGTCATGCCGGACAGATGTTGTTGAGGATGAATGACGTATGTTGCTTTCTCAGTGCCTCGAGCCTGCGTGTAGATTCGCTGGTATTATAAAGATGGTCAACGGAGCCAAAGGGTGTGCCGGGAGTCACAGCGCATTGCTCGGCCCCTACTGCTTTGAGCAGGGATCTCTGTCTGGAGTCTGCATCCCCCGATGGTACAACTGAGATTAGTGGACGACTGAATGTGAGGGCAAAAGCAGTGCCATGGAAGGAACTTGTGACTATTCCAGCCGCGCCACGCATTAGGGCCAAAAACTGTTGTACATTCACGTCTCGACGGTTATCTGCCTTGAATAAAGCAGGACTGAGGGGATCAGGGTAACCTGCGAGGGCTATTACCCGTCTGGCTCCTGTGCGTCGTTTCATCTCTTCCACTGCCTCAAAAATATATGGACGGCTCTCGAATGAATAGTAGAGTCCGTAAAGCACCACATAAGGCTCCAATGGATTCATCGGAATTCCCTGTAATGCCATTTCTGACCAATCCCTCGGGTCGAGCAGCAGTGTAGGATCAAGTATAGTAGCTGTATCCACCGATAGTCCCAACGTGTCGTGTATCAGCGACTCTCCGCGCGGCTCACGCACGGTAATGGCTGCAAATCGACTCAGATACTCTCTATAGATAGGGATAAGATGTTTCGGGATAGAGTCAGACGCAAAGCTCGAGGCGATTGATATTTTTCTGACACTGTCGGGCACAAATGAGAGCATAAAAGCAGGGTCACCGAGCACGAAACGTGGATTCCATATTTGGTCGCTTCCTGCTATGACGGCGTCATACCGTGACCAATCTGCCTGTTTGAGAGACTCGAGGTTGCCATATTCACTTGTGAGAGACAGATTGGAATGTACGAACTCACGGAGTCTCTCTGTCAATACGTGTTGTGACCTGATACCAAGAAGGCCGAGCAGTTTACCTCCGACAGTAGATTTGAGACGTTGTAATGTACCCTGGCGTTGTGTGCCTCTGGAATAATGCCATTCGTTTGGATAGCGATAGTTGATGACATCGCAATGTATACCGTTAGACATAAGCAAACGCTGGGTTGCAAATGCCTGAAGCACGGATCCGTAGTTGGGTACCGAGAATATCGTGATGAGCGCTGTCCTGAGCATTAATGACAGGTTTAGATCAGTGAAGTTTACGGAAGATGCGTCTCACAATGTCGGCCAATCTCAATGGTGCTCCGGATCGAAGCAAAGCAAGAGTCAGACTTCTTGAGACCCGGGGATATTGCAATGGTTTTTTCATCTGTTCGTAAAGGGCATCTTTAGCTTCTACATCTTCGACATGGCAACAATCCCTGAGTTCATCTATCATTTGTCTTCCTTGAGGAGTCATGGCAATCACCACACTGACACCACGATTGTCGTTTCTGTATTTCTTTCCCCAAAAGTCGCCAAGCCTTAGATCAGCCTCAGAATTAAAAGATTTGAATCGGCAGTCAGTGTAACAGCAACGGTTGAGACAAGTGTTGCCAAGAAACAGATTAAAGAAAAGATCTCCCTGAGACCACGCGGAGCGGTAACAGCAGGTGTTGTTGTGCGGGCGATAGGCCGATATTGCCCAAGAATCCTGCCAACCGTTCACCTTGTCACGCCATCTGATCATAGATCTGGGGGTAATGGAGTCTATTGATTCGAGATACCTCTCGAACAAGAGACGTGACGGAACACCATGGCAGAAGAAGTCCACAAGGAGCACACTTTTTTCAGCTCGGTGAAGTTGAACTAATCGACGCAGGGAGGCTATTTGGCATGGAGTACCCGTTATCAGTATGCGCTTGTCCCGGTCTTTCCATCTGATCTGTCTGAATGCGTCCTGAGTCCAAGACGGGATATATTTGCTCCCGAGTGAGGGATACAAGTCAGTAATACTATCAAATGAGTAGTGCTCTGCCCGTCGCTTCTCCGCGTTATAACGACAAGCTATTACTGTTCCATGGGTCCTTCCGAGGAAATAACGGGTCAATGCCGGTGCCACACCTCCGCTTGAAGCATGCTCTCTCTCCTCAGGGTCGTTGCTCCATGCAGCGAACGATTTGACTTCAGGTTGTTCCGTTCGTGAAGAATCATTGCAGAAGGAACATATACGCAGACATAACCCGCAACGTGTACATAAGGAAGGATCCGTGAGCCGCGGTGAATAAAAACCATCGCTGGTCTCGGACATCTCGATGATATTGACCGGACACACCGTGGAACAAACACCACATCCGTAGCAATAAGCTAATTCCGAGATATTTTTCATTTACGCGGGAACAGTTTACGATAATATTTTCTTAGAAAACAACGCGATGCATGGCTCATCCACGCTGCTATGCGTCTTGAGTCAGATTGAAGCAGCGTGATAGCAAGGCTCGATTTATGGTCCAGTGATACGCCGTTAGCTTCACGGATTATTCTGGCGATAGGGGGCATTTTTGAATTGGCGCGGATGCCATTAAGCATAACACCGTCGAGGAGTCTTTGCAGGCGGTAGCGTATAAATGGTGCTTCCAACACAGGATAAGGTTTTATAATATCATTTATTATCCCGAATAATAACAGCCAGTCCTCCAGTGGGGAATGATGAGATTTGGAAATGCTCTCGTCTCGCCATAAATAATTATATACAACAGCAGAGCTGTCTATAAATACATTTTTAGCTCGCAGCGTAACGTGCAACATCATTAGGAGATCCTCGTTGTGGACTATGTTATGTCTCATTGCCGGTGAGCCATCAAAAAGAGTGCGGCGAAACAATTTTGAACAGTTGGATACTGTCGTATTCCCGTCAAGAATAGCCCCGGCATATTCGATAGCAGACAGTCTGCCGTTTACATTATGCCGGAAGACAGCCTCATTGTTGAGATTGATGGTACCACATACTATATCACATCCACTCTCTGAGGCCATGGATGCCAGTCTTGATAGAGCTCCGGGACATAGTGTATCGTCCGAGTCAACAAATGTCACCCACTCTCCATTGGCTTCGGCCACACCGCGCTGCCGTGCGGCATAAGCTCCGCCGTTGGGGATATGGATGACCCTCAAGTCCTCATTCTGTTCAGCGATTTTGTCGAGGATCGATGGGGAGGAATCAGTTGATCCGTCGTCAATCACGATAATCTCACGGTCCTGATAGTCTTGTGATATCACGCTCCTCAGCGTTCGTTCGATGAAAGGAGCGGAATTATATGATGGGATTATCACTGATATCATGGCGTGTGGATTTTCGATTTGATGAACTGGCTGACAAGCCTCCGTTCAGAATGGTTCAGTCCTACGGAATACACGGTAGCAATATCGACTATGTATGCCAGTGAAAGTGTGGGAATAAGCCATGCCCATGAATGAAACATAGAGAATATGTCAATCACAAAAAGCAACCACATCAGCAGTGCGACTATTGAGGTGGTGAGCAGACATGGAAGTATGACTTTGAGAGTATAAATACCGGGCGTAATGCCAACGTAGCTGCTTATCATTCCGAGGCCTACATAGACCACAGCTATATTGACAATGAGTGTAGGGAGGAGCACACTCCATGGTGTAAAGCCGCATTTAAGCGTGATCCACATGGCGGGAAGCGTTAATACGGTAAGCGTAGATATATAGATCTGATATCTGCGGATGTGTCCTGAGGCTTGCATTATGGTCCAAATTGGACCACCAAAGGTGTTAAAATAGAGGGCCAACAACCCCATGACACAAAAACCGGCTGCGTAAGGTGGCACATCAGTCAACCAAAGTGACAGGACTGATTCCATATAGAAGATCAGTGGCATAGAAAGGACAAGCATCAGTAGATATGAAAGGCGGGATGCGGAGTATAGCATAGTACGGACCTCATCCATCTCATTCGCTGCGTAATGTTTGGTGAGTGGAGGATTAACTGCCGTAAGAAAATTCTGTATGAAGCTATAGACAGCATTGGTGACTTGATTCATCACACCAAAAGCGGCATTTACGGCTACTCCATAGAAGAGGTTGATAATTACATTCATCCCCTGTTTGGAACCAATGATCGCCAATGACCCAAAACTGCTCCATCCGGTAAATGATAGTATTTCACCTAAGTGTGCGCTCCCAAACCGAAAACGAAACTCGCTGTAACCTGACCAAACGTAGATCAGATAGACAACCATAAGGACTATGCTTATGCCACACATCAGCCAAGCGTAGATCAGCAGTTTGTCGTGGCTTATGAAAAAAAGCGGAAAAAGAATACCGAGCTTAAGACCGGCCTCAAGCAAGGATGACCATGCGAAAAACTCCATACGCTCGAGAGACACTATTGCTGCCTGATAAGGCATGCGTATCAGATTGATGACTGTAGTTAATATGGAGATCTGATAGACAGCCATTGCCACACCCTCGCGTCCGGGTGGAAACGACAACTTATGGGTGATAAACCAAAGTCCTACAGTCTCGCCTAATAAAACTATCACGCCGCTTAGAAGCAAGATTGCTGTGAGACTTGATGAGAATACCTGTGCCGTCTCTTCCTTGTTGGAATGGCCAATTGCCACACAAAGATATCGTTGGGTCGCTCCGGTAATGGACCCGCTGAGAAATGAAAACAGAACAACGAGACTTCCTACGATATTGTATATGCCGAAGTCATCGACACCAAGTACCTCGAGCACAACTCTTGAGGTATAAAGGGTGATGCCCATGATGATGATCATGCGCAGATACAAGTAGAATGTGTTTCGGGCGATACGCCGGTGTTCAGTCTGTGATGAAGTGACGGGTGCCAATTCAGTTTTTGATGAGTATTATCATTTTGATGGCAAAGTCGAAGTTGACTATCTTGCCGTTGGCGTTGCCGGCTATGTCCGCTGCGGCACGGTCCATCCGGGCTATGATGCGCTCGGCATTGCCTTCGTGGATAAAACGTGCGAAGTTGCGGCTAAATTGTGTCTCTTCGCGATTCAGATATGATATTTGGGGGAGATTGAAGTTGTAGATGAAGTTTTCGCGTATAAGGCGTGTGCAGTAGGCGTAGAACCTTACCTCGGTCTCGCGTCCGAGGGCGGCGACATCGGCGCTCCATCGGCGCAGGGCGGCCACGTCGCGCATGTAGGCCTTGCGCATCAGGTCGACAAAGAGGTCGAAGAACATGCGTGTCGACGAGGTGGCGTCGGTGGCGCGCACGGCGGCGTTGATGTTGCCCTCCGAGATGTGTGCGAGCGAGAGTGCGTCAGTGGGGTCCATGCCGAGGCGCACCGTGAGCCAGTCGGCCACCACGGCATCGGGCAGCCTGTTCATCTCTATCGGGCGGCACCGCGAGCGGATGGTGGGGAGGATGGCGGAGGCATCGTCGCTCACCAGCACGAATATGGCTCCCTCGGCAGGCTCCTCGATGAGCTTCAGGAGCTTGTTGGCGGTCTGTTCGTTCATCTTCTCCGGGAGCCAGATGATGGCTGCTTTGTAGGCCGATCGGGCTGCTGACATGGCCATGCTGCGCTCGAGCGATTCGCTCTCATAGACGTAGATGGCGGGCTGGGCGTTTTTCTTGTCCACAGCTTTGCCGAGGTCTGTGGCCCAGCGGTCGGAGTCCATGTAGGGTGACGACTTTACAAAGTCCTTGAACTCGTCCATGAAGTCGGCCGACACGGGGGTCTTGAATTTGTCGGTCTTGATCACCGGGAAGACATACTGTGTGTCGATGTGGTTGAAGTTGGCATGCTGCACGCATGACGGACACTCGCCGCAAGGCTCTCCTCCGGGTGTCGGCGACTGGCAGTGGAGATACTGCACCAAGGCTCTAGCCATGGAGAATTTGCCTATACCCGATGGCCCGTGGAGCAGCAGGGCATGCGGCATGCGCCCGTCGGCCACCATCTGTCTGAGCTGGGCTTTCACATTGTCGTGGGAGGGTATGTCGGCGAATTTCATGGTGAGTGTGGATGTGAGGGGGGTGATGTGTGGATGCGTGGCGCGTTCACACGAACTGCCATATGAGTATGAGGAAGATGAGCGGCGGTGCTATCCATCTGACGATGAATCGTATGGCTGTGAACAAGCCTGAGCGGAGAGTGCCTCCGTTGGATAGCTGTGTGCTGAAGAATCCCTCAGGAGCCACCCATCCCACATAGATACACGTGAGGATGCCTCCCAGCGGGAGCATGATGTTGGTGGCCACGGTGTCGAGGAAGTCGAATATCGTCATGCCGGCGATGGTATATCCGCTCCACGGGCCCACCGATAGCGAGCAGACGGAGCTGAGGATGAGCAGCGGCAGACACACTGCGAAACAGGCTGTGCGCCGCGACGTGCCCAGCCGTGTGGTGCAGAATGACACCGACACCTCGGCCAGCGAGATGGTGGATGTGAAAGCGGCCACCGTGAGGAGCAGGAAGAAGAGGGTCGACCACCATTGTGTGCCACCCATGCGGGCGAATATCTCGGGAAGGGTGATGAACACCAGCGACGAGCCTGCGAGATTGCTGTCCTGAAGGCCGAATGTCATCACGGCGGGAAAGATGATGAAGCCCATGAGGATGGCCACCATCAGGTCGAGCAGTGCCACCGTGACCGCCGTGCGGGTGAGGCGCGTGGAGGCCGGATAATAGCTGGCATAGGTGATGAGGATACCCATGCCGAGACTCAGCGAGAAGAACGACTGGCCTATTGCATTGATGACCGTGGCCGGGGTGAGGGCCGAGAAGTCGGGCCTTAGGAAGAACTCGAACCCATCGGCTGCGCCGGGGAGAGAGAACGACACTCCGCAGAACACTAACAGCAGCACGAAGAGCATTGGCATGAGCAGATTGGATATCTTCTCGATCCCACCCTCCACACCGCGCAGCAGCACGACGAGATTGGCCACGATCATGATGACGGTCATGACGACCGGGCGCCATGTGTCGGTGATATACCGTTGCATGGAGGATGTAAAGGTGGCCTCATCGGCGAGGTCGCCCTCGTAGAGGTGGCCCGTGACGGACTGTATGAGATACTCCAGCGTCCAGCCGGAGACAACCATGTAGAACGACAGTATGAGATAGGATGCGAGCACGGCCAGCGCGCCTGTGAGCCACCATCCGCGGCGCGAGGGGGTGACGTTGCGATACACCCCCACGGCGTCGCTGTCGCCTCCGCGGCCCAGCGCGAACTCGGCTGTCATCACCGGGATGCCGAACAGGAAGATGCAGAATATGTAGATGAGCAGAAACAGAGCGCCGCCGTTGGCCTGAACCTCGGCGGGAAATCTCCACACGTTGCCCAGCCCCACAGCTGAGCCTACAGTCGCGGCGATGACGCCTATCTTTGAGCTGAACTTGGGCATGGTCAGCCGAACTTGGAGATCTTGCGGAGCATCGGCTCGTTGAGAATCTTGATCTTGCGTCCGTCCACCACTATCAGCTTCTCGCTGACAAAGTTGGAGAGAGTGCGGATGGCGTTGGAGGTGGTCATGTTGCTGAGGTTGGCCAGATCCTCGCGTGCCATGTATATCTTGAGGGTCATATCGTCGTCCTCCTCATATCCATAGTTGTCGAGGAGCACCATAAGGGCCTCGGCCAGACGTCCGCGGATATGCTTCTGGGTGAGGTTGACGATCTTGGTGTCAGACGACCCGAGGTTGCGCGACAGCTCATGGATGAAAAACATGGCCAGATTGTTGTTGCGGCTGATCATCTCCCTGACCAGCGACATGGGGAGTGTGCCGAGGGTCGAGGGCTCGAGGGTGGCGGCGCTCGACACGTAGGGCTCGCCTGCAAAATATGCTCTGTAGCCGAAATACTGCACGGGCTTGATGAGACGGATGATCTGTACGCGTCCGCCGATGCCGTCCTTGTATTTCTTCACCTTACCCTCAAGGAGACACCACAGATACTCGGGGGTGTCCTTCTCGGCATAGATTATCTGATTCTTGCGGTACTGATGTATGGTGAAGTTGTCGATGACAAGCCGTTTCTCGTCGCCGCTCAGCACCTGCCATATCTCCGATAAGTCTTCTGCGATTACTTGTTCTATAGTGCTTTTGATCATGTCTTGCGTGTCGTTCAGCTATGTTGTAGAGCATAAAACTGTTGTGGAATGCAAATTTACAATGAAATACCGATAGATAGCGTCAAATCGAGTTAAAAATTATTAATCCTATGACAGTTTATAATACCCTTTCTCTGTGCTCACGATCGGGTGTTTCCTTTTTGGCGACATGGATTGTATTGATTGTAATAATTAGGTATTTTTGTGAACGCTTTCAGAAGCAAACTGTGACAGAAAATCAATCATTTTTAATTAATCCGGACTACTATGTTCAGAAAACTTTTTTTATGCCTGACGCTGTCGCTCTGTGCGTCGGTGGGGATGGCTCAGGATGGAGAGTGGGATTCCTCTTGGGTAAGCACGGCGCCTGACAAGTATATCGAGGCCAACACACAGACGATCATCTCGCCCACATCGGCCTGCAACACCGGGGGCGAGGCTTTCAAGGATTTTATCCCCCGCTTCCGTAAGGATGTGCAGTTCAGGAATCAGAGAGTGCGATTCAATAGCGAAATGGATTCTTTTTGCTTCGGCGCGTTTGAGAATTTCCAGCTCATCAAGGCTTCGCATAAGAAAACAAGGTGTCTGAATGAGTTTGGCACATGGTATGATGTGTCGGCCGACACGGTCTGCTTCATGTTCTCCGAAACACCTTTGTGCGACGAAGAATGGGGCGGCAGCAACTTTGCATTCAGATTCCAGCGCATCGACGGCCTGTGGTATTGCACAGGTGTGATGCTGGCCGGTTGATCAGAGTTTCGTTAAGGATTATTAACATGTCTGAGCCGTAGTGTTGCACATCCGGGAGTGTAACTTTGGTGGCGTAAAAACGTTTCACTATGGCTCAGTTTCATCTGTTTGTACCCGACACATCGACCGAGCTCGAACTCGGATATGCCGACGGAGGTGTCAGGGCCGGATTCCCGAGTCCGGCGCAGGACTATGTGTCGGAGACCATCGACCTCAATAAGGAGCTCGTGGCCCATCCGGCCTCGACGTTCTATGCCCGCGTGGTGGGCGACTCGATGGAGGGCGAAGGGATCTCGGAGGGAGATCTTCTGGTGATAGACAAGTCCGTGCAGCCCGAGCACGGCGATCTGGCTGTCTGTTGTCTCGACGGCGAGTTTACCCTCAAGCGGCTCCGCATAGCGGGGCCCGGGCGTGTGTGGCTCATGCCGTCGAATCCGCGCTACAGGCCCATCGAGGTGACGGCAGACAATGTGTTCAGCGTGTGGGGGGTGGTCCTCTATACGATCAAGGCCAACCGTCGCCGCCGGTTCGGGACCGAACGGTGGTAGGGTGCGTGTGCGGGTATGGTAGGGCTCATAGACTGCGACAATTTTTTCTGCTCGTGCGAGCGCGTGTTTCGTCCCGATCTCGCCACGAAGCCGGTGGTGGTGCTCAGCAACAACGACGGCTGTGTGGTGGCGCGCAGCCGCGAGGTCAAGGCGATGGGTGTGCGCGAGGGATTGCCATACTATCAGCTGCTGCGCGACTACCCCCGCAGCGGCATCGTGGCGTTCTCGTCCAACTATACCCTCTATGCCGACATGTCGGCGCGGGTGATGGGGGTGGTGCGCGAGGAGGTGCCCGAGGTGATACCCTATTCGATCGACGAGTGTTTCCTGATGCTGGACGGCATGGAGCACATCGACCTCAAGCGGTGGGGCGAGGAGCTGTGTCGCAAGGTGACACGCTGCACGGGCATCCCCGTGAGTCTCGGGATAGCCCCCACCAAGACTCTGGCCAAGATAGCGAGCCGGTTTGCCAAGCGATATCCGGGCTACAACAAATGCTGTGTGATGTCTACCCCCGAGCAGCGCGACAAGGCTCTGCGGCTCTGTGCCGTGGGGGATGTGTGGGGGATAGGGCGGCGCATCAGCCGCACCCTCGAGCGCTATGGCATCCGCACGGCTCACGACTTTGCCTCACAGCCCAAGAGCTGGGTGAGGACACTCTTTCATGTGACCGGCGAGCGCACTTGGGCCGAGCTGCGTGGCGAGCCCACCGTCACGGTGGATGCCCTCGACTCGGTCACCAAGAAGACCATCGTCACGAGCCGCAGTTTCCCGGAGATGATCACAGACATCGCTGACCTGCGCAGCCATGTGGCCAACTATGCCGCCCGCTGTGCGCTCAAGCTGCGGCGCCAGCGGTCGGTGTGTTCGGTGGTGTCGGCGTTCGTGTCGTCCAATCGTTTCCGTCCCGACCTCGAGCAGTATGACAACAGTGCGCTCTACACCCTTGCCACTCCGGCCAACTCCACGCCGGAGATAGTTGAGGCGGGTTTGCGGGCCCTCGAGGGGGTCTACCGCAAGGGGATCTGCTATAAGCGTGCCGGTGTGATGGTGGCGGGGATCAGCGGAGAGGAGGTGATACAGCCCGACCTGTTCACCTACGACCCCGGGCGGCGTGCGCGTTATGATAGCCTCTCGGCGGCTCTCGACAGCGTGAACCGCCGCATGGGGGCCGACACCGTCGTGCTGGGGGCGCAGCAATATCGCGAGCGCGGGGATGATGGCCGCAGCGTGCGGTTTGTCAATGCCATCCGCCGGGCCATGAAGTCGCCAGACTATACGACGTCGCTCGGTGCGTTCCGTGTGGGCTGAGAGTGTGTGGGGCCTGACTGTGGGGTCAGTCGCGCTCCTCTCCCTCGCAGATCTCGGCCGCGGTGAGGATCTCGAGTGCGCTGGTGCCGCGGCGGGTGCCTGTCAGATAGGCTATGCGGTCTGACTCGGAGATGTGGCCCTCGCGCACGATGGTGCGCACGGCTTCGATGCAGTGGCGCGGGGCGCGGGAGGCGGGCACCGGGAAATAGAACGAGGTGACACCGTAGCTCAGCGCCAGCCAGCGCATCACACTGCTGTTGTGGGCTATGGCGAATGTGGGGTTATTGCCGCGGAAAGATGCGATGAAGCGTGCACACACGCCCCCGTAGGCGTCTGTGAAGATGGCGCGGGTGTCGACCACGGTCTCGGAGAGCACTGCCTCGCGGGCGAGGAACGATGTGACGTCGGCATCCGTCAGCGGGGGGACATGAGCGGTCTGCCGGCGCAGGGAGGCCTCGACCTCGCGGGCCACGTTCGACATGGTGCGCACTGCCTCGACGGGATATTTGCCATAGGCGGTCTCGCCCGAGAGCATCATGGCGTCGGCGCGCTGATAGACGGCATTTGCCACGTCCGAGATCTCGGCGCGGGTGGGGCGTGGATGCTCTATCATGCTGTGGAGCATCTGTGTGGCCACGATGACCGGTTTGTGGGCTGTGATACATTTGTTGATCATCATGGCCTGTATGCCGGGGATGCGCTCGGCGGCCACTTCGATGCCGAGGTCGCCGCGGGCCACCATGATGCCATATGAGGCCTCGAGGATCTCGTCAAAGTTGTCTATGCCATCCTGATTTTCTATTTTGGAGATGATCTTGGTGTCGGCACCGTGGCTGTCGAGCACAGCCTGCACCTCGCGCACGTCGGCGGCCGAGCGCACGAACGAGTGAGCGATGAAGTCGACACCCAGCTCCACGGCATAGCCGATGTTGCGCTTGTCGCGCTCGGTCACCGCTGGCAGGTCGATGGTGACGCCAGGCAGGTTGACGCTCTTGCGCGACCCGAGGGAGCCGTCGTTCTCGGCCACGGCCTTCACGGTGTCGCCTTCGATGGACGTCACCTTGAATCCTACCTCGCCGTCGTCGATGAGCATGCGGTCGCCGGGCTTCAGCACCTTGCTGATGTTGGTGTAGTTGAGACAGATCACATCCGGGGATGTGAGCCCCTCGGGGTTGCCGTAGACGCTCACTTCATGGCCGGTGGGAAACATCACCGGCTCGCCGGTGACAGTGGCCGTGGTGCGGATCTCGGGGCCTTTTGTGTCCATCATTATGGCTATCTTGTCGGAGGCGGCACGGGTGTTTTCGACAATCCTGCGGAATCCTTCGTATTCGAGATGCGCTGAGTTCATACGCACTACATTAACGCCGGCCTCGGCCAGCGACTTGATAAACTCTGTCTCGCAACGTTTGTCGGATACTGTAGCGACAATCTTGGTGAATTTCTGCATGTTGAGTCTTTGATATTATGACGCGGCTCCAAACGACAGCCGTAAAAACCCTGCAAAATTAATACATTCTCACCATTCCGCAAAATCCTCCACACGCAGCAGTGGTAGGTTGTCATCAGTGCGGAGGGAGATGAAGACGGTTGTGTAGATGGTGAACTTGAGAGAAAAAAGATGAAATATTTGCGTGTAAAATGGAAATTTGCTACTTTTGCGGCGAAATTTCTGGAAAAAGGCTATTTCTTGCCCGGAAGTTCAGCTGATTGCGGCCGTGCGCTGCCGGAGGACAGGTAAGGGTCAGCCGTGGATCGGTGGCGAATCCGGGACAACTGTCAATTCAAGCAAATGGAACAGCAATATAACAGGGGCCTGTATGACCCGCGATATGAACACGATGCCTGTGGCGTCGGTCTGCTTGTCAATGTCGGTGGACGCAAGAGTCACCGGCTGGTGGAGAAGGCACTTCAGGTGCTCGAACACATGGTGCACAGAGGTGCTGAGGGAGCTGACCCTCTGACCGGCGACGGCGCGGGCATAATGGTGCAGATACCCCACGAGTTCATTCTGTTGCAGGGAGTCCCTGTCCCCGAAAAGGGGCGCTATGGCACGGGTATAGTCTTCATGCCTGCCGACACGGAGGCACAGGAGGAGCTGACAGACATAATCGAACGCGAGGCGATGGCCGACGGCATGACCCTCCTTGCGGTGAGGGATGTGCCTGTCAACAATTCCATGCTCGGCGAGGTGGCCCGCAAGGCAGAGCCGGCCGTGAGACAGATATTCATATCCGATGAGGAGAGTGACCGCCCGATGGAACTGCGGCTGTATCTGCTCAGGAAAAGGGTGGAGAAGAAGGTGGCCGAGTCAGACATAGCGGGCAAGGGAGACTTCTACATCTGTTCCCTCTCGTCCAACACCATAGTCTACAAAGGCATGCTCACCAGCATGCAGCTGCGATATTACTACCCGGATCTCATGAATCCGCGTTTCACGACGGCGATGGCCCTTGTCCACTCGCGATTCTCCACCAACACCTTTCCGGCATGGAGTCTGGCCCAGCCCTTCAGGATGCTCGGCCACAATGGAGAGATCAACACCATACAGGGCAACCGCCTGTGGATGAAAGCCCGTGAGGGTGGCCTGCGCCCCGAGGCCTTCGGCGGTCAGGACATGACCCCTGTGCTGCAGCCCGGCATGAGCGACTCGGCTTCGCTTGACAATGTGCTCGAATTTTTCGTCATGGCAGGCATGTCTCTGCCTCATGCGCTGGCCATGCTGGTGCCTGAGTCGTTCAATGACAAAAACCCTATATCGCCCGCCCTCAAGGCTTTCTATGAATATCATTCGATACTGATGGAGGCGTGGGACGGCCCTGCGGCCCTCCTGTTCTGCGACGGTCGATATGCCGGAGGAATGCTCGACCGCAACGGGTTGCGCCCCGGCCGCTATCTCATCACGGACAATGACACTGTGGTGATAGCCTCGGAGACAGGTGTGCTGGCTTTCGACCCCTCGGAGATCAAACGCAAGGGGAGACTGAAACCGGGCAAGATGATGATAGTCGACATGAAGGAGCACCGCATACTCTTTGATGAGGAGATCAAGGAGACACTGGCCGGGATGGCTCCATACCGCGACTGGCTGGCCCGCAACCGTGTGAAACTCGACGCCATCACATCGGGACGCAAGGTGGTGAACGATGTGGAGGGATTCGAAAGGCTGCTGCACACGTTCATGTATGACAGCGAGGAGATAGACCGCATCATCACCCCTATGACGACCGACGGCAAGGAGCCTGTCCACTCGATGGGCGACGACAGTCCGCTCGCCGCCCTGTCCAAGCGCAGGCAGCCGCTCTACAACTATTTCCGCCAGCATTTCGCTCAGGTCACCAATCCCCCTATCGACCCTCTGCGTGAGGAGCTGGTGATGAATCTCGATAGCTATATAGGGGCGGTGGGGAAAGATATGCTCGATGTGTCGCCCGAACAGTGTAAGATGGTGTTGCTCAAGCGCCCTGTCATCTCCAACAGGGAGCTTGACCTGCTCTGTCACCTCCGCTACAAGGGCTTTGACGCCTGTCGGCTCGACATGACGTTTCCCATCGCCGACGGTGCCGAGGGCCTCGAGAAGGGGATAGCCCGACTGTGCGAGGAGGGAGAGAAGGCCGTCGACGACGGATGTAGCTACATAGTGCTGACCGACAGAGGTGTCTCGGCCGACAGGGCTCCCATCCCGTCGCTCCTTGCCACAGCTGCTCTGCATCATCACCTCATCGAGGCTCGCAAGCGCACGCGGACGGCCATCGTGGTCGAGACAGGCGATGCGCGCGAGGTGATGCACTTCGCCCTGCTGGTGGGCTACGGAGCTTCGGCCATCAATCCGTATATGGCCCTCGCCGTGATAGAGAGGATGGTGTCCGAGAAGAAGATTCAGCTCGATTTTGACACGGCAATGCGCCATTATATAGAGGCGGTGGACAAAGGGATGCTCAAGATAATGTCCAAGATGGGCATCTCGACGCTCACATCCTACAAGGGCTCACAGCTGTTCGAGGCTCTGGGACTGTCTGATGAGATATGTGACAGGTATTTCGGTCACACCCCATCCAAGATAAGCGGTCTCGGGCTCACTTCCATCACCGAAGATATCCTCGATGCCCACCGTGAGGCATGGAGCCCGGAGTTTGACGCCGAGGCTCCGCTTCCCTCCGCAGGACGGTATTCGTATAAAAAGGACGGTGAGGTCCACGCTTGGAACCCCGAGGCGGTGAAAACCCTGAGATTGGCCACCCGGCTGGACAGTTATGAAAAGTTCAAGGAGTTTTGCGAGATAGCGGACCATCGCCATGATCCGATTTTCATAAGGGACTATCTTGAGATAGGACGCCTCGGTGAGAAGATTCCGGTCGAGGAGACCGAGAGCGAGGAGGCGATAATGCGCCGTTTCTTCACGGGAGCCATTTCGTTCGGAGCCATCTCCACCGAGGCTCACGAGGCGATAGCCCAAGCCATGAACTCAATAGGTGCGAAGTCAAATACCGGCGAGGGTGGCGAGGACTCGTCGCGCTTCGTCACCCGGCCCGACGGCACCTCCGTGAGGTCGGCCATCAAGCAGGTGGCTTCGGGCCGATTCGGTGTCACGGCCAACTATCTGATGAATGCTGACGAGATTCAGATCAAGGTGGCTCAGGGTGCCAAACCGGGCGAGGGGGGACAGCTGCCGGGATATAAGGTGGACAAAATCATAGCCCGCACCCGCCATTCCATCCCCGGCATCTCGCTCATATCACCCCCTCCTCATCACGACATATACTCGATTGAGGACCTCGCACAACTCATATTCGATCTGAAGAATGTCAATCCGAGGGCCAAGGTGTCGGTCAAACTGGTCTCTGAGAGCGGTGTCGGCACGATAGCCGCCGGTGTGGCCAAGGCAAAGGCGGATTTCATCACCATATCGGGGAGCGACGGAGGCACGGGTGCGTCGCCCGCGTCATCCATCCGCTATGCCGGTACCCCGGTGGAACTCGGCCTGTCGGAGACACAGCAGACTCTTGTCATGAACAATCTGCGCGGGTGTGTGCGCCTGCAGGCCGACGGTCAGCTCAAATCTGCCCGCGATGTGCTGGTGATGGCGATGCTCGGCGCCGAGGACTATGGTTTCTCGACGGCTGCCCTCATAGTGCTGGGGTGTGTGATGGACCGCCGGTGTCACACCAATCGCTGCCCCGTGGGTATAGCGACACAGAATCCCGACCTGCGCGCCAAGTATGACGGCAATCCTGACTATCTCGTGAGGTATTTCCGTTTCCTCGCCCGACGCATACGCGAGATGATGGCCGAGAGGGGCATAAGGAGGCTCGACGAGATAATCGGCCGTCCCGACCTGCTCAAGGTGAGACCCGGTGTGCCTGAGGGGATCGACTTCAGCCGACTGCTTTACCTCCCGGCGGAGGCGGATCGCAATGCCACCTCATGGAGGTGTGAACAGCGACCGGAGACAGATCGTGTGCTGGACCGCGACATGATAGCGCGGGCTTATCCGGCCTTACAGTCGGCATCTGCTGTAGAGATGGATTTTGCCGTGGCTAATACAGACCGATCGGTGGGTGCGATGCTCTCTGGCGAAGTGGCGCTGAGATATGGAGACGCAGGCCTCCCCGGGCAGGATATAATCAAGGTCACATTCCGTGGATCGGCCGGACAGAGCTTCGGCGCGTTCCTCACCACGGGCATTACGTTCAGACTGGAGGGGGATGCCAACGACTATGTCGGCAAGGGCCTCTCGGGTGGCCGCATCATAATCGTGCCCCCGGCGGGGAGCATCTTTGCTCCCGAGGCCAACATCATAGCGGGCAATACGATCCTCTACGGCGCGACATCGGGCGAAGTTTTCATCAACGGACGTGTGGGTGAGCGTTTCTGTGTGCGCAATTCAGGCGCTACCGCCGTTGTGGAGGGCGTGGGTGACCACTGCTGCGAGTATATGACCGGGGGATGCACGGTGGTGCTCGGTGCCACTGGCAGGAATTTTGCCGCCGGTATGAGCGGAGGAGTGGCTTATGTGTATGATCCCGACGGGACGTTCGACTATTTCTGCAACATGGAGATGGTCGAACTGTCGCTGGTGGACGATGCGGCAGACGCGCGCGAACTCCATAGGCTCATCTCCGCACACTACCGCCACACACGTTCGCCTCTCGCCGCGAGGATTCTCGACGACTGGGACCATGCCTTGAGAAGGTTCATACAGGTGATGCCCACCGAGTTTCGCCGTCTGCGCCGCACTGGGCTGTAGGTTGCCTGCGTGGGGTTTTTGGTCGAAATAGAGACTCCCTGTGTTGCGGGGTGGAAATTTTTTCGTAATTTTGCGGCTCCAATTCCAATCAGGTACATCAATATACATTTTTTTGCAAGATGAATCTTACAGGTCCGCTCGACTTCAGGCCGAAATTGTTTTCCGCCTTGAGTCATTATTCGATGGATAAGTTTAAGTCCGACCTCGTGGCCGGCATCGTGGTGGGCATCGTTGCCCTTCCGCTCGCCATCGCGTTCGGTATAGCCTCGGGTGTGAGCCCGACGGTGGGTCTCATCACTGCCATCATCGGTGGCTTCATCGTCTCGGCCTTGGGTGGCTGCTCAGTGCAGATCGGTGGCCCCACCGGTGCGTTTATAGTAATAGTCTATAATATCATAGCCAATTTCGGTCTCGAGGGACTGGCGGTGGCGACATTCATGGCCGGCCTCATTCTGGTGGCCCTCGGGGTGTTCCGCCTCGGCACAGTGATAAAGTTCATCCCTTATCCCATAGTCGTAGGCTTCACGGCAGGTATCGCGGTGACGATTTTCTCGACGCAGATGAATGACTTTTTCGGGCTTGGTCTGCGCAACGTGCCGAGCGAGTTTCTGCCCAAGTGGGGCGTCTATCTCAGTAACTTAGCCAACATCGACCTCGTGACCCTCTGTGTGGGGCTTGTGTCGCTGGCCATCATTATCGTCACTCCGATGCTGTCACGCCGTCTGCCGGGCGCGCTCATCGCCATAATTGCTGTGACGGCGGCTGTCGCGCTGATACCCGGCATACATGTCGAGACCATCGGCGACCGTTTCGGATCGCTCCCCACTGACATCCCTCAGCCTCATGGATTCGAACTGACGATGGCCAACATCAACCGCCTGCTCCCCTCGGCCTTCACCATCGCCATCCTCGGCGCTATCGAGAGTCTGCTGTCGGCCACGGTGGCCGACGGTGTGACAGGGTCGCGCACCAATTCCAACACCGAACTCATAGGTCAGGGCATGGCCAACATCATAGTGCCTTTCTTCGGCGGTATCCCCGTGACCGGAGCGATAGCCCGCACCATGACCAATATCACCAACGGCGGACGCACCCCCGTGGCGGGCATCATCCATGCTCTCGTGCTGTTTCTGATATTCCTTTTCCTGATGCCTCTGATCAATCTTGTGCCTATGACCTGTCTGGCCGCGGTGCTGATCATGGTGTCATATAATATGAGCGGCTGGCGCACCATCCGCGGCATACTCCACGCCCCCAAGAGCGATATTTCCGTCCTTGCGGTGACATTCCTGCTCACTGTGATATTTGACCTCACCATCGCCATCGAGATGGGTCTGATGCTTGCCATCATCCTCTTCCTGCGCCGTGTGATGGAGAATACGGAGATCAAGGTCTACTCCGAACAGCTCGATATAGCCGAGGGGTCGGAGACCACTGTCCATGAGGTGCTCGACGTCAATCCCGGCGTGAGCATCTATGAGATCGACGGCCCGTTCTTCTTCGGTATCGCCACTAAGTTTGAGGAAATGATGCGCTCCACGCTGGGACGCAAGCCCAAGGTGCGCATCATCCGCATGCGCAAGGTGCCGTTCATCGACTCTACGGCCATACACAATCTGGAGATCCTCATCAAGTCGTCGCAGGAGGACGGAATCCATATCGTGCTCTCGGGTGTGAAGGAGAATGTGCGCCATTCACTCGAACAGGCCGGTATAGACCGCCTGATAGGACGCGACCATATCTGTGACCATATCACAGGCGCTGTGAAGATGGCCAATAAACTGGCTCCCGCCGATGGCGAGACACCCATAGCCGAAGCTCTCTGATGTGGGTTTTACTGGCCACGGTCTCGGCTCTTTGTCTGGGATTCTATGATGTGATGAAGAAGCTGTCGCTGGAGCGCAACAATGTGCTCGGTGTGCTGTTTCTCAACACCTTCTTTGGCGCCCTGCTCATGCTCCCTGTCATCGTGACGGGTGCCCTGCACGGTAATTATGGCCTCGGAAACACCCTGCAGGGGCACGGATTCATCCTGCTCAAGAGCTTCATCGTGCTCTCCTCGTGGCTGTTGGGCTATGCCTCGATCAAACACCTTCCGCTCACTATAGCCGGTCCCGTCAATGCATCGCGTCCGGTGCTGGTGCTGGTGGGCGCGCTCCTCATCTTCGGCGAGCGGCTCAATGTGTGGCAGTGGATCGGTGTGCTCCTCGGTTTCTGGTCGCTGTTTTTCATCAGCAGGGTAGGGGGGCGCGAGGGATTCTCGCTGCGCACCAGCCGCTGGGTGTGGATGGCTATCGGCGCGACATCGCTCGGGGCCGTGAGCGCGCTCTATGACAAGTTTCTGATGACGCGCTTCGAGCCGCTCGAGGTGCAGGCGTGGTATTCGCTCTATCAGCTCGTCATCATGGGCGTCACCGTGTTCATCATGATGCGCGTAGTGCCCGGACAGACACCCCTGAGGTGGAAGTGGACCATCCCGATGATAGCAGTGTTTCTCACGGTGGCCGATCTGGCTTACTTCTATTCCCTGTCCATGGAGGGGTCGATGATCGCGGTCGTCTCCATGATACGCCGCGGCAGTGTGATAGTGTCGTTCTTCTATGGCTTTCTCGTGCTCCACGAGCAGAATATCCGTCTCAAGCTCATAGACCTGACGGTGCTTCTCGTGGGTCTGACATTTCTTGTCATCGGTTCGCTCTGATACATTCATCTCTCCCTCTCATGCTGTCCGTCTCTATCTGTACATATCACACTCCATTTGCCCAGCTCGACCGCTGTCTGGCCTCTCTTTGCCATCCGTCTGTAGACAGGGTGGTGATCGTCGACAATGCTTCGGATCCGGCGATGGAGCGATATGCCGCCGATCATGGTGCGGAGTATATGGCTTTGCCCAATCCGGGCTATGGAGCGGCTCACAACCGTGTGCTGCTTGCCACGGAGAGTCCCTATCATCTTGTGGTCAATGCCGATGTGTGGTTTGAGCCGGCTGTGCTCGACGAGTTGCTCGGTGTGATGGAGCGCAACCCCGACGTGCTTCAGCTGCAACCGCGTGTGCTCAATGCCGACGGCTCTCCGCAGTATGGTTCCCGGCGGCTCCCCTCGCCATGGATATTGGGCGCCAGAAGGTTTGCTCCGCGGCTTGCACGCAGGGCTGAGGAGCGGTACCTGCTTAAGGATATGGACTTGACGCGTCCGATGGATGTGCCTTATCAGACAGGATGCTTCATGCTGCTACGCACGGAGGCCGCCCGGCGCGTCGGTGGGTTTGACGAGCGTTTCTTCATGTATCCCGAGGATATAGACCTGTCGCGCCGGCTTTTTACAGTCGGGCGTGTTGTCTATTATCCCGGATGCTCCATAGTCCACGACCATGCCGCCGAGTCATATGGCAGCCTGCGGATGACACGCATACATATCGTCAATATGATACGCTATTTCGCCAAGTGGTTCTTCAGTGACCTCTGCGGAGGGTCGGAGTCGCGCCGAAGGCTCAATGCCCGTATATCAAACATAGAGCTGCGTCGGGAGTCTCATTTGCGGGTCATGTCTGAAAGCGCGGGGAGCCGGTAGGCGAAGAAGGCAAGCACGACGGCCACAGACGTCACCGCCACAAAGGCGATGGATGCCGAGTGGAACATATTGCCGAGTCCCACAAGGGGCGACACCACAGCTGCAAAGGCATATTTGACTACGCTCAGTATGGCCGAGGCTGTCCCGGCCTCGCTGCGCCCCACCTCCATTGATAGGGTGTTGGCACTCGAAAAAATCATGCCTGAAAAGAGGAGCATGGGGATGGCGCATATCTCGTAGAGGAAGAAGGGCGCCTCATGCCACATCACCACCGCTTCGGCCACGGCAAATAGGAACATGCCTATACAACCCACTACCATGCCCTGCTTCATGACTTTGAATCGGAGCACCAGCGATGAGCCTATGCTCAGGGCTATGGCGTTGCCGCCGAATATCAGACCGAACGTCATGGCGCTGAATCCGTAGTGGGTCTGAATGATGAACGGGGCAGATGCTATGTAGGCATATAGCAGACCTATGGCCACGGCCTTGATGGTGACGTAGATCATGAATCGTCCGTTGAGAAGCAGCGATTTGTATGCTTTGGCATATTCCCGTATGCCGCCGGACTCGAGCCGTCGCTGAGGCGGCAGAGTCTCGTTATAGCGGGTGGTCCAGAATGTCATCACCACGCCTATGATGAGGAGCAATACGAAGATGCCTTTCCATCCCACCCAATCGGCCATAAAGCCGCCGACCACGGGCCCGAGGGCAGGGGCTACGCCGTTGATGGTGCCGACTATGGCCATGAGGGCAGCGAGCCTCCGGCCCATGTAGACGTCGGCGGGGATTGATGTGGAGAGCACCATGGCTCCCCCGGCGCCGAGCCCTTGGAAAAGGCGGCAGATGATGAAGAACGTGATGGTGCGCGAGAAGAGGGAGAGGGCAGTGGCGAGGACAAATATGATCAACGAGATGATCAGCACCGGCTTGCGTCCGTATCTGTCGCTGGCCGAGCCCCACAGCACGGATCCGAGTCCCATCCCCGCCATGGCCATGGAGATGCCCATCTGAGTCATGGAGGGGGTGGTGTGAAATTCCCTCATCATAGATGGTATCGTAGGGAGATACATGTCGTTGACGAGTGATGAGAATGCCCCGATGATTGCGATGAACGTCACGAACAGGCCATAGTTTTTAGGCGCCGGCGACACGGCCGGCACAGGCTGTTTTGTTGTAGTGTCTGAATCCATTATTGTGTTTTATCTTTCAAACAACCGTTTCGGAGGGGATGTTCAGGTTTCTGTTTGGGGCATGTTGACTGTTTCTATCAAATGAGATAGAGTCTGTCTGTCATAGGTTGAATAATCAGTTTGAAATAATAGGCGATTTATTTGGAAGAAAGAAATCAGATTTGTAATTTTGCGAGCAAATTTTCATATTATCACATGATCAAATGGCAAATTTCTTTCACAGTTTAAATAATAAGTTTCTATTATGCAGGTAAAAAAGACAAATCTGGCATGGCTTATCACGTTCTTGATAATGCTTGCCTTCAGTATCATCGGGTGTCTTGCCACTCCGAGGGAGGGAATCTTCGACATGGCAAACACCCATCTCTTCGCCAACGTGGCCTGGATGATCACAGCGACAATCTTCGTGCTGATGATGACTCCGGGCCTTTCTTTTTTCTATGGCGGCATGGTGCGGGCAAAGAATGTCATCTCGACCATGCTTCAGAGTTTCATCGTTATGGGCGTGGTGAGCGTGATTTGGGTCATTTTTGGGTTTTCGCTGGCTTTCGGTGAGGATCTGTGTCATGTCATCGGCAATCCTTCGACATTTTTTATGTTTGACAACGTAGGAGTGACCAACGTCACGGACAGTGCTGCGGAATGGACGCAGATCGGCATTGCTACCACTACGATACCACTTGCGCTGTTCGCTCTGTTCCAGATGAAGTTTGCCATCATCACCCCCTCCCTTATCACGGGCTCTTTTGCCGAGCGTGTGCATTTTGCAGGCTATCTTCTCTTTATGGTGCTGTGGACAATAGTGGTCTACTGTCCTCTGGCGCACTGCACGTGGCATCCTGACGGACTGTTCGGGATGATGCATGTGCATGACTATGCCGGTGGCATCGTCGTGCATGCCGCTTCAGGCATCGCGGCGTTGGCCGGCGCCATTTTCCTCGGCAAGCGTCAGGAGCGTCACCAGTCGCGTCCTGCCAACGTTCCGTTTGTGCTGCTGGGCGCTGCTTTGCTTTGGCTCGGATGGTTCGGGTTCAACGGCGGTTCTTCATTGGCTGCCGACGGCATAGCCATCTCTGCATTCCTCAACACTAACACCGCGGCGGCCACGGCGATGATTGTATGGATAGCGATGGACGGTTTGAGAGGACGCAAGCCCTCGGCGATGGGGGCTGCGATCGGTGCTGTTGTCGGGCTTGTTGCGATCACTCCTATGGCGGGATGGGTCAGCGTGGGCCAGAGCATATGCATTGCCTTTATTATAACGATCTGTTGCAATCTTGCATGTTCGTGGAAGGGATACGGTCACATCCTTGACGATGCACTCGACGTGTTTCCCACACATGGGCTTGGAGGTATTATAGGCACGATACTGACCGGCGTTTTCGCCTACGACTTTTTTGCTTCGCAGGAGGCGGATATGATCTCGCGCACTGAATTTTTCTGGAATCACATACTGGTGCTTCTGATGGTATTTGTCTATACGTTCTGTATGAGTTACGCCCTTTACTGGCTGACAGATAAGATTATTCCGATGAGGGTCAGCAGCCGCAACGAGGAGATAGGACTCGATCGCTCTCAGCATGATGAGATTTACGGTGGCGAGACCGGCCTGGCGGAGGACTCCATGAGCATCGGCGACTGGTATCGGAAGATGGAATAACCACCACATGTAGAGGGGGTGTCTTTACGGGCACTCCCTCTATTCGTAATGATGGAGTGGGAGACTACGGGAGTAAATTTGGTGGTGTCGTCAGATTTTGCTAATTTTACCACACTTTCAGAAAAATGAGAACTTACTATCCTGTACTTTCCATCTCCGGCTCTGATTCGTGTGGGGCAGCCGGGATTCAAGCCGATATCAAGACCATCTCGGCCTTGGGGTGCTATGCCATGACAGCTGTCACAGGGATCACGGCTCAAAACACTTCGGGAGTGTCTGCCTCGATGCCTGCTACACCCGAGATGATGGTAGCGCAGATAGAGGCTGTGTATTCAGACATTCCCCCGTTGGCAGTAAAGACAGGCTTGCTGGCTTCTCTCACCGTGGCCGAAGCCGTAGCTGAGGTGTTAGAAGCTCATCGCCCCGAGCGGCTTGTGGTCGATCCGGAGATATTGTCTTCTTCTGGATCCCTACAACTCGGTGAGGATGGAGTGGATGTGATGTTGAAGCGATTATTCCCGCTCGCCACGTTGGTCACCCCTGATGCTGATGAGGCTGAGCTCCTCACCGGTGAAACAGACCATGACCGTCAGGCACATACGATCCTCGCCACCGGTTGCAGTGCCGTGCTGATCAAAGGGTGCGATTCTGAGGAAGCCGATTTTAAAACCGATCTCCTTTATATATCCGATGGGGGAGAGGCTTTTTCTCTCAGGGCTGATGCCGTCGCTACCCGCAACACCCGGGGGGCAGGTGCCACCCTGTCGGCGGCCATAGCTGCCTATCTTGCCCTCGGTTTTCCATTGCAGAGGGCTGTCTCTGATGCCAAGCTATATGTGAGCCGAGCTCTTGAGGCCGGCTCGTTTGTCACCACCGGTCATGGCGACGGGCCTTTAAACCATTTCTTCTCTCCGCGCAGGCTCAAGAATTTCAATCCTCGATTTGTCTCACGACGATAATATTTTGTTACTTTATGCTGATGTTTATCACACAACCCTCCGGGCGTTACTCCATCCCGGAGGAAGTGCAGATGGCCCTCGAAGGGGGATGCCGATGGATTCAACTCCGCCTTGATGATGCCACCGACGAGGAGTTTCGTCAGGTGGCTTCGGAGGTAATCCCGCTGTGTAAGGAGTCAGACGCATATCTTGTGTTTGACAATCGCGTCGATCTGGCCATTGAGATGGGTGTTCACGGCGTGGTGCTCGGACAAGGAGGAATGGACCCCCTTATGGCTCGCGATGTTATGGGGCCCGAGGCAATTATTGGCGTGACTGCCGCCTCTGTTGAGGAGATAATGCGATTCAAGGGTCGTGATATAGATTATGTGGAGCTGTCTGCTGATCCTATGTCCGCAATAGATGTTGATGTGTGTCGCGACATCATGCAGCAGGTGCGCCAAGATGGATTCGAGCCTCCTGTTGCAGCTACAGGTGATATTACTGTCGACGATATTCCGTCTATCATGTCGACCGGTGTAAATGGCATTGCTATGGGAAAAGCCATAGTAAACGCTCCCGATCCTGTGGCCTATACTGAGCGTGTGCTCGAGGTGTTAAGTCGATAATAATAGGCGAAATTAGCTGAAAATGCCCTCGAAGTGTTAAATTAGTGTTAAAAGGCATTGAAAATTTGGTGGGGATCGGCATAATG
>CAZAWC010000009.1:0-34328 GCA_964488595.1 uncultured Staphylococcus sp. | reverse complement strand
TCTGATAGGCGTCGTCATAGACACCCGGCACCAGACACACCTCGGCCCCGAGGCGGCGCGTGGCCTCGATCTTGGAGATAGGCGCGCCCGCCGGCAGACAGATGAGCGACTTGATGCCGTTGGCAGTCGCCGCGAGGGCCACACCCTGAGCATGATTGCCTGCCGAGCAGGCTATCACACCCTTGGCACGCTCCTCGGGGGTGAGCTGCGATATTTTATAGTATGCACCCCGGAGCTTGAAGGCACCCGTGTGCTGAAGATTTTCGGGCTTGAGATAGACCTGAGCCTCGGGGTTGAGGCGGGTCGGACCCACGAGACGCGGATGGCGCGCCACATCGCGGAGCACCTGTGCGGCGCGATACACTTCGGATATTTCGAGCTTTTCTTCCATATTGACGGCGGGGTTGGAATATCCCCCTCGCAAAATTACGCAATCTCCGCGAAAAAAACAATCCGAATCAACGCAGACCGCACCCGTGGAGCCTGCCCGCCCGTCCTCGGGGGGCCCGACTGCCGCGGGTGCGGTGTGTTACTTTTCTGTCTGTCAGGTAGGGGCTCAGGCTCACTTGCCCGGCTCCTCCTGAATACGGAGCTTGTCCTCGAGCAGCTCGAGCTGTTGCAGGCCCGATGCACGCCACTGAGGCATGCCGTTCTTGAAGATGATGATCGTAGGCACGCTACGTATCTGATACTCGGTGGCGAGCTCAGGGTTGCGGTCCACATCAATCTTGATGATATTGGCGGCATCTCCCACCTTCTGTTTCAGTTGCTCGAGAATGGGAGCCTGCATCTTACAGGGTCCGCACCATGTGGCGAAGAAGTCGACCAGAGTCGGCTTGTCCTCGGCTATCATTTTCTGAAAATCGCTCATAGTCTTATCGTGTTTAGGATTGTGAATACTCGATTTGTACTATGATAACGCTCACTGACGGCCGATTGTTTACGCCCTCACAGCAGTATCCCCGCGGCCACTTCGGCCGAGTGGCGCGGACGCAGGGCCTCGATGAGCGCGAGGGCAAACGGGATGGCCGACGACGGGCCGTTGGCGGTGATGACATTGCCGTCGCGCACCACCCTCTCCTCGACCATCGAGGCACCTCCGGCACACAGATCGTCCTCAAATCCCGGATAGCACGTGGCATTGCGCCCTGACACTATCCCCAGCGGGGCGAGGAGCACGGCGGGAGCGGCGCAGATGGCTGCCACCAGCCCCCCGCGGGCAGCCTGAGCCTTGAAGAGGCTGCACACGGCAGCGGAGTCGGCAAGATTTTTGGCTCCGGGCATACCGCCGGGAGCTATCAGCATCTCGGCGCCAGACATATCCTCGTCGGCGAGCAGGAGGTCGGCCTCTACCGTGATGCCATGGGCACCGGTCACCGAGCGCGACTCGCCCACAGCCACTGTCATGACGTCGATACCGGCACGGCGCAGCAGGTCGACCGGGGTCAGGGCCTCTATCTCCTCAAATCCGGGAGCCAGAAAAAGATAAGTTGTAGACATAGCTTCTAATGGAATTTATTGTTTAATATAGTACTTAAAAACTCACTCTCAGCGGTATGACAGTAGACACTCAGAAATATATCTCGTCGGGGGTCGGCTGCCTATTGTCAAGAAACATAGCATAGTACACCGGCATATAGGTCACTTTTCCTATCTTCGTGACCTCCCTTTCGTTTGAAAACACAACGCCTGAGCTTATGTTATACTCCGGATTCTCCAGAAGTCTTGTCAAGGCAGAGTGGACGGTATAGTCCTTTCCCGACTTCACTTCAACAGGCATCACTGAGATCTCTGAATGATTGTCTATCAGAAAATCCACTTCTCCCTTCTGACGGTTGTCATAATAAAAGAGCCTGTGTCCGTGGGCCTTCAGTTCCTGCGCCACCACACTCTCATATACGGATCCAAGATTGATGCTTCGGTGGTCGTTGAGCACCGGCTGGATATTGTTGCCATAAAGTCTTGCTGTCAGCAGTCCGACATCATTCAGATATAGCTTCAACAGGTTTTTCCTTACAGATTCTGACAGAGGGTAACGAGGATTGGTGATGGCATTGACACTCAACGACGTGCCGGAAGAGATCAGATACTCAAACTCCTCTTGGTAATTATCAAATCTGTCTCCTTTCTTGTCACGGATATCCTTAGCCACAATCCGTTTTTTCTTGTTTTCCATCTGTGAAGGGATCATGTCATAGATTCGCCGGATGGACAACGCCTTTCCGCTGTTAGCCTCATATTTCGACGCATCGTCTCCATAGAGGATCCTGATGGCATCCTGTATCTCCCTGACCTTGATGATATTGTGAGACTCGAGATATTCATTTACCGCGTCAGGCATACCACCCACGAGCAGATAACGTTTGAACAGGGTCAGCATATGATTATGAAGCGGCTCGTTGAGGCTCTCTCCTTTCTCAAATCGCGCCCGCATTGTCGCCACTGCATCCTCGCTCACTCCATTGGCATACAGAAATTCCTCAAAGTCCAACTGAGACATCTCCTTGCGTATGATGCTGCCTATAGGTATGGACGTGGCCGAGCGTAATGTGAGACCCAAAAGACTGCCACTGGCTATATACCTGAACCGATGGTCCTCACGCAGAAATTTCAATAACGTAAGATATTGAGGATAATGCTGTATCTCATCAAGAAATATCAGGGTGTCTGAAAAGTCGCCAAGACGATTTCCAAAGACACTGCCGAGCGTTAGGTAAAATTCATCCAGCGTGTGAAGATTCTTGAACAGCTGCGCACCTTCATCATCTTTCACGAAGTTTATTTCTATGAAATTTCTGTAATGAGCCTCCCCCACCGATCGGATTATATAGGATTTTCCAATCTGTCGTGCACCCTCTATGATCAAAATCTTATCAGAATTCGTCGTGAGATGATCCTCTATATCTTTGGCTATTTTTCTTTTCAGCATATCAGTAGGAATTGATACCGCAAATATACTTATTTCCAACGACATACACAAGCCGGATACACTTTTCAAAGAATTTCGACCCCTGAAAACTACACTTTTCAAAGAATTTCGACCCCTGAAAACTACACTTTTCAAAGAATTTCGACCCCTCCGGTGCGACGGGATGGGAAAATGACGGTAAAACGCGATTTTTTGATTACCTTTGCACATACGTCATTCAATCCCCTATCCCGCTCATGAAAACGCTCCAATCCTGTATAGTGACCCTGCTTATCGCAGCCACCCTCAGCCTCATCGCCTCCTGCACCCGCGCCCCCCAGTGGCGCACGGCCGCCGGAGCGGTGTGGAACACGGAATATCACATCACCTATCGCGCCGACACCGACCTGCGCGACTCAGTGATCGCCGTGATGAAACGCGTGGAGCAATCCCTCTCCCCCTTTGCCGCAGCCTCGCTCATCACCCGCATCAACGCCGGCGAGCGCGTGGCAGCCGACTCGCTGCTCCGCAGGGTGTTTGTCGAGTCGCAGAGAGTCAATCGCCTCAGCGGCGGAGTGTTTGATCCCACCGTGGCCCCGCTCATCAACCTGTGGGGATTCGGCTACCGCAACGGCGCCGCCGAGCCCGACTCCGCGGCCATCGACTCCCTCCTGAGCATGGTGGGTATAGCCGGGTGTCACATCAGCCCCGACGGCTGCATCGAGCGCCAACATCCGGGCACAGAGTTCAACTTCTCGGCCATCACCAAGGGATATGGATGTGATCTGGTGGGCGAGATGCTGGCACGCAACGGCGTCCACGACTATATGGTGGAGATCGGGGGTGAGATAGCCATGCGAGGCCACAATCCGCGCGGCGAGGAGTGGCACATCATGATCGACGCGCCCGTCAGCTCACCCTCTGGGCCTGTTCACGAGGAGCTGGTGACCATAGCCGTGACCGACTGTGGCGTAGCCACGTCAGGCAACTACCGCAACCATCGCACCACCGCCTCGGGCGAAGTGTGGCACACCATATCGCCCGTGACCGGACGTCCCGCCGTCACCGACCTCCTGTCGGCCACCGTCATAGCCCCCACATGTATGACCGCCGACGCGCTTGCCACAGCCTGCATGGCCATGCAAGCCGCTCAAGCCCTCGCCATGACAGACTCCTTGCCAGGAGTCGAAGCCCTGTTAGTGACCGCCGACACAGTCCTCCACACCCCCGCCTTCCCCCTGTAGGGACGCGATGCAACCCCACATGCCTCTCAGGCCCGTAGGGACAAGGTCATAAATAATAATTTATACAATTAATGATTCTTAACTAAAAAAGGTTTGTTATTTTCGCCTGACCCATTATATTTGCAAACGAAACACTCCAATACACACGGACACTTACACACTGGCTATCAACTCCATTCTTCGCATTGCTCCTTCAGAGGGCTCTGAGGCCTCCTTATCACACATTCAATTAATCTCGACCAATAAATCTCGACTCAATGGACAGGATTATCCTCACGACAGAAAATTTAACAACTTCCCTCAAACGGCAGGATCCGGCCTACTATGTAATTGAGAAAGGCGTGACTATTAAGACCAACATCACCTTTCCCGCAGGGTCCGTGCTTGACTTCAGGGGTGGATGGATTGATCGGCTGACAGCTACTCACCGTTATGTTGACCTAAACGGAAGCACCGTCTTAGCCGCCGGCTACTGCATTTTTTATTCAGGCATCGAGGTGTCGGGATTCAGCAATTCCTATATCCTGTCCGAATGGTTCAAGACAACGGGAATGGCTGAGAATGAAGCTATCAACCGAAGCCTCATTGCCGCCAATGGCATCCCCGTACACCTCGAGAGCAGGTTATACGTGCTCGACGGACCTATTGAGTTCCCAATATGCAGCACAACCCAAACTCTTGTCTCCCCCGGAACGCTAAAAATCAGCACTGATATTGCGGCAATAATCGTTGACAAAGAGAATATCACGCTAAACATCAACAGAATTCAATATATACCCGCGGTTTTACCCGAGAGAGATGATGAAGAAAAAACAAGAAACGATATCGGAATCCTACTGACCGGAAACGCATATTATGCTGATATCAGTGTAAATATCATTGTGGGGTTGGACAAAGGGATTGCCGTCATTCCCGATGTCTCTAAGACCGGTACGGGCTATTCCAGTGTCCAATATTGCAACATACGATTCAAGCATATCCTCGACACTAACTATTGCTTCTACGTAGACATATTCACTCACAGCAATGGATATTCTGCCCCAACGTTAGGCACTTGGTTTGCCGAGACGAGAGTGATCGGCGGACGAATGGAGGGAACCAACGGCATCTACTTCGTGAATCCGATTGGTGAAAATAACAGTACAAGCACCACCTCTGCCAGATTCACTGAAAGCATCAACGGTCTGCTGTTCGAGAATATAGGATTTGAGGGCATCACCGGACAACCATTATACATCAGCCATGTGTCCTTCTCACAGTTTCTCTACCTGCGTCTTGCCGAGAGTCTGCCGGGACTGGGTGGGAGCTGGAATCGGGAATCTAAATGGGTGTTCCTCAACAATGTATCCAATCTCACCTTTTCTATCAAAGGCCTTTGGGATCCTATGCGCATCGATGTTGGCAATAACGTCAAGAGTGTGGTGTTCGACGCATATATCGTGGACGATTTCGGCGAGTATATCAACCACTTTGACAAGCTGACGATCATTCCTCTTCCTGATTCCACGTCTGCAATGGTGGCCACATCGTCGATTCAGCCATACAATATGGCGAAAACGATTGAGATTAATGAACAATCTCCCCAATCCTTTTACACGCTCAAAGATCTCCTGCCATTCAACGACACCGAGTATGATAATAAAACCAGCAAGTTCAATGTCTTGCCGCGCACACTCAATGTCATCGTCAGGGCAAATGAGACCATTGAAATAGACCTCACAGGCCTAAGGAGATTCGCGCCCTGCGTGATGGATGTCTATGGCATGATCGACCACAAAGGATGCTTAAAGTTTTCATTCACGGATTATAATCCTAATATTAACCTGATGGTTCTTGAAAATGGCACCGAGGTGAAAGGAAGATCATTTTCATTCACCGAATCAGGCCTCTACCGGCTCACCTTTGATGCCAAATGGAGCATAGTCATTTCCAAAGTGACTCCCTGACGCCACAGGCCACGCTCTGCATATCCATTCTCCATACACCACCGGATTGTCTCACTTAACCCATACCTATCTATGAACACTCTGTTTCATCGTTATCTCACGGTGCTGACTGCCATATTGCTGACTGCCATCGGCGCATCGGCCTACGACTTCGAAGTTGATGGCATATATTACACTATAGTCCCCGACGGTGTCGAAGTGTATGATACAAGTTATATCCCCGCCAATGTTACAATTCCCGCAAAGGTGACAATTGACTCTGTGGAATACGATGTAGTCGGTGTGGGGGATAGGGCATTCTTCCAGCACTGGGGACTGATCTCCATAACGTTTGAAGGCCCACTGAAGTACATCGAACACGCAGCGTTTTTTGATTGTCGCTATTTAAAAAATCTCCCGGATATGCCTGAGGTGACCCGCATAGGTTCAGGTGCCTTTGAGGGTTGTATCTCTATCACAAATCTATCTGCGAGTAGTATTCCTAAGGTGACCACAATAGGGGGTGATGCTTTCAGGGGGTGCACTTCCCTAACAACTGTGGAGCTACCCGAGACCCTAACACACATAGGATATGGTGCTTTCGCAGGATGCTCATCCTTAACCTCGATTACACTCCCCGATAATCTGTCATTTTGGGGATCCGGGATATTTAGAGACTGTACAGCTCTCACCTCGATTACTGTCCCCGGCAATATCGAGAAACTTGACTTCGACACATTCGGCGGCTGTACGGCTCTAAAGGAGTGTATATTTACCGGGAGTGTGAAAGAAATAGAGTCACGCTGTTTCACTAACTGCAAGTCGCTGACCAGAGTCGTCCTGCCGGAAGGTCTCGAAAAGCTCTCTTCCAGTCTCTTTAAGAATCTTCCGGTTCAAGAGATCCATCTGCCATCCTCATTGACGACCATAGGAAGCGGGGCTTTGAAGAATACTCAGATCAGCGAGATCAATCTGCCATCCTCTTTGACGACTATAGGAAGCGAGGCTTTGGCGAATACTCAGATCAGCGAGATCAATCTACCTCCTTCTCTCGTATCAATTGGCTCTTATGCTTTTGAAAATACTCTATTGAACGAAATCAATATCCCTCCTTCTGTTAGAATTATTGGAAGTGAGGCGTTTGCAGGCACCCAAATTTCAGATATTTACATTCCACCTACAGTCACATGGTTAGGAGAGGATATTTGCTTGAATTGTAAGTCCCTCACCAGTGCCACATTGGAGTGCGAACTGGAAATGAACAATTGTATGAGAGATCCTCAAAGTGACCGTTATTCTTGGGTAATGTTCTCTGAAAACGATAATCTCGAGACTGTCAGGGTGGGTGGCAACATTGCAAATCTTCAGGCAGGATTCTTCCAAAATGTAAAAATCCGGAATTTGTATCTCGGACTAAATTTACAAGTTATTGCAAACTGTGCATTTATCGGTACCGAAATAGAGAATATCTATTTCCCGAGTCCATATCCGCCCAAGTTCTACGGCAGATATAATAGATATCATGTTGTGGATCATGTCATCGCTCACATCCCCAAGGGCTCGATGGAGGCTTATCTCAACTCCGAGCTTTCACCCAACAATAAATTTAGAATTTTCATAAACATCACCTTCATAGATGATCTTGAGATGCCGTCTGAAAGCTCCATCGACGGTAGCGTGATGGATAACGATGTGGAGATATCGGTTGTCGGCGGGCGCATTATCGCAGAGGGGATCGTGGAGGTGTATGACGGGTACGGTCGCCTTGTGGGGCGTGGCCTCGCCGACGACCTGCCCACCCTCACATCCGGCCTATACATAGTCCGCACCCCTGCCTCCGCTAAGAAGATATTCGTCCGCTGATCCGCACTCATTACGCAACTCCATCAACCACACACCACCCGGCCTGCGGCTCGGCTATCGGGCCGGGTGGTGATCTTATCTTTTCATTTATAGAATCCCTGTTATCACTATGAAGAAAATCACCCTTACCACGACAAATTTATCAGATTCCCTCAATCTCCCGGAGGCAGCATACTATGTAGTGGAGAATGTAGTGGAGCTTGATAAAGATATTATGTTTCCACAAGGTTCTGTAGTTGACTTAGCGGGCGGTGCATTTAAATCGACCGTTAATGGTGTGCCCCGCAGAGTTAATCTCAACGAGAGTTCTGTCCGGGCAACTTCCTTTTGTATTTTTACCAAGGATATTACCGTCTCGGGGTTCGCCAACTCATTTATTAAGTCTGAGTGGTTCAAGGACACAGGTTTAGAGGAACATGAAGCTATCAACCGAAGTCTCATAGCGGCCCAAGGGATTCCTGTACATCTCGAGAGCAGGACTTACCGGCTCACGGGATCTATAACATTTCCGACACAAGCCTTCAATAAAACCCTCGTATCCCCGGGCATTCTCCAGATCAGTGACAACATTGCGGCGATTGTCGTGAGTTCCAGCTATATCAATCTTGACATCAATCAAATACAATCCACAGTCAGCAGTTCTGCTACGGGCCGGGGAGACACGGGTATCTTGTTGACTGGAAATGCCTATTATATTGACATCAAGATAAATATCATCAAGAATATTGGCAAAGCCATTGCTGTGATACCCGAAATCCCTGAAGAATGTCGGAATCTCACAGGATGTGATGCCTTTAAGGATTGTGACAACTGCAAAGATTGCGAGAATAGCGAGGAATGTGAAAAATGCAAGAAGTGTGCCAAGATCTTTTCGGGCATCCAGTATTGCACCATCCGTTTCAATGAGATCCTGAACGCCGAATATTGTTTATATGTAGACATATTATCAAAGAGCAAGTTCACTGAAATAGATCCGGAAGATAAGTCGTTAGACACATGGTTTTCAGAGGCAAGAGTGATCGGAGGGAGGATGTCGGGGGTCAACGGCATCTATTTCGTCAATCCCGATGCGGGGAATGACAAAAAACCTTATGCCGCCCACTGTCAAAGTATCAATGGACTTTTATTCGAGAATATTTGGTTTGAGAATTTCACTGGCATACCTCTGTTCATGAGTCATATCAGCTCATCAAAGTTTCTATACTTAAGATTCGGCCCGGGTATGCCGGGCGCGAATGATCAGAGCATCCCATGGATATATCTCAATTATGTATCATATCTCACCATCTCAATGAAAGGACGCATGGACCCCATGCGCATCAAGGCGGTGGAGGAGGTGAAAAGTGTAGTACTTGATACCTGCATCATTGACGATTTCGGATGGTATACCAATCACTTTGACCGATTGGCGATCATGCCTGTCTATGACAAAGCATCACTCAATGACAACACTTCAAGCCCCTACAGGCCGCAGATGGTGTCGACATCGTCGGTGCAGCCCTACAACATGGCCAAGACAATTTTCGGCTCAAGGAAGCAGGATGATCTCGCGGCTCCAGCCCCGCTCACCATCCGCGATCTGTTGCCTCGGGCCCAGCTCCGCTCGGGGGATAATCCCATCGAGGTCAACGTCTTGCCCAGCACGCTCAACGTCATTATCAAGGAGGATGAGATCGTTCATATTGACCTCACGGGGCTACACGGATTCGGTCAATGCGTCATAGACGTCTTCGGCATGGTGGAGGCGGGAGGCAGCCTGATGTTCTCGATCACCGATGGCGCTCCCGTCAAGCATATCAAGGTCGTTGAGAACGGATATGAGCGCGAGGTATCATCAGTCTCATTCAACGAACGGGGATTATATCGTCTCAACTTTGATTCAAACTGGAATATAGTTATCACCAAAGTCACCTACTGACCACCCCTCCCTATCATGAACTTGTCCCCCTCTCATAGAGAGAGGAGGCAAAAGTGGTGTGGGTCAGAGTTTCTTGAGGAGTTTGCGGACGGATTTGGCGTCGTCGTCGAGCTGGCGGGCGAGCTTGTCGGTCGACGAGAAGCGGCGCTCGGCGCGCAGATAGCGCATGAATTCGATCTCGATCTGCTCCTCGTAGAGATAACCGTTGTAGTCGAGGATGTGTGCCTCGATGGTGAGGTCGGCGGGGGAAGCGCTGTCGCTGACGGTGGGCCGGAAGCCGATGTTGACCATGGCGGGGCGTCGCTCGCCGTCGGGGGTGGTGACCCATGCGGCATAGACCCCCGGCTTGGGGATGAGCATGGACGCATCGAGCGGCTCAACGTTGGCCGTGGCATAGCCCAAGGTACGCCCGAGCCTGTTGCCTCCCACCACGCGCCCGCGCAGCGAGTAGGGCTTGCCCAGCAGACGGGCCGCCTCCTCGGGGCGCCCCTCGGCCAGATGGCGGCGTATCACCGACGAGCTCACCGGAGCCCCCGGGCCGCGATATTCGGGCGCGGCGATGATCTCCATCCCCACCTTCTCGCCTATGGTCCTGTAGGTGTCGAGCCCCTCGAGGCGGTCATGACCGAGGCGGTTGTTGAATCCCAGCACCAGCGTGTCGATGCCGAAGTTGCGGCGCAGCAGCCGCAGGAAGTCCTCGGCCGGCAGGCGGCGCAGCTTGTCGTTGAAGCTCAACAGGATCACATCCTCTGCCCCGGCGCGACCAAGAGCATCGACCCTCTCCTCGAGTGTCGACAGCAGCGCGGGGGCCTCGAGAGGACGCACCAGCGACAGAGGGTGGCGCGAGAAGGTGACGGCCGCCGGACGCAGCCCGCGTCCGCGCGCCTCGACACACAGGTAGTCTATGAGAAATCTGTGGCCGAGGTGCACACCGTCATACATACCCACGGCCGCTATGCGCCGTGCCGTGGTGTCGGGCTTGGTGATGAGTTTCATATGCCGCTTACAGTGATTGAGTCAGTAGATGCAGTATTACATTATATATAGTATAAACCCTATTCCTCGCCAAAGGGTTTGACCATGTCGGCAAACTCTGTGCCCGGGGCCACGCGCAGGGCATGGAATCCGAGGGCACGGGCGGCGTCGACGTTGGCCTGCGAGTCGTCGAAAAACAGTGTCTCGCCCGGCTCTATGCCGCAGGTGCGGCAGGTGTATTCGAATATCTCGGGCTCGGGTTTGTAGCACTTGGCCTTGTAGCTACACACCTCGCCGTCGAAATAGTCCTTCATCTCCAGCCCCTCCTGACGGAATTGCTCGGCGATGAATCCCTCCATCATGATGGGGTTGGTGTTGGAGAGCAGATAGATGCGATAGCCCTCCGAGCGCAGCCGGCGCAGGGCCTCGAGGCGATGGCGGGGGATGCCGATGAGAAATCGGTTGAACGCCGTGTCGATCTCGGCGTCGGTCACCGGGCGGTCAAACAGCGGACGGATGCGGCGGCGAAACTCGGGGGCGTCTATCTCGCCACGCTCGAGGGCAAGGAAGTCGCCCTTCTGCCCGTAGACGCCCAGAAACTCGTCGGCGTCGCGCATGCCGAGGGCGTTAAACGCCTCTACACAACGGTTGCGGTCGAGGTCCATTATCACCCCGCCGAGGTCAAAGAGAAGATTCTTGATCATACTATAAACCTATTTTGTGCAAAGATAGCAAAAAATCCTCGGGAGGAGGGGTGATAAAGTGTAAACTATTGTGAAACGCTCCCACTGAGCAGCTGTCGCTGCGTTAAACTTCGTTAACAATTTGGGGGGTGATTTTAGTCCGTATATTTGCAATGAAAATCTGAATGTTATGATTTTTTAACAACACACTTTTCCTAATATCAAATCTACATGAACTATCACAGTCTAATGGCGGTGGTTGCGACGGGATGTCTGGCGGCAGCCTGCTCAGACGATCCACGCATCTCCACCCCCGACCGCAACGAACAGTATGACCGTGCTTTCGTGCGTGAGTTTGGCGTCCCTGCCACCGACCATCCATGGTCGGAGTCGACAGAGACCACCCTGACCATCAAATCAGACGAGCAGACACCTGCCCGCATCTACTACACCCACAACGATCAGCTCTATCTTGCGGGCGACCTCACCCTGCTCCCCGGCAGCAACAAAATCCCGTTTATGGTGCCGACGAGTGTGACTGAACTACTGGTAGAGACCGCCTCCGGGAGATATACCGCACCCGTAGGATCGACCCTCAACATCGACGCAGCTGCTTCCAAGGCACCTCAACGCATCACGGTCGACCAGCCCTCAAGGATGCAGGAAAAGACTTTCATGTTCACCCGTGACAATCTGGCCAAAGCATTCTTTACGGCATTTCCCCCCGGGAAAGAAAACATTTATACGACTCAGGAAAATGTCAGCTTCGTAGGCTCCGTTGGCGTATCCGGCAAAAGTGATGCCAATTGGTTTATAGTCCCCGTTTATTGGCGACGAGGATCGGAAGAGACCATGCTGGGACAGACCCCATATGGCATCTCGACTGCAGAGGCCGGAAGCACCTTCCCGTTATATCTCGTGACGGCAGACGGCACGGCGGCCTATGATGCCCGCAACATCTCCGCAGGGTCCAATGTCCGTGGCGCACAGCCCACTGAATCCCAAGCCTATGAGCCCACTAAAGGTGGCGACATCACTATTCAGGCCACGGGCATCAGAGTGAAAGGAGAATGGACTCCGGGCCACACTTTCGGATCAGGGTCAGTGTTCATGGGCGATATGAATGCACAGATGCGCAATCTCTACAACTGTCTGTGGGATGTGAAGGCCGACTATCTTGACCGAGCCTACTACACCACTTTCGTGTGGATGCCCAAGAACGTGACCGTCAAGTACAGATATCTCCAAGAAGGGAGCGAACGCACGGCATCACCCTGCTTCGTTGGCGTTTCCCACAAGCCCCACTTCTACGGTCTATATCAGAACAGGTTCACCATGGCTGATTACAATAGACCTGACTTCTGCGATGTCATCTATATGTGCGTCCCCGAACAAACATACGACAAAATGGCCCTCCATTACACCACGGCAACCGTAGGAAGCAATTTGGTCTACACATTTGCCGCCGAGGATCTGGGCGGGAGCTATGACTGGGACTTCAACGATGTGGTGTTCAGCGCCACCTGCGTCACTGTCAACAACTCCTCGATCATGCGTGAATTCATGACCCGCACCCCGGACATGGGCGCAGTGTATCCAACAATACTCCCCGACAAGGCAGACGAGGAGTTTGTGGCACCCTACATCTATCGGCTCGAAGTGACTCCCCAAGCCGCGGGAGGCACACTCCCGGTCTATGTGGTCTATCACGGCAAAGCCACGAAGATATATAATTATATGAAACAGATGATGGGCAAAGATGCCACTTGGAATTCCTTTGCCGACAGATTCTCACAGTTGTATGCCAACAAAGGAAACTGGACAGATCGGTCCCTGATCCTCGGCACTGAGGTGCACAAGTGGCTCGGGGCATCGGCCACCTCACGCCCCATCAATGCCGGTGGCCCCGTGACCCACACAGGGCGCACCGTGCGCCTGTATGTGGAGGCCGGCATATCCACCGGCAGTGAGAGCAGCGCCATCAATCAGGCTCTCAAAGACTTCTCAATCATCGTCGACAAGAACAACGCCCTCGGCATAGACACATCAGACGCCTTCGATCCCTCGGGCGAAGGTGTGGCCATGGACGGCTACACCCCATTTGACGGTGTGCTCGGTGAGGGAAGCTATCAGATAGGCGCTCTCTCCGAGGACAAAAGCTCTACAGCACCCCAGATGATCTGCATAGCCGACTCCTACTGGCTGTGGCCCCTTGAGGAGCATCACATCACGCTGGCCTATCCTAACTTCCGCGAGTGGGTGAAAAATCCCTCAGCCTCGTGGACGGGCAACAGAGACAGATCGCATGTGAACGACCGCAAAAACCCGGATTAAAAAAAAACATCCATCGCCACAGGACAGCGTCCTGTGCGTTGACCGGACACCCCTGTCATGATGCAGGGGTGTCTTTTTGTTAAATTATGTATAAATCCGGGCTATAAGTTAGGCCATTATTAATATTTTTTATATTTTTACGCTCCGTCTGCTGTCACATTTCGCAGCAGACCGCGCCTCTGCGCACTAACCAGTTAACAATCAGCTCATAAAACCGTAACCTTAAACTATCACGTCAATGAAACGGATACTCTTTCCGGTGCTTGTGGCCCTGCTGGCCGCACTCGGAGTGTCGGGGCAGACGAACAGTGCCGACAAAAAGCAGTTTATGGTGTTCGGGGTGGCATTCTACAACCTCGAGAACCTCTTTGACACCATCAACAACAACGGCAAGTATGACCTCGAGTTCTCGCCGGCCGGCGCACGCCAGTGGAACGGCGAGAAGTATTGGAGCAAGATAAACAATCTGGCCCGTGCCATCGCCGCCATGACCACCAAGACCACCCCCGGGGGTCCGGCCATAATCGGCGTGAGCGAGATAGAGAACAAGAGCGTGCTCGACGACCTCGTCAAGGCCGACGCCATCAAGAAATGGAGACTGCAGGTGGTGCATCACGACTCGCCCGACCGTCGCGGCGTGGACGTGGGCCTGCTCTACAACCCTCGCTACTTCCGTGTGCTCGACGTCACCAACCATCGCCTCGTCATCCCGGGCTATGACTCGTTCCGCACTCGCGACCAGATGTGTGTCACCGGCATCCTCGGGGGCGACACCCTGAGCATCATCGTCAACCACTGGCCGTCGCGTCTGGGCGGGCAGGAGCAGTCGAGCTACCTGCGCGAGGCTGCCGCCGACCTGAGCAAGCACATAGCCGACTCTCTCTGGGCCCTGCGTCCCAATCAGGGCGTCATCGTGATGGGCGACCTCAACGACGACCCCATGGACCGCTCCTGTGCCGTGAACCTCGGCGCCAAAAAGAACATGGAGGGCGTGGGCGACCACTCGTTCTTCAACCCGTGGTGGAAGATGCTCGACCGCGGCATAGGCACCCTCGCCTACAAGAGCGCATGGAATCTCTTTGACCAGATCATCGTGTCGGGCACCCTGCTCGAGGCCAACGCCGGCAAGAGGCTCCACTACTGGAAGTGTCAGGTAAACAACTTCGACTTCCTCATCGACCGTCAGGGGCAGCGACAGGGCTACCCCAAGCGCACCTATTCGGCCGGGCAGTGGCTCGACGGATACTCCGACCACTTCCCCACCGAGATATTCCTCATCAAAGAGAAATGACCACCCGTATGACCAACACAGGCAAGGAGGCCAAGCGCTATGACCACCCGTTCGTGATCACTGTGGGGCGTCAGTTTGGCAGCGGCGGTCGCGAACTGGGCCGCGCGCTGGCCGACGAGCTCGGCATAGACTACTATGACAAGGAGCTCCTCGTGGAGGCGGCCAAGAAGGCCGGCGTCGACCACGAGTTTTTCGAGCAGACGGACGAGAAGTTTCCCAAGTTTCTCAACGGGCTGTTCTCCTTCTCGATGGGTGTCACGCCCATGTGCTACTACACCGGCGCCTCGGCCATCACCGACGACGGGCTCTATAAGGCCGTGAGCGACTTCCTGCTGCAGCGCGCCTCGGAGAAGCCCTTTGTGGTGGTGGGCCGCACGGCCGACTATATCCTGCGCGACCATCCCCGTGTGGTCAACCTCTTTGTCCACGCCCCGATGGAGGAGTGTGTGCGCCGCATCACGGAGCGCGCCGACGCCCTCACCCCCGAGAAGGCCGAGGCGCTGGCCCGACGCACCAACAAGTGGAGGGCCGACTACTACAACTTCTTCACCGACAAGGAGTGGGGACGCGCCGACAGCTATCACCTCACCCTCAACTCGGCCGAGCTCTCCATCGACGGGTGCGTGGCCATCGTCAAGGAGTATCTGCGCCGCAAGCAGTATATCTGACCCCACCGCCCGCCAGCCACCGGGCGACAATACCGAGAAAACAACTACATCACAACCACAACTATAGAGTAACTCTTATGAGAATCAAACTGTTTCTGCTACTGCTCCTGACGGCCGCGCTGCCGTCGCTGGCTCAAAAGACAGGCGTAGCCGGCACTGTTGTCGACACCAGCACGGGTGCCCCGGTAGAGGGTGCCACAGTGATGCTCGACAATCAGAGCCTCACCGTCACCACCGGCCCTGACGGTGGATTCGTGATCAATGCCGCCCCCGGCGCCGACGACCTCATCGTGCTGGCCTACGGCTACAACGACTACACGCAGGCCATCGTGATCCCCTCCGGGAAGAGGCTCAACCTCGGCCCCGTCAAGATTCAGGCCACCAACGTGTTCGACACATTCTTCGAGGAGCAGAACGATCAGCTCTTTGATCAGGCCGTGCTCGAGGACGAGGAGGGCAACATGCAGACCATCGCCGCCCTCACCGGTGCCAGCGATGACATCTACTACAACTCGGCCTCCTACGACTTCCAGCCCATGCGATTCCGCGTGCGCGGCTATGACTCGAAGTACACGCAGACATACATCAACGGCATCTCGTTCAACGACCTCGCCCGCGGCCGATTCAACTACTCGACCCTCGGCGGCATGAACCGCGCCTTCCGCGACCGCACCACGGCGCTGGGCCTCGGCGTGGCCGACTTCGGATTCGGCGACATAGGCGGTGCCACCGACATCAACACCCTCGCCTCACACTATGCCCCGGGCTTCAACGGATCGCTGGCCTACACCAACTCCAACTATATGCTCCGCGCCATGGCCCAGTATTCCACCGGCCTCAACAAGAACGGATGGGCATTCTCGGTGAGCGGCATCGGCCGCTATGCCAAGGAGGGCATCATCGAGGGTACGTTCTACAACTCATTCGGCCTCTTTGCCTCGGCCGAGAAAGTGTTCAACGACAAGCACTCGCTCAACCTCACGGTGTGGGGAGCCCCCACGCAGCGCGCCTCCAACTCGGCCACCTATCTCGAGGCCTATGATCTGGCAGACAACTATCTCTACAACCCCAACTGGGGCTGGCAGGACGGCAAGAAGAGAGCTGCCCGCATCGTGGAGACATTTGACCCCTCGGCCGTGCTCAACTGGCTCTGGAAGCCCTCGCGCAACACAACCGTCAACACCGGTCTGGCCTTCCGCTCCATCCACTACTCCACATCGTCGCTGTCGTGGTTTGACGGTCCCGACCCCCGTCCCGACTACTACCGCTATCTCCCCTCCTACTACTATGACAACGGCGAGCCCACAGCCACATCCGACTATTACACCTATATGTGGCGCAACGACGAGTCGTTCCGTCAGCTCGACTGGGACTCGTTCTATCAGGCCAACTACCTCAACAAGATCTATGGCCGCGGCGGCAACCCCGACAATAAGGCTGCGAGCTACATCCTCGAGGACCGCCACTCCAATCAGGCCGACTGGGTGCTCAACTCCGTGCTCAACACCCGCCTCAACGACATCATGACCCTTCAGGCCGGCGTGAGCGTCAACTATACCCGCGCCCACTACTACAAGACCGTGCGCGACCTGCTGGGGGGCGAGTACTGGATAGACGTCGACAAGTTCAGCGAGCGCGACTTCCCCGACGACCCCGACATGCTCCAGAACGACCTGCGCAACCCCAACCGCAAGGTCTATGAGGGTGACATCTTCGACTATGACTACTTCATCCACGCCGTGCAGGCCACCGCATGGATCCAGAATCAGATCACACTCCCCCGCTGGGACATCAACTATGGCCTGAAGGTGGGCTACACACAGTTCTACCGCGACGGCAAGATGCAGAGCGGCCGCGACCCGCAGAACTCGCTCGGCAAGGGCGCCACACACCGTTTCGACACCGGCATGCTCAAGGCCGGCGCCACATACAAGATCGACGGACGCAACTATATTCAGGCCCACGCCTCATACGGCACACAGGCTCCCCTCTTCGAGTATGCCTACATCTCGCCCCGCTACAAGGAGAAAGCCATCGAGGGGCTCGAGAACGAGCGCATCCTCTCGGGCGACCTCTCGTATGTGTGGAACTACCGCCGTTTCCGTGGCGCCGTCACCGGCTACTGGACCAATATGTATGACCAGACGGAGCGCACATCGTTCTATGACGACCAGTATTCGACCTATATGAACTATGTGCTCAAGAACGTCAACACCACCTACAAGGGCATCGAGATAGGCATGGCCTACAAGATCACCCCCTCGGTGACCGCATCGCTGGCCGCCACGTATGCCCGCTATCAGTATAAGAATCGCCCCACGGGCACACGCTCGTATGAGAACAACTCGCGTCCCGACACCACTCAGACCGTCTATCTCAAGAACTTCTTCCTCGGAGGCACACCTCAGAAGGCCGTCAACATCGGCATCGACTGGGCTGCTCCCGGCTCGTGGTTCTTCAACATCAACGGCTCGTGGATGGGCGACGCCTATGTCAACCTCTCGCCCGTGCGCCACGAGGCTATCCCCGACCTCTGGGAGAAATTCCCCACGACCGAGGAGCTCGAGGGCGCCATCGACCGCTTCATCACTCAGGACAAGCTGCGCGACGCCTTCGTGCTCAACGCATCGGTGGGCAAGGTGGTCTACATCAACCGCAAGGTGTCTATGAACTTCAACCTCAACATAGACAACATCCTCAACAACCGCAAGATCCAGACCTACGCCTATCAGCAGGGACGCTTCGACTATACCAACTTTGACACCAACAAGTATCCCAACAAGTATTTCTACGCCCAAGGTATCAAGATATACTTCAACGTAGGCATCCGTTTCTAATCCACCCTATCCCTCCACACTTACACACAAGCAATCACAACCGATGAAAGCATATAACCATATCATCGCAGCCGCACTCGCGCTCGCGTCGACCGCCGCAATGGTGAGTTGCGACGACGACTTCGACCGCCCGCCGCTGATCATCCCCACGGCTACCTACGAGGCCAACACTTCGATAGCCGAGTTTAAGGAGATGTACTGGAATCTCGTGCAGGCCAACCAGTTTACCGAGGTGCCCGTCAACGCCGAGGGCGACTCAATCATCCTCGCCGGCATCGTGACGTCGGCCGACAACATGGGCAACGTCTATCAGCAGCTCGAGCTTCAGGACGAGTCGGGCGCGCTCCACTTCGGCATCAACATGTATGACATCAATCAGAAGTATCACCGCGGTCAGGAGGTGCGCATCAACGTCACCGGCATGCTGGTGGGAGGCTACTCACACCTGATGCAGGTGGGAGGCCTCTATAACGGCTCGCTCGGCCGCATGGAGGAGGCGCTCTTCACCACCCACGCACAGGTCAACGGTCTGCCTGACGAGGCCAAGGCCAACGCCCTCATCGTCGACCTCTCGATGGCCGACCTCGTGGCCCACGCCACCGACAAGGAGTGGCTCATGAAGTATCAGAGCATGTTCGTGCGCCTCACCGACGTCCACTTCAACGGCGGCGGCACACTGGCATGGAGCGACGCCCCCACACAGACGGGCTACACCTCGCGCCAGCTGCTCGACGACAACGGACACTCGCTCGACTTCCGCACCAGCAACAAGTGTAAATTTGCCGCCGACCTCCTCCCCGCGGGCAAGGGCACGGTGGTGACGCTCCTCAGCTACTACAACAACAACTGGCAGCTCACCATGATGGATCCCGCCACAGACTGCACAGGGTTTGACGGCACCCCCGCCACTCCCGTCGATCCCGCCGGCGACGACATCTTTGCCGAGAGCTTCGCCTCAGGCTTGGGCGCGTTCGTCATAGAGAACGTCGCCACCCCCGCCGAGATGCCCGACATCTGGAAACACGACGCGAAGTATGGCATGGTGGCTACCGCCTATAAGGACAATGTCAACTATGCGTCCGAGTCGTGGCTCATCTCGCCCGTCATCGACCTCACCGCCCAGACCGAGGCTTATCTGTCATACGAGCAGGCGCTCAACTTCTTCAGCTCGATAGACGCCGCCCGCTCCGAGGCTCAGGTAGCCATCCGCGAGGAGGGCGCCGCAGACTGGACCATGCTCACCGTCACCTCATGGCCATCGTCGCTGAGCTGGACCTTTGTCCCCACCGGCGACATCGACATCAAGGCCTTTGCCGGCAAGAAGGTGCAGATCGGATTCCGCTACTCGTCGACCGCCCAGAAGGCCGGCACATGGGAGCTGAAGAACGTCGTGATCCGTCCCACAGCCGGCGCCGACACCCCCACCGGTCCCGAGGCCGGACAGCCCGGGTCGCAGGAGACCCCCTATAGCGTGAGCGCCGCCGTGGCTCTCGGCAGCCCCGGCTCGGCAGCTTGGGTGGAGGGCTATATCGTGGGCTCGGCAGCCGACAAGACCGCCGACTCGTTTACCACCGCCACCGGCACATCGGCCTCCAACACCAATATCTTCATAGCCGACAATCCCGGCGAGACCGACTACAGCAAGTGTATGCCCGTGCAGCTCCCCTCAGGCGAGGTGCGCGAGAAGCTCTCCCTGCAGGCCAATCCCGACAATCTCGGCAAGAAGGTCAAGCTCTATGGCGATCTGGTGGCCTACTTCGGACTCCCCGGCCTGAAGAACACCAGCCGCTATGAGTTCTGAGCACCCGTATCCATCAACAAAACAGTGTAAACACTACTTCAAAACAGAAATATGAGAAATCTCAAATCATATCTCTCCCTGCTGTTCGCGGGCGCGCTGACGCTGACGGCCTGTCAGGACGACTTCGACGATCCCTCGATGAACACCCCCGTGTCGTCGTGGCTCGAAAACGCCGCCGAATATGACGTTATGACCATCTCGCAGCTCAAAGAGACCTACTGGGAGGACGCAGACAACTACTACAAGGCCATCGGCGAGGGCTCCGAAGGGCGCCACATCCTCGTGAAGGGACGTGTCATCTCGTCCGACGCCTCGGGCAACATCTACAAGAGCCTCGTCATTCAGGATGCCACCGGCGCGCTGGCCATGTCGATCAATCAGAACTCAATGTGCGTCAAGTATCGCCGCGGTCAGGAGCTGGTGCTCGACGTCACCGGCATGACCATAGGCAAGTATGCCTCGCTGCAGCAGCTCGGCGCCCCCGACGACGACGAGACATATGGCGCACAGACCACATTCATGGCCTACGAGCTGTTCGAGCAGCACTCGCAGATGAACGGTCTGCCCGACCTCGCCGCCATCGACACCATCACCGTCCGCTCCAAGTCGGAGCTCGGCACCACACCCGCCGAGCTGCGCAAGTGGCAGAGCCAGATGGTGCGGTTCAACAATGTGGAGTTTGCCGACGCCGGCACAGCCACGTTCGCCCTCTCGAAGGAGACCGTCAACCGCACCCTCAACCTCGAGGATGGCAATAACATCATAGTCCGCACCAGCGGCTACTCCAACTTCTGGAGCGACGTGCTCCCCACCGGTCGCGGCGATGTGGCCGGCATCCTCAGCTATCACACCTCGGGCGGCTGGCAACTGCTGCTCATCGACCGCGAGGGATGTATGAACTTCGGCAACCCCACCCTCAACCCCGGAGCCGAGACCAACCCCATGACTGTCGACGACGCCATCTCGATCGAGGCCGGCGGAGGCACAGCCACTCAGGTATGGACCAAGGGCTATATCGTGGGTGCAGTGGCCCCCGGCGTGACCACCGTCGCCTCCAACTCGGACATCCAGTTTACATCCGCCCCCGAGCTTGACAACACCCTCGTCATAGCCTCGGCAGCCGACTGCAAGGACTACACCAAGTGTATCGTCTTCACCCTGCCTCAGGGCTCCAAGCTGCGCCAGTATGGCAACCTCGTGGACAATCCCGGCAACTATGGCAAGGTGATAGCCCTCCGCGGCAACCTCGACACCGTGCTCGGCACCTATGGCATCACCGGCAATCAGGGCACCGCAGCCGAGTTTACCATCGAGGGTGTCGAGATCCCCGCCGATCCCGGCACACAGGATGGCGACGGATCGGAGCAGAGCCCCTATAATGTCAATCAGGTGAAGGCCCTCGGAGGCACCGGCGCCACCGCATGGGTGTGCGGCTACATCGTGGGCTCGGCCCCCGGCAAGTCGGCCGACACCTTTACCACCGCCACCGGCTCTGACGCATCGGACACCAACGTGTTCATAGCCATGACCCCCGGCGAGACCGACTACAACAACTGTATCCCCGTGCAGCTCCCCGCCGGCAGCATCCGCTCGGCTGTCTCGATCAACGCCCACCCCGACAATCTCGGCAAGCTCCTCACCATTCAGGGCACCATCACCGCCTACTTCGGCATGACCGGCGTGAAGGAAGGCACCGCCTACAAGCTCGACGGTAGCGGCGACACCCCCGTCACTCCTCCCGCCGACGCAGTGACCTCGATCGACGAGACATTCAACGGCCTCTCGTCCCTGCCAGCAGGGTGGACCCAGAAGCAGGTGGCCGGGACAAAGACATGGTATGTCACCTCGTTCAGCAATGTCTACTATGCCTCGATGACCGGCTACAAGGGTGCGGCGCCCTTCGACTCGTGGATGATGACCCCCGGCATCGACATGGCCCGCGTCGAGAACAAGACCCTGTCGTTTGACAATCAGGTGAACGGATACGGCTCCAAGACCACGACATTCGAAGTGTATGTGATGACCTCGGCCGACCCCTCGACCGCCACACTCACCAAGCTCAACCCCACACTGGCCACAGCACCCGCGTCGGGCTACTCCGGTTGGGTCAACTCGGGCACCATCGACCTCTCGGCCTACACCGGCGTCATCTACATCGGATTCCGCTACACGGCCACACTGGACGACAACTACGCCACATGGTGTGTCACCAACGTGAAGGTGGGCAAGGGCTCGGGCACCGGCGGCGACGACCCCGTCACTCCCCCCACTCCCTCCACCTCGACCTCGGCAGACTTCAGCACCTTCGGCTCCACCAGCACCACCTATGGTGAATATACCAGCTCTACAGGCTGGGTGGCCAAGTGGGCACAGATCCTCTCGGGCAGCGCCAACCCCGACGGCAAGGCTACGTTCGAGATATTCGGCAGCGACAAGGACTTTGCCGTGTGCCTCAACGGCCGCGTCAGCAAGCAGGGCACCCTCACCTCGCCCACTCTCGCCGGCGGCCTCGGCACCCTGACATTCGACTACTGCCAGCCCTATTCCGACACCAAGTGCAAGTTTACGGTCAACATCCGTCAGAACGGCAACATCGTGGCATCTGACGTATGCTCCAACGACGGCATGGCCAAGATGACAAAGTACACCTACTCCCATGCGTTCAACGTCAGCGGCGACTTCGTCATCGAGGTGATCAACGACTGTCCCTCGGCCAACGACGCCGCCAACAAGGACCGCGTGGCCATCTGGAACATGAGCTGGACACACTGACACCACACGCCATCCCGGCATTGACAGCCAACGGCTGACCCGAAGGCCTCTCCGCACCCGCGGAGGGGCCTTCGACTTCGCCGGCCGGCGGGGTAAAATTTTATTTGTTAGTTTTTGGGAAAATCATTAACTTTGTGCCGATAATAGCCATGAAGAAAGACAGTGTAACCCACAGGGGTGTAATCAAAGCTGTTACCCCGACATCCATCACCATACTCACCGACGACGACTGCCGGTGTGACGGCTGTGCGGTCGTGGCCCTCTGCAACAAGAGCGGCGAGGGAGACGGCGGCGAGACGGTGACCATCGACCTGCCCGACGCCTCGCGCTACAGTCCGGGACAGCGTGTGGAGGTGACAGCCTCGAGCAGCGCCACGCTGCGCGCCACGCTCTGGGCCCTGATAGTTCCCGTCATCCTGTTCATCGGCGTGCTCCTCGGCTGCAACCTGTGGTGCTCCTGCTCGGACACATTCTCGATCCTCATGTCCTTTATCGCCCTCTCGATCTACTGGCTCCTGCTGTGGGTGTTCCGCCGCCGTCTGGCCACAGGGCTCAGATGGCAGGTGAGAGAGCTGTGACAGCCACCCGCGCGGTGCCGGCGCAACAAACCATATAATTCTTATTTCATCACATACCATGAGTGTAATCTTAACATCAATCATCGTCCTCGGCGTCATAGGCATAGTCGGCGCAGCCGTGCTCTTCGTGGTGGCACGCCGCTTCCATGTGCAGGAGGACCCGCGTATCGACCAGGTAGAAGCCCTTCTTCCGGGCGCCAACTGCGGTGGTTGCGGCCGCAGCGGTTGTCGCGACTTTGCCGTGGCCTGTGTCAACGCCACCACGCTCGACGGTCTCAACTGTCCGTCGTCAGGAGCTGCGGTCATGAAGCAGATCGGCGACATCGTCGGCCTCACCGCTGCCGAGACCAAGCCCAAAATCGCCGTCATCAAGTGTAACGGCACATGCGATCTCCGTCCCGCCTTCGCCCGCTTCGAGGGTGCCCCCTCGTGTGCGGTGCTCGCATCGCTCGGCACCGGCGAAAGCCCCTGCCCCAACGGCTGTCTGGGCTGTGGCGACTGTGTGGAGGCATGCCCCTATGGCGCTATGGTGATGAACCGCGAGACCGGCCTTCCCGAGGTGCTCGAGGACAAGTGTGTGGGCTGCGGCGCCTGCGTCAAGGCCTGTCCCCGCTCCATCATCGAGCTGCGCAACAAGGGCCCGCGCGGGCTGCGCGTCTATGTGGCCTGCTCCAACAAGGAGAAAGGCGCTGTGGCCATGAAGCAGTGCAAGGTGGCCTGCATCGGCTGCAGCAAGTGTCTCAAGACCTGCCCCCACGAGGCTATCACCGTGGCCAACAATCTGTCGTATATCGACTATGAGAAGTGTAAACTGTGTCGCAAGTGCGTGGCCGTATGCCCCACCAAGTGTATCCACGCCGTCAACTTCCCCACTCCCCTTCCCGAGCCCAAACCCGCCACTCCGGCAGCGGCACCCAACGCATAAATCCACACCACCATGTCACTCCATACATTCAAAATAGGCGGTGTCCATCCCGCCGAGAACAAGATAGCCGCCGGCCAGCCCATCGAGAATCTCCCCCTCCCCGTCGAGGTGGTGCTCCCCGTGGCCCAGCACATCGGCGCGCCCGCCAAGCCCGTAGTCAAGAAAGGCGACAAGGTGACCCGCGGTCAGGTAGTGGCCGAGGCCGGCGGATTCGTGTCGGCACCCGTCCACACCCCCATCTCGGGCACAGTGGTCAAGGTCGACACTGCCCGCACCCCTCAGGGCATGCCTGTAGAGGCCATCTATATCAAGAGCGATGAGGCCGACCGCGAGGCCGACGCCAAGGCTATGGCCGACACCACCCCCAAACGCTCGGAGAGCGAGGTGGCCGCCCTCGACCCCAAGGATATCATCGGCCTGATCAAGGATGCCGGTATCGTGGGCCTCGGAGGCGCCACATTCCCCACCCACGTCAAGCTCTCGCCCCCTCCCGGCTCGAAGGCCGAGGTGGTGATCATCAACGCAGCCGAGTGCGAGCCCTGTCTGTCGTGCGACGACCAGCTGATGCGCGAGGAGAGCGGCAAGATAGTCAAGGGCGTCAAGCTGCTGATGCGCGCCGCCGGCGTGGACCGCGGCGTCATCGCCATCGAGAACAACAAGCCCGAGGCCATCGAGGCCATGACCAAGGCTGCCGCCTCTGTGCCCGGCCTTGAGGTGATGACCATGCAGGTGAAATATCCGCAGGGTGGTGAGAAACAGCTCATCGAGGCCGTCATCGGCAAGGAAGTGCCCTCGGGCGGACTCCCCATAGCCACCGGCGCCATCGTCCAGAACGTGGCCACGGCCTATGCCGTGTATCGTGCCGTGTATCACAACGAGCCGATCCTCGACCGCGTGCTCACACTCCACGACGGCAACACCGGGCGCAACCTGCGTGTGCCCCTCGGCACCATCCTCGCCACTCTCGTGAGCCCCGAGACGGAGTATGAGAAGATAATCCTCGGCGGCCCCATGATGGGACGCACCGCCTCGACCCTCGAGACCCCCATGATCAAGGGCACCTCGGGCATACTGCTCGACAAGCGCTACGCCCACCGTCGTCCCGCAGAGCCCTGTATACGCTGCGGCAAGTGTGTCGACGTCTGCCCGATGGGCCTCGAGCCGTTCCTCATCTCCACCCTCTCGCGCCTCAAGGACTTTGAAGCAGCCGAGGAGGAGAAGATAGCCAACTGCATCGAGTGTGGCTCCTGCAGCTACATCTGCCCGGCATCGCGTCCGCTCGTCGACTATATCCGTGTGGGCAAAGCCAAGGTGATGGCCGCCATGCGCGCCCGCGCCGCCGCCGCCAAGTCCTGACACACGGGTCTCACCACCCGACAGCATTTTCAGACTAATGAACAGTAACGACCTTTCCTATCTGTTAGCACGGATATTGGGCAAGTTGAGGCTTGCACGCAAGGTCACACCAAGTTTCTTTAGTTCCAACCCCGGTAAAGTGAGCGACAGGGAGTATGAACAGGCACTCGGCCTGCTCAACTCCCTGCACCCCGACCGGGGTCTTTCGTCCTTACGCCCTACCCCAGCCACACTCAGTGATGAGTATGATGTCCAAATTGTTGTAGCGGCTTACAACGAGGAGCGCAACATAGCACGATGTCTTGATTCTATCCTCGACAGTACCCGGACCGCCAAGATACTCACTGTAGTGATCGATGACGGATCGACTGACCGAACTCCCGACATACTGCGCCAGTATGCCTCACGTCCGGACATTGAGGTGATACATCAGGAAAACCGGGGACTCAGCGGTGCACGCAACCGCGGTCTGGAGCGGATCAGAGGCAGGTATATCATGTTTGTAGACAGTGACGACACACTCCCTCCCGGAGCCGTAGACTCTCTTCTCCACGCCATCCGCACCTCGGATGCCGACATCTGCACCGGCGCATACAATCTCACCGATACCCAATTTGCTACGATAGACACCGTAATGCCACACCCCCAGTTCCATACGGGCTATCCTTGGGGTAAACTCTACAGTGCCAACCTGTTCAGAAACATCATTTTTCCGGAGTACTATTGGTTTGAAGACACTGTCATAAGCGCCCTCGTGGCTCCGATCGCCAAGAAGAAAAGCATTATTGACACGGCGGTCTATAACTATCAGGACAATCCTGCAGGCATCACGCGATCATGCGCAGGACGGCCCAAACTGATAGACACCATCTATGTGACTCTCAGAATGCTCGATGACCGCCGACGGCTGGGACTGGAGCCGACAGAGGATTTCTATCACTATCTGCTCCGTCAGATAAAGGTGAACCAGACCCGTATCTTCACCATGGAAGATATGGCCCTCAACGAAGCTGTTTTCACCATCTCTCGTCGTATACTGTCAGAATATGATCCCTTTACTGTCGCTGACAACAACGACTTGAAACTCCTTGAATGGTCGTTGCGCAATAACAACTTCCACGCCTATATCATGGCCTGCGTCTGAGTCATCCACCGACTCACTAAGCATACATTCCTTTTCAACCTTCATCAATTCCATGCGACTATTTCCCCTCTCCATTTTCACAAGCGCGGTGGCGCTCGGCGCTCTGAGTTCATGCACCCCCGACACTGTGGAGCGCAATGAACGCGGCATCACGGTCAATCTCAATCCGGCCTCGCCCGACGACACACGCAAGGTGCGTCTCACCGTCTATTCGCCCAAGGTGATACGCGTGTCAGCCACGCCAGACCGCCATTTCGCCGACACCCCGTCGCTCGTCACGCTCGAGCCCGAGTCGGCGCCGTCATTCACCGTCGAGCAGACCGACTCGACAGCCTCGGTGGTCACCGACCATCTGCGCGCCACGGTGTCGATAGCCACTGGCGATGTGAAGTTTTACACCGCCGACGGCACTCTTGTGGCCGCTGAGCAACCGGGGGGTCGCTCATTCGAGCCCATCACGGTCGAGGGCAGGAAAGGTTGGACCGTGAGGCAGACCTTCACCTCGCTCAATGACGATGAGGGCCTCTATGGCCTCGGGCAGCATCAGGCCGACGAGTTCAACTACAAGGGTCGCGATGAGGAGCTGTTTCAATACAACACCAAGGTCTCGGTGCCGTTCGTCGTCTCCACCGACCACTACGGCATCCTCTGGGACTCGTACTCGCTGTGCCGATTCGGCAACCCCGATCCATACAGGCAGCTCGGCGAGGTGTTCAAGCTCTATGACAAGCAGGGACGCGAGGGTGCGCTGACGGGGACCTACGTACCGGCCTCGCCCGACGAGGGCACCACCATAGAACGCCGCGAAGACTCGATCTATTTCGAGCACCTGATACGCAAGGAGCTGAAACATGTGGTCAATCTGCCGCCCGACTTCAAATATCGCGGCAGCCACGTGGAGTATGAAGGCGAGATCGAAGCCCCCGAGACAGGCGACTACCGATTCATCCTCTACTACTCGGGCTATATGTCGGTGTGGATCGACGGCAAGAACGTGGTGCCCGAGCGCTGGCGCACGTCTTGGAACCCGAACTCCTACAAGTTCAGCGTGCCCCTCGAGGCCGGACGCAAGGTGCCCTTCAGGATCGAATGGCAACCCAACGGCGACGTGGCCTATTGCGGACTGCGGGCCTATGCGCCGCGCTCGCATCAGGAGGAGATGAACCTCAGCTGGTGGGGCGAGATGCAGAGCCAGATGGACTATTATTTCATCTATGGCGACGGGATGGACGACGTGATAGCAGGCTATCGCTCCCTCACGGGCAAAGCCCCGATAATGCCCAAGTGGGTGACAGGCTATTGGCAGAGCCGCGAGAAGTATAACACTCAGGACGAAGTGCTCACGACGCTGGCCGAATTTCGTCGCCGCGGCATCCCCATAGACAACATCGTGATCGACTGGCTCCACTGGCCGCAGGATGCGTGGGGGTCGCACGAGTTTGACCGCGACCGCTTCCCCGACCCGAAGGGGATGGTAGACTCCATCCATGCCATGCACGGCAGGGTGATGATCTCCGTGTGGCCAAAATTCTACATCACCACCGACCACTATAAGGAATTTGACCGCAACGGGTGGATGTATCGCCTGCCGGTCACCGACAGCATCCGCGACTGGGTGGGGCCGGGATATGTGAGCTCGTTCTATGACGCATATGACCCCGACGCACGCCGCCTCTTCTGGAGTCAGATCAACGACCACTATGTGCCCCTCGGCATCGACGCATGGTGGATGGACGCCTCCGAGCCCAACGTGCGCGACTGCACCGACCTGCAGTATCGCAAAGACCTCATCACCCCCACTGCCCTCGGCCCGTCGACACAATACTTCAACGCATATGGCCTGATGAATGCCGACGCCATCTATAACGGCCAACGCGGCGTGGATCCCGACCGCCGCGTGTTCCTGCTCACCCGCTCGGGCTTTGCCGGACAGCAACGCTACTCCACAGCCACATGGAGCGGCGACATAGCCACCCGCTGGGAGGATATGAAGGCTCAGATCTCGGCCGGCCTCAACTTTGCCCTGTCCGGCATACCGTGGTGGAGCATGGACATAGGCGGATTCTGTGTCGAGGACCGCTATGTGGCAGCCGCCAAAGCCGCCGCAAAGGGGGAGCCTGAGAATGACGACCTCAAGGAATGGCGCGAGCTCAACACGCGCTGGTATCAATTCGGCGCGTTTGCCCCGATGTTCCGTGCCCATGGCCAGTGGCCATTCCGCGAGGTGTGGAACATAGCCCCCGAGTCGCATCCCGCCTATAAGTCGATCGTCTACTACACGCGCCTGCGCTATCGCCTGATGCCCTATATCTATTCGCTGGCCGGGATGACCCACTTCAGGGACTATACTATAATGCGCCCCATGGTGATGGACTGGCCCGACCGTCCCGAAATGCGCAATGTGGGCGACCAGTTCATGTTTGGCCCGTCGCTGCTGGTGGCCCCGGTCTACGAGTATGGAGCCCGCCGGCGCACCGTGGCCCTCCCGGCCGGGTCAGACTGGTATGACTTCTACACCTCGGCCCTCTACACAGGGGGCCCTGAGGGTGACGGTGGCAGAGTGATAACTCTCGACGCCCCCTACGAGCGTGTGCCTCTGCTGGTGCGCGCAGGGTCCATCATCACCTTTGGTCCCGAAATACAATACTCCGACGAGAAAGCTCCCGACGTGATAGACCTCTATATCTATCCCGGCGCCGATGCCGACTTCACCCTCTATGAGGACGAGGGGACAAACTACAACTACGAGAGAGGCAAGTTTACCGCCATCCCCCTACACTGGGACGACAGCACATCCACCCTCACCATCGGCGAGCGTCAGGGCGAGTATCCCGGCATGCTACGCAACCGTCGGTTCAACATCGTCACCGTCTCGCCCAAGGAGAAGCGCGCCTACTCGCCCGGCAACAAAGGCGTGGAAGTGGCCTATAACGGCACCGCCAAAAAGGTCCGCCTCACACAGGGGAAATAACCCTCTCCTCCACGCCCCAGCACCCTCACCCCCCCAAATTAACTCAATTTAACAAAGTGAATCGTTTCAAAAACACAAAATGAAACCTTTCAAAAACACAAAATAAAATCCTTCAAAAACACAAAATGATTTTGTCGTCTCATGTTTAACTACTATCTTTGCAGTCAGTTATGAGACAGACAAGATATTTAAGCAGAATCGCGGACAGGACTCTCGATCTGAGACTCGAGGCATTCGGAGCCGTACAGATCGCCGGGCCAAAATGGTGTGGAAAGACGACGACGGCCGAACGCCGGGCAAAGAGCGTCATCAAACTGCAGGATCCTGACCGGAGAGAAGGATACTTGGCCACCGCACGGACCAAACCCTCACTGTTGCTCAAAGGAGCCACACCTCGGCTTATTGATGAATGGCAGGTGGCACCCGTCATATGGGATGCTGTGCGCCATGCCGTAGATGAACGCAGGGAGAAAGGACAGTTTATATTGACCGGCTCAACCGTGATTGAAGATGACGAAATCATGCACACCGGGACAGGCCGTATCACCAAGATGGCAATGTATCCGATGAGCCTGTTTGAGTCGCTTGAGTCTAACGGCTCCATCTCATTGCGACGACTCTTTGATGACCCTGACTACGACATTGACGGCGAGATGTCGCAGCTATCCATCGAGGGTCTGATCTTTGCAGCGTGCCGTGGAGGGTGGCCTGCTTCGCTTGACGAGATGAGCATCGAGGCCAAATTACTGATCGCCAAGGATTATGTCAACGAGATCTGCGACAAGGATATTTCAAGGGTGGATAAGCGACAGCGCAGCGCATCGTTGACAAGATTGATTCTCCGCACATACGCCCGAAACATCTGCACACTGGCCAAGAAAACCTCAATGCTGGCAGATGTCTCGGAGGAAATGGAGGGGATCTCCATGCCCACATTCGACGATTATGTCGATGCCCTTGAGAGACTCTATGTCATCGATGATATCGAGGCATGGTCCCCGGCTATTCGGTCGAAGACTGTAATCCGCAACGGCAAGAAACGCTGTTTCGTGGATCCATCCATTGCCGTAGCCGCTTTGGGCGCATCGCCCGGGAGTCTGGAGCTTGATCTGAATACATTCGGATTCATATTCGAGTGCCTGTGCTGTCGCGATCTGCGCATATACTCGCAGGCGTTGGGCGGACGACTGTCCTACTACCACGACCGTCTCGGCTTAGAGGCCGATGCCGTGTTGCATCTTGACGACGGACGATATGCTCTCATCGAATGTAAACTCGGCAGCCGCGAGATCGAGGAGGGAGCTAAACACCTCCTCGAGATAAAACAGCTCGTGGCCGAAAAAAACAAGACCGAAAGACAGACACGCCTCCGTGAGCCGGATCTGCTGATCGTCCTGACCGGTGGAGAGATGGCCTACACGCGCGAAGACGGCGTGAGGGTTATCCCCATCGGGTGCCTCAGAGATTGAGCACAGATGATTAGCTAATTCACAGATGGTTATACCCAGTAGCCATATCACCGGCGGGAATCTTGGGAAGATAATCCGCTGGTAAAATCGTCGGGGGTGAGGTTATGACGGGTAAATTTCGTAACTTTGCACCTGCATGACTATGGACAGAGACAGATTTGACATATCAATCACCAAGCAGCAGGTGGCGGAGCTCCCCACTGTGAAGTTTGACGGGGCCATCACGCTGATAGAACGGCCCGGCGAAGTGGCGGAGGCGATAGCCTTTCTGCGCACGAAGCCCATAGTGGGTTTTGACACCGAGACCAAGCCCAATTTCCGCAAGGGGATGACCAACAAGGTCTCCCTGATACAGGTGGCCACCGAGGACAGGTCGTTTCTGTTCCGCCTCAACAAGACAGGATTCTGCGAGGAGATCAAGGAGTTCATGGAGTGTGAGGATGTGGTGAAGGTGGGCCTCTCGCTCAAGGACGACTTTCACGTGCTCCACAAGGTGTCCCCCTTCACACCGGCCAACTTTGTCGAGCTGCAGGAGATGGTGAAGAAATTCCACATCGCCGATGCCTCGCTGCAGAAGATCTATGCCATCCTGTTCGGAGGGCGCATCTCCAAGAGCCAGCGGCTCACCAACTGGGAGGCGCCCCAGCTCACGCCGCAGCAGATGGTCTATGCCTCCATCGACGCATGGGCCTGCCTGCGGATATATAAGTTGCTCGAGTCAGGCTCGTTCGACCCCTCGGCCAGCCCGTATGTCAAACCTGTAGAAACCATTGGATCCGCCGGATGAAATCGCCAGCAGAAATAATTGATGCCGCTGCCTCGGCCGGAGCATCGAAAGCCCATCTCACCCGCACCGACACACTGCGCCTCCTCGTCTCGGCCATTCAGGCCGGAGCCTTCATAGCCCTCGGCGGCATACTGTCTCTGATCATCGGATTCGGATTTCCCGGCATCACAGGCTCCAACCCGGCCTTGCAGAAGATCCTGAGCGGAGCGGTGTTTCCCATCGGGCTGATACTCACAGTGTCGCTCGGCGCCGAGCTGTTCACCGGCAACAATGCCGTGCTCGTGTCCTCGTGGATGCGCGGCCACCACGGCCCCGGCCTCACCCTGCGCAACTGGGTGATGGTCTATATCGGCAATTTCATCGGCGCCATGCTCTTCACCACCGGACTGGTGTGGATGTGCGGCCTCACGTCGGCCGAGCCTTGGCACGGAGCCGCCGTGCGCATAGCCGAGGCCAAGGTGTCGATGCCATGGCTCACGGTGTTTCTCAAGGCCGTGGGCGCCAACTGGTGCGTGTGTCTGGGCGTGTGGCTCGCACTGAGCGCCAAGACATTCCAAGCCAAGGCTCTCGGCTGCTGGATACCCGTGATGGCGTTTGTGGCACTGGGCTATGAACACTGCATCGCCAACATGTTCTTCATCCCGCTGGGTATGCTCGAGGGTGCACAGGTGGGGATATGGGAGAGTGTCACCGCCAACTTCATCCCCTCCACGCTGGGCAACATAGCCGGCGGGGCCCTGCTGGTGGGGTGTCTCAACACCTACCTGCACACGCGCCGAGGGAAGAAGGCCTAAACATTGTCGGCCGCCGCGACGTTATAAGGGAGTGATGACCTAAGCTCATTGCCTAACGATTTGACTAACAATCCTAACTAAACTCCCACTACACTATGACTTACTCTGAACTTATCTCCCGTCCCGGTGTGTTGCTCGTGGAATTTTACGCCACATGGTGTCCTCATTGCCAGCGCATGATGCCTGTCGTAGACCAGCTGCGCACCAAGATCGGCGACCGTGCCGAGATCATCCAGCTCGACATCGACAAGCACAGCGAAGCCGCCGACGAGGCCGGCGCCCAGTCGGTGCCCACGTTTATCATCTACAAGGATGGCAAGGAGCAGTTCCGCCACGTAGGCGAGATCTCCGGCGACCTCCTGCTCTCCCACCTCGAGTCGGTGATCGGCTGAGGCGGTACGGCGCGCCAATAAAATGGCCGCCGGTCACCAAATTCTCGCTCCCGGCAGTGCCCATTCTCCATACTTTTTCGTACTTTTGCGGTCGGATCTATCCTATCTCTGAATCATGACCAGAAAATACGATTATCTTGTCATCGGGTCGGGCATTGCCGGGATGAGCTTTGCCCTCAAGGTGGCGGGCCACGGCACAGTGGCCCTCGTGTGCAAGACCACGCTCGACGAAGCCAACACAGCCCTCGCACAGGGTGGAGTGGCCTCTGTGACCAATCTCGAGGTCGACGACTTTGACAAACATATCCACGACACCATGGTGGCCGGCGACTGGCTGTCTGACCCCGAGGCGGTGGAGAAAGTGGTGCGCAACGCCCCTGAACAGATACGCGAACTCATCGGCTGGGGCGTGGACTTTGACAAGAAGGAGGATGGCACGTTTGACCTCCACCGCGAGGGGGGCCACTCGGAGTTCCGCATCCTCCATCATGCCGACAACACGGGATTCGAGATTCAGGACTCGCTCATCAAGGCCGTCCGCTCCAACCCCAATATCGACATCTACGAGCATCACTTCGCCATAGAGCTGATCACCCAGCACCATCTGGGCAAGATCGTGACACGCCGCACGCCGGACATCACCTGCTATGGCGCCTATGTGCTCGACACCGATACGGGCAGCGTCGATACATT
>CAZAWC010000008.1:0-37211 GCA_964488595.1 uncultured Staphylococcus sp. | reverse complement strand
ATGGGGGTTGTATTTCGTAGTCTCGAGGAAAAACTCAGTGCCATATGCCATGTCGTCCTTGCTCGATGCCCGCGTGGTGAATGGCGCGGGCACGCCCTCGGGATGTGTGAGCTGCAGGGCCCCATAGACCTCGTCGGTCGATATGTGGTAGAACAGCTTGCCATCGAATTTCCCGGGAAGCGATTCCCAATACTCCTTGGCCGCCTGAAGGAGAGCGAGCGTCCCCATCACATTGGTGCGGCGAAGGTGAAAGGATCTTTGATCGAGCGGTCGACATGGCTCTCGGCCGCAAGGTGAATGATGCCGTCGATCTCATAATCCTTCACTATACGACGCATCTCGTCGAGATCGGCGATGTCGGCCTTGACAAATGTATAGTTGGGGCGATCCTCTATATCCTTCAGATTCTCGAGATTGCCGGCATAGGTGAGTTTGTCGAGATTGACAATACGGTAGTCGGGGTATTTGTTGACAAACAGTCGCACCACGTGCGAGCCAATGAACCCGGCGCCGCCGGTTATCAATATATTACGTTTCATTCTTTAGTCATTAGATTAGAGATACATTTCTTAAGCGAGTCGGTCCAGTAGGGGATCCTGATGCCGAATGTCGCCTTGATCTTTGTCTTATCGAGGACCGAGTAAGACGGGCGGATGACCTTGGAAGGAAATTCGTCCGAGTGGCAGGGCTGGATGTCACATCCGGTGTTTCCGGCTATCTCGGCGATCATCTTGGTGAAGTCAAACCACGAGCACACTCCCTCGTTGGAGAAGTGATAGATTCCCTCATTGCCTTTGTAGCTGCCCGTCTCTATGATATGACAGATGGTGTCAGCGAGGTCTTGCGCATAGGTGGGGGTGCCGGCTTGGTCAAACACCACTTTCAGTTGAGGACGTGTGGATGTGAGGTCGAGCATCGTCTTGACGAAGTTCTTGCCCACCTCGCTGTAGAGCCAAGCCGTGCGAAGAATGATGGCTTTGACGCCGGAATCCGCTATGGCTTGCTCGCCATGGAGCTTTGTCACACCATAGACCCCGGTGGGATTGGCGGGCTCGTCTTCGGCGCGGGGTGTATTGCCGGTGTTGCCGCCAAACACATAGTCGGTGGAGACGTGGATCAACGTTCCCTCAGTCTGCTTGAGGGCGTCGGCAAGATTGCGGACAGCCCCGGCATTAAGTTTTTCGGCAAGTTGGACATCATCCTCAGCTCTCTCCACATTTGTATAGGCCGCACAGTTGACGATGACATCTATCTCATTGTCTCTCACCGCCTGTGCTACAGCATCGGCATCGGTGATGTCAAGCTCGGCCACATCGGTGAATATGTAGTTATTGTCTGAGCCGGCAGCAGCGGTGCGCATGGCGTGCCCGAGCTGGCCGTTGGCCCCCGTCACGAGAATATTCATTTTGCGTAGAGATCTATGTTTATATCAAAGGGGGTGTCAAAGTCTTTGAGCACGGGGTGCTTAGTGTCTTTTTCCGAAAGTATAGCCTCCGAGGGATCAAGCATCCAGTCGATGCCCAGCGAAGAATCAATGATGGAGATGCCGCCGTCTGCCTCGGGGTGGTAGAACTCGTCACACTTATACTGAAAGACAGCCACGTCCGAAAGCACCGCAAACCCGTGGGCGAAGCCGCGGGGCACGAAAAACTGACGGTGATTGTCTTCAGTGAGCTCGACAGCCACATGCTGCCCGAATGTCGGGGAGCCTTTGCGGATATCAACGGCCACGTCAAGCACACGACCTTTGACGCAGCTCACCAGCTTGCTCTGAGTGTAAGGCGGACGCTGGAAGTGGAGCCCGCGCATCACACCCTTGACCGACATCGACTGATTGTCCTGAACAAAGTTGACAGGGCGCACTTTCTCGTCAAACTCCCTCTTGGAGAAGCTCTCGAAGAAATAGCCACGGGCATCCTTGAAAATACGGGGTTCGATGATGACCACCCCGTCGATCGAAGTCTTGATTACTTCCATATCCTATTCCTAAAGATTAGAGTCAGATGTGCGGTCGAGCTCGTCTATCACCTTCATGAGATATTGACCATACTGGTTTTTCAGCATTGGAGTGGCAAGCTCTATCATTTTCTCGCGCGAGATCCAGCCGAGTCTGTAGGCGATCCCCTCAAGACAGGCTATCTTCAGGCCCTGACGTTTCTCGAGCACCTCGACATAGATCGAAGCCTCGGCCAGCGAGTCGTGAGTGCCGGTATCGAGCCATGCGAATCCTCTCGGGAGGGTCTGCACCTTGAGCTCGCCGGCATCAAGAAATTCCTGATTCACCGTAGTGATCTCAAGCTCTCCGCGGGCCGAAGGCTTGATGGTGGCAGCCACGTCCACTACCTTATTGGGATAGAAATAGAGCCCCACCACCGCGTAGTTGGATTTGGGATGGGCGGGTTTCTCTTCAATCGAAAGGCAATTGCCATTCTTGTCAAACTCGGCCACGCCATATCGCTCGGGATCGTTCACCCAATATCCGAATACCGTAGCTTTGCCCTCCTTGTCGGCAGCCTCTACGGACTGTCGCAGCATCTCGCTGAATCCGCTGCCGTGGAAGATATTGTCGCCCAGCACAAGACAGGCCGAATCATCGCCGATAAACTCCTTACCTATAATAAAGGCCTGTGCAAGTCCGTCGGGCGACGGCTGCTCTGCATAGGAGAAATTTACGCCATAATCAGACCCATCTCCCAGCAGTCTCTTGAATCCGGGCAGGTCTGCGGGGGTGGAGATGATGAGGATATCCCTGATTCCGGCAAGCATCAGCGTCGAAATGGGGTAATAAACCATCGGTTTATCATAGATGGGGAGGAGTTGTTTGCTCACTCCTTTGGTTATCGGGTATAACCTTGTCCCCGATCCACCGGCAAGAACGATTCCTTTCATAGATAATTTATCAAATTCTGTAATGACTGCAAAGTTAATCAATTCTATTGACATATTTTAAGCTAAGACTCTATAATTCACTTTCACAAGTCGAAAGTAGCCGAAATATTTCAGTGGTAGGCCAAAAATCCATATCTTTGCAGTGACTCTCAATCCTCGCCATGCAACAATCTTCAGACAATCTAAACGTAATATCATGAAAATTTCCCTAAGACTTCTGACAATCTTTGCCGCAATATCCCTCATCGCTGGGTGTGTCTATGCTGAGCCAAAAAGGAAAGGTCCTGACATGCTCAAGAAGACCGACAAGGCATTCTTCAGCACACCTCTCGCCGACCGCATAGGCCGACAGGTAGTGGCCTATCAGAGATGCACTGGCGGGTGGCCAAAAAATATTGACATGGCAGCCCCCCTCACAGAGGCTCAGATGGACAGCGTCATAGCCGAGAAATGGCATCGTGATGACTCTACGACAGACAACAATGCCACCACCCGGCCACTGACATTCCTTGCCAATCTCTATCAGGCCACTGGCGACACGATCTACCTCGATTCATTCAGACGGGGTATAGAGTTCCTCCTCTCGGGTCAATACCCCAACGGTGGCTGGCCGCAGTTCTGGCCCGAGAATCGTGATTATCAAGTGCATATCACATACAATGACGGTGCTATGGTCAACACTCTCAATCTGTTGCGCGAAGTCTCATCAGCCGTGTGGCCCTACACCGACATGATCGACAAAGAGACAGCCCTACGCATTGATACCGCGTTTGCCAAGGGAATAGAGTGCATTCTCGCCACACAGATTATTGGTCCTGACGGCAGCAAGACAGTGTGGTGTCAGCAACATGACCATGTGACCCTCCTGCCCGCCCCGGCCCGTGCATACGAGCTGCCATCCTACTGCTCTGCTGAGTCTGCGGGGATCGTAGCCCTGCTGATGTCGCTACCCAATCCGGACGATCGCATCAAGGAGGCGGTCAACGGGGCCATGAAATGGTATGACGAAAACAAAATCACAGGCTTCAGATATGGCCCCGTGATGGTAAATGGAGAACTCGAACGATTGTTGACTCCCGATTCCACTGCTTCCGAACCTCTCTGGGCACGATTCTATGATCTCGACAACTGTCTTCCCTTCGTGAGCGACCGCGACGGCAAGCCGGTCCGCTCCCTGATGGAGATAGGCTCGGAGCGTCGCAACGGATACGGTTGGTACAGTTCATCGCCCGCCGCGCTCTATCCGGTCTACGAGGCTTGGCGTGCCAAGAACTGATCAACATATCTTCAAACCCCAACACATATCGGCATATAAACACATCGGAGCCCTCTTCATCACGAAGAGGGCTCTCCGACTTTGTAGACTTCTCAAAAATCTATTCTATCTAATAACCTTAAATCTTATACCTATCAATAGAATCCTGACGATTACTTTGCGGAAGTGTTGTAATGATAAATCTCTGTCCCTTCAATTTGAATTCATAAATGCCTGCTTTAGCCGAAGGTCTGCCATCGACTTTTTTATGTCGGCGATACAAAATTAGCCCAACTTCGCTTGCTCTGCAATACCTTGGAGCGATTATATAAACAATATAAAACAAATATAAATACTTACCATCTGTATATCAGCCGACTATCAGCAAACACATATATCTGAAATATAAACGTTTTTCAGGCCTTCATAAGCGATTATTGTAAAAATTACGCTAAGAAAACAGCCGCTTACGGCCGTCGGCTCATGCTTTGGATGGCGGATTATAGCATGCGCCGAGATCGTCTGTAGATAATTTTATGAAGCGCTATATTAACACCCCCTCTGCAATTAGGGAAACGAGGCATCTGCTCATGGATAGCTGCAGGTATATAAACATGAACCGGGCCGACCCTGATATTGAGCCGCCACATCACGTGAATGACATGGCGGTCAAATCCGGGTCGCCCGGTGCGAGCGAGAAAGAGAAGTGACTAATGCAGCAGACTCACTTCTGCTCCTCGGACATTCGGCGAAGCAATTTCTTATCGACCTTCACCTTATACTTCTTGTGCAGATCCTTGACCCACTCGGCCTCGAGCTGCTGCTGCAGATCGGTGGTGACAGCAGCCTTGACATCGGCAGCCTCCTCGGGTGCATCTATCACCTTGGAGTCATAGGGGAACCAAGCGGCCCACTTGCCCACTGGATCAGCCTTAGGCCCACCGAAAGCTATCTCATCTACAATGGCATTGTCACCCTTGGCGGTGAGAACCCTCTCCACCTTGATATTCTGTCCGAATGCTCCGCGCAGGGTCTTGACCAGAGAGTCATTGGCCACCTTTTCGCGGGCAAGCAGATCTTTGGCAGCGGCGGCCACCGAATCGGAGGTAGCGAGCACCACAACACCCTTGAATCTGGGCTTGTCCCACGTATAGGACGCGCGGTTGGCCTCAAACATCTTTCTCTGTGCCAGAGTGTCGTTGGATGCCCGATCCCATACCTTGCGATTGGAGATCTCAAACAGGAGTATGCCGTCCCGATACTCATTGACGAGATTGCGGAAGTCAGGATCCTCCTTGGCAAACTCTATGCGGCCGCGGCTCACTGTCACATCCTCGAGACTCTGAGCCAGCTGACGCTCGAAAGCACCCCACGGATTAGGGGCATTCTCACGTGTAGGGGCAGGTATAGCGTCAATCACCTCAGCAGCGGTTACCGTTCCACCGGGATAGGTGATGACAACAGTCGACCCGTCCACGAGGCCAAAAGCCTCCGAGCCACGTTTACCGGCCAGCGATTCCTTGACAGCCTCGATCCCCTGCTCATTCTTGGCTATGCCCCATTTGGCCTGAAGCTCGCCCATGCGCTTGTTGCGGGGCATGTTGATACGCTCATCGCGGGCCATAGCGTTGTAGATAGAGTTGCGGTTATCGTCGAGCGTGCCCAGAGGAAGATGCTCGAGCGTCTGGACGATGTGATAGCCATAGGCAGTCTCGAAAGGATACGATATGCCACCGTCGGGGAGCCCGAATGCCTGAGTCTCAAACTCACGCACCATCTGGCCGGGGCCAAACTTGCCAAGGTCGCCACCGTTGCGGGCCGACCCGGGATCTTCGCTCTCCTTCATGGCTATGCTTGCAAAGTTGCCGCCATTGGTGATGAGGGTGAATATCGAGTCTATCTGAGCTTTTTTCACGGCCTTCTCCTCGGGAGACAGTCCTTGAGTCAACTTGAGGATGTGTCGGGCCTTCACCATGCCGGGATGAGGCTTCTCTTCATTCACCTTGATAATGTGATAGCCAAAGGGGGCATCCTCTACCACTTCCGAAATAGCCCCTACAGGGACTGCCCAAGCTGCCTGCTCGAACTTATAGGGGAGCTGTCCGGAAGCCGCATATCCCATATGTCCGCCGTTAGACATTGCCGAACGGTCTGACGAGAATCTGCGGGCGAGGTCGGCAAAATCAGCGCCGTTCAGGATGAGGTTGCGGATAGAGTCGAGCCGCTCACGGTGCTGAGCCTTCAGCTCCTCCGTGATGCCGAGCGGGAGCATGATATGGCTCACATCGCGCATGGTCTGCATGCGAGCCCACGCCTCGTCCACCAGCTGCTCACGCAGCACGGTGTCTACGAGAAACGGAGCCTCGAGATCAGCGCAATATCCGTCCAGCTCCTTGAGAAAAGATGCTGTGGTGTCTATTCCGGCAGCCTCAGCATCAGCCACCTTGAGTTTGTAGACCACAAACATGTCGGCATACTCCTCCATGCTCTGGGGCTGCTCCTGCTGACGGTTATTTTTGTTGTAGAGGTATTCAAATTCGCTCCGGCTCACCGGAGTGCCGGCCACGGTCATCACCGTAGGATCATCTTTACCGACCCCGGCGGTGGCGCACAGTATCGCCGAGGCGACCAGCGCAACCGGCAGAAAATGCTTTTTCATTGACTGTATAAGAGATGAAATGAGTTTTTCGGTTACAGATATTTAACGTCCTTGCCACGCCTATTATTGTGCCCGGTCCGCCGCCACAAGCCAAAAAATAGTCTCCTCTCTCATCGTGCCAGCTTTCCATGAAAAAGCCGGCACAGCGGATGCCGTTTTGATCCACGGCAGTCGCTGCGCCGACTATAATTTATTTATCAGTTCTGTTGATCCCGACTCAGCGGCTCGATGCGCTGTAGTTTGGAGCCTCGCTTGTTATCGCCACGTCATGAGGATGACTCTCGGCCACACCTGCGTTGGTGATACGGGTGAACTTGGCCGAGTGGAGCGCCTCGATATCCTTGGCCCCGCAATATCCCATGCCCGAACGCAGGCCGCCAAGCATCTGATATACCACCTCATAGAGGTTACCCTTATAGGGCACTCGTGCTGCGATTCCCTCGGGCACGAGCTTCTTGGCGTCGGTCTCGTTGGCTTGGAAATAGCGGTCTTTCGAGCCCTTCTCCATAGCCTCCAGCGACCCCATGCCGCGATATGACTTATATTTCCTTCCGTTATAGATGATGGTGTCGCCGGGGCTTTCCTCCACGCCGGCAAGCATACCGCCGAGCATCACCGAGTAAGCACCGGCGGCAAGAGCCTTCACTATATCGCCCGAATATCTGATGCCGCCGTCGGCTATCAGGGGCACACCGGTGCCCTGCAGAGCTTTGGCCACGTCATATACGGCAGTCAGCTGGGGCACACCCACGCCGGCGATGATGCGGGTGGTGCAGATCGAACCCGGGCCGATGCCCACCTTGACGCCATCTGCACCGTTCTCCACCAGATAGCGGGCGGCCTCACCGGTGGCGATGTTGCCCACCACCACATCTATATGAGGATACTTGGCCTTCACGGCCTTCAGCACGCCGATCACTCCCTTAGAGTGTCCGTGAGCAGTGTCAATGACCACAGCGTCCACGCCGGCCTCTACCAGTGCATCCACGCGCTCCATCGAGTCGTTGGTGACTCCAACACCGGCAGCCACGCGCAGACGGCCCAGTTTATCCTTGCAGGCAAAGGGCTTATCCTTGGCCTTGGTGATATCCTTATAGGTCACCAGACCCACCAGACGTCCATCGCTGTCCACCACGGGCAGCTTCTCTATCTTGTGGCCCTGCAGGATGCGGGCAGCCTCCTCGAGGTCGGTCGACTGATTGGTCGTGATGAGATTTTCCGAGGTCATAACCTCCTCTACGGGGCGTTGCAGATTCTGCTCGAAACGGAGGTCACGGTTGGTGACTATACCCACCAGCTTGCGGTCGTCGTCAACCACGGGAATACCGCCGATGTGATACTCCTTCATCATATTGAGGGCATCGGCTACTGTCGAGCCGCGCTTGATGGTGACGGGATCATATATCATACCGTTCTCGGCACGCTTTACAGTGTGCACCTGACGGGCCTGTTCGGCTATAGACATATTCTTATGTATCACGCCGATACCACCCTCGCGGGCTATGGCAATGGCGAGAGCCGCCTCTGTGACGGTGTCCATGGCCGCCGAGACGATGGGGACGTTGAGAGTGATGTTGCGGGAAAAGCGAGTGGTGAGATTGACCTCGCGGGGGAGCACTTCCGAATAAGCCGGAATCAGGAGGACGTCATCAAAAGTCAGTCCGTCCATTTTTACTCGATCTGCAATAAATGACATAGACGATTTGGATTTATTGCGTGCAAAGATAGCGATTTTTCCCGAAATACGCACCAAGGTTACGGAAAAATATGTAATTTCGCATCATGAACAACAACCTGCGCGCCGTCTTTCCATTAGTCATCGCCCTGTGTCCGCTCGCGGCTGCGGCAGGCGAGGAGGCCGATTTCTCGCCCGAGGTAACCCATCTCATTTCAGGCTACACCTCCACGTCGGCCCCACTCCTCCCCGACCCCGACCCCGACACATGGAGCATGCTCGACTCACCCGTGTCGGCCGCTCCCGGCCGCATGCGCATGCCCAAGGGAATTGTTGTCGACAAGCCCCGCACACGCCTCTTCATAATAAATGCCCTCGGCGACACTCTGAGCCGCTACAGGGTGTGTGCATCGCTCAAGCGCGGCCAGAAGAAGAAGGCCGACGACTGGCGCACGCCCGAGGGCACATTCCGCATCCACGGCGTCTACAACTCCACAGACTGGACCTATAAGGACACCAAGGACAAGTGTTACGGACCATTCTACATCTCGCTCATGACGCCCGGCTTCTGGGGGATAGGTATCCACGGCACCAACGCGCCCTCCTCCATCCCGGGGAGGCGCAGCCATGGCTGCATGCGCATGCACAACGAGGACATAGTGCGCGTGCGCCGCATGGTCGACAAGGATTCGCGCATCACGATCCTCCCCGACCCGCCCGAGACGGTGACCGAAGACTAACGGCGCATCCTCTCCACCACCTCGTCCACCGTGATGCCCAGCAGCCTCATCTCGGCAGCCACTGCCGGGAGCGTGGTGTTGAAAAACTCCTCTCTGCGGGCAGCGTTCACCTTGTCCACGGCATCGGCCGTGAGATAAAATCCCATGCCCCGGCGCGAGACTATGATCTCGTGGGTCTGAAGATATTCATAGGCCTTGAGTATGGTGTGGGTATTGACAGCCACCTCCACGGCAAGTTCCCTCACTGACGGCACACGCTCACCCGCACGCCACTCGCCCGTGAGGATGCGGGCATAGCATGCGTCGATGATCTGACGGTATATGGGTTTATCCTGCGTGAACTCCATCTCTATTTAACCCGGCTTAGATGGCGATAAATACCATAGACGCACAACGAGAAGACACTCAGTTCGAAAAGTATGTAAACAGGCATGAACTCATGCACATAGTTCGTCACCATCATCGCTACTTCATCCCCGGTCCTCATCGGCAACGCGTGCATGGCATCCGTGAAGCCTATGACGACCCCGACCACAACACCCGCCAATCCACACAGCACACAGATACCGATATACACCATCACAGCCCTGAGAATTCTCCTCTCGGGGCGGGTGCACATAACGATATAGAGCACTATCGCCGTCCTGACCAGCATCTGTAGCGTCCCGGATATCATGTAAAAGCTCCAATTATCTTCAAGCCCTTTCATATAGTCCTTGTCAGGGATATTGTGTAGCAGAACTGTCAATGTCTCCGTGTACAAATCCGGCAAGTGGAGCAGCCAAGAGTACGCCATACACATGCCCCACCACAGTATTTGAGTAAGAAAAGGCAACGCTACACAGACGGTCACGACATAGAACACGGTCTTCATCCCGGCCCCCACCGGCAACTGTCGCATCAGCGTGGTGTCACGATGATTGAACACCAACGGCAAAAATACGATGGTCAGACTCATCAAGACAGACATAAAAAAGTACAGTCCTATGAATCGGGGACTCACCTTAGCTATGAGGAGATAGGAACAAAACGTCAGCACTGTCACCGACAGACACAGAATGATTGCCTTGGTGAGGGGACGGCGGTAGAGGCGATACAATATCGAGTAATTATCCCAGTTCATCATCAGCGGTATTGATAAGGTTTATCACTGTGTCTCTGGCCGGAGACAGTAGGGCGGAATAGAGCAGTCCGAAGTCCACATCGTCACCCTCGCCTCCGCCGGGGACTATGGAGAGAAACCGCCCCGAATCCGACTCCGAGAATATGGCTTCGGCCGGGGGCACAGGGGTGGCGTGAAAAGCAATCCTCGACGCTATGTGCCATGTGGGATGGCACAACAGCAGATGCCCGTGAGACAGCATCATCACTCCGTCATAGAGGGCATGGAGATCGGCGGGAGTGTGGGTGGAGATGATCACCGTCTGCTCCTCGCCCACACAGCGGGCCATCATCGAGCGCATCACCTTGCGCGACGAGATGTCGAGCCCGTTGGCCGGCTCGTCGAGCAGCAGCAGATCAGGCCGCAGAGCTATCCCATAGGCCAGCAGGGTCTTGTGTTTCTGACCCAGCGAGAGGTCCTTGAGCTGTTCGCAGCCCGTCAGGCCGAAGTCGTCGAGATTGGCGCGGAGCATCTCGGGGTCAAACGACGGGTACAGACGGGCCGTAGCCGACGCATATTCCAGTATGGTGCGCGTGGGCAGCTCCAGATCGTCCGGGATGAAAAACAGCCGGCGCCTCATGGCGGGTCGCAGATCGCAGGTCGACTCGCCGTCGAGCAGACACGCCCCCTCGACGGGGCGCACCAGTCCGGCCATCACCCTCAGCAGGGTGCTCTTGCCGGCTCCGTTCTCACCCATCAGGAGGTGTACCCCCGGTGTGATAATCCCCGTCACAGAGTCAAGGGCCTTGACTCCATGACGGGAATATGTATATGAAAGGTTTGTCAGTTCTATCATTCTCAGTCAGTGAGGTGTCAGTTTTCGACCGGGGTCACATCAAACCCCTCCTTGCGCAGCAGGGAGATGAGCCCCTTGTCGCCGGGGAGATGTCCGGCCCCGACGGCTATGAGCACCGAGGCCGTCGGCAGGAAGCCGGCCATGAAGCGCACCCAGTTGGCATTGCGGGCGTTGAGCAGTCGGTCAGATGCCTCCCCGGCTCCGAGCTCAGGATCCTCGATGAGTGCAAGCATCCCCTCGAGGTCGCCGTTCAGATAGGCTGTGGCCAGACGGGTGGAGAATTCCATCGACTTTTCGTCCATGCGCACTGCCGACATCAGCTGCTCGACCTGTTCGAGTATTGGAGTGCCAAACAGCAACGAAGCCTGCTGCTCGACAGTCTCCAGTCCGTCCACCCGCTTGCCGGCCTTGGCGGCGCGCTGCTGGATCACCAAGTCAAGCTGCTGAGTGGGGTCAAACGTGGGAAAATTGCGCTGCGACTGGAGCACGGAGAGCGTGGTGGACAGCATGGCCGGCTTGAAGGGAGCAAACTGGCGGACATCGGCCATCGGACCGAGATATTTGGTCATCACTGCGCCCAGAGAGTCGAGCTGCGCGGGTGTCAGCACCATTGTGAGCAGGGAGTCGGCGGGAGCCATGGCCATCATCATCATTTTCTGCTGGCTTTCAGGACTGTTGGCCTTGGCCATGTCCATCTCGCCATAGACGGCATCCACCGTCGCTATCACGCGGTTGAGGCCCGGCACACTGTCTATGACCGACACCGGAGCGAGATGATGAGTCCCGAACAGATATGACGGACGGTCGAGTCCGTTGCCTGAGATTTTCCAGAGCAGCTGGGCGCTGGCCCCTGCGCATGCGCTTACGAGGATGAGGAGAGTGATGAGGAGCTTTTTCATCGTGAGAATCTGATTGTTGATTGTAGTTTTCGAGTAGTGTTGAGGTGTTGTAGTCATCTACAACACTGCAAAGGTAAGACAAAAAATATTCCCGGCCAAATTTTCGGTCGGGAATAATGAAAAAATATTTTCGTCCGGTCTTATCAGCCCCGGGCTGAGGGGTCAGAACGTGAACTGAGCCATGACACTCAGGCGTCGTCCCCATGCGTGTGCGCCCGAGAACTCGGCACGCTTGCCAAAGGAGAACTCGCCGCCAAACTGTATGCGCGACGTGAGGTTATAGAACAGGTTGGCCGCGCCGAAGAGACCATATTTATAATGGTCATCGAGTCCCGAGTGGGTCACACGGGCCTGTCCGAATGAGACTGTCGAAAATACCTTGGGCGAGAAATGGTATGTGGCACCGAGCAGATAGCTCCACGAGGGGATGGTAGACATGTGTCCCTCGCGGTCCGAATTTTGGATGAGGTCATAGTCGCTCAGCAGGAAGTCGCCCGAGTTGTTGGTGTAGGAACGGCCCATATTGAATGTGCCGTAGAGTGTAAGGGCCGGCATCGGATTGAGAACCGTCGAGAGCTGGAATCCATAGCCCATCGGGGTATGGTTAGTGTTGATCACGAGGTTGCGGTAGGGGAGCCAGCGCATGATGCCCGACAGGCGCACATGCTGTCCGGGAGCCCACTGATACTGCACCATGGCGGCGATGTCAGGCACACTCTGAGCACGCGCCTTGGCGGTGGGGTCGCCGTCGGGCAGATAGCTCGTCTCGAGTATCAGTTCGGGGGCCTCCACTGAAGCAGCCACCGAGACGCCCGACTTATGGAAGGTGTGCATGTAGCGCAACAGCATTGTGGTGTAGTTCATGCTCAGTGTCGAGCCGTTGTCGTCCACTGTCGGAGGCTCGGCTGCGCCGTCGGAGAAGGTCGATGTGTCATAACCGAGTGTCCAGTCGTTGAGGGTTGCAAATGCCTTGTTGAGCTTGAAGTCGATACCCGAGGGTCCACCGTTGAATTTTCCCTTGATATACACCTGATAGGATCCGAGGCGCTTGCTGTGGCCTATCACTCTAAAGTATAGAGCTGTCCCTGCAGGCGTGGTGCCGAGATGGTTGCGGTTGCAGTCGTCGCGCGACATAGGGATATCGTAGGGCGAGAAGTTGGTGCCCGGGAGCGAGTTGCCGGGGTCGAAATATGCCCTCAGCTTCACATTGCCACCCACACCCATCGCGAGGTTGGCATCGCGGCTCATGAACAGGAAGTAGGGTGCGTCGGGACGTGTGGCATTCTCAAACTGGTTGATATAGAACTCCTCTATCAGTGCTTTCTGTTGCTCGGCCGTAGGCTTGCCGCGGTCAGCATCGCCGATGAATATAATACGGTGGTCGTTCATGGCCGAATCGAGCGCCTCCTGACGGACGGTGTGCGACGACTGGGCGGACGCTGCAGCTGCGAGAGCTCCCGCCAGACAAAGGGAGGCAAAGCGAGGGGTGGGTCTCATAATTATCAGTGGGTTTTGGGTTAATGTATCCGGGTGAAGGAGAGATGTATTCTGTTTTAACATTAATAACAAACGTTATCATAAAAAGTTGAAAAGAAAGTTTATACGCCCCGACCCGCCGTCCCAAATAGTTAATTACTGTTAACCTATCTGTTAAAAACCGGAGAAATGAGTAACTTTGGGAAAATATCGGGCACCGCTATCCCATCATTAGGTTGCCCCACTGTAAATTAATATCTTAACCATGAAATACTTCCTCACATCAGTTGCCTCGGCTATGCTGGCGGCCACTCTCGTCGCCTCGTGTGCCTCAGGTAATGCTGACTCCCGGCAGGTTACGGCCGCCGGGCTCGACCCCGCCAACTTTGCCGACACCCGCGATGGAAAGGCCGTCATGCTCCACACCATGCGCAACGACAACGGCATGGAGGTGAGCGTCACCAATTTCGGCGGCCGCATCGTGGCCCTCTCCGTCCCCGACCGCGACGGCAATCTCCGCGACGTGGTGCTCGGATTCGACAGCATCGCCGACTATTATCCCGAGAATCACCAGACCGACTTCGGTGCCGCCATAGGCCGGTATGCCAACCGCATAGACCATGGCCGTCTACCCATGGGTGGTGACACCATCCAGCTCCCGGTCAATAACTTTGGCCACACACTCCACGGAGGCCCGGAGGGATGGCAATACAAGGTTTATGACGTGGCCGAGGCGTCAGACTCGACCATCACTCTCGTCATGCACTCGCCCGACGGCGACAACGGATTTCCCGGCAATGTCGAGGCCACCGTCACCTATACCCTCTGCCACGACAACACTCTCGCCATCGACTATATGGCTGTGACCGATGCCCCGACGGTGATCAACATGACCAATCACTCATACTTCAACCTGTCGGGCGATCCGACAGTGCCTGTCACCGACCACCGTCTCACCATCAACGCCTCCGGATATACGCCTGTAGACTCAACGTATATGACCACCGGAGAGATAACTCCGGTGGAAGGGACGCCCTTTGACTTCCGCCACGGGCGCATCATCGGCCAAAGCGTGGCCGACATGACCGACCCGCAGATCCGCAACGGCAACGGCTATGACCACAACCTCGTGCTCGACACCCGCGGTGACATCACTCTCCCAGCTATCACCCTGATGTCGCCTGAGAGCGGCATAACCATGACCATCTATACCACCGAGCCGGGGGTACAGGTCTACTCGGGCAACTTCCTCGACGGCACCATCAAAGGCAAAGGTGGCAAGGTCTACGGTCAGCGCACGGGCATATGCCTCGAGACACAGAAGTATCCAGACTCGCCCAACAAACCGTCTTGGCCCTCCTCGGCCCTCAACCCCGACACCCCCTATCAGAGCCACACGCTGCTCGAGTTTGGCACGGATAAATAATTGATCAGACAATCAATCTACATAATACCACTAATATCGCAGTTCGACTATGGCACTACTTGACTGGATAGTCATCGCACTGTTCTTCGTGACTCTGGTAGGCATCATCGTCTGGGTGATGAAGCAGAAACAGAACAATGCCGCCGACTACTTTCTCGGAGGCAAAGACGCCACATGGCTGGCTATCGGAGCATCAATCTTCGCTTCAAACATCGGCTCGGAACATCTCATAGGCCTTGCCGGCTCGGGTGCGAGCTCAGGCATGGCCATGGCCCACTGGGAGATACAGGGCTGGATGATCCTGCTGCTGGGCTGGGTGTTCGTCCCCTTCTATACCCGCTCGATGGTCTACACGATGCCTGAGTTTCTCGAGCGTCGCTACAATCCGGCCTCGCGCACCATACTCTCGCTCATATCCCTCATATCCTACGTCCTCACCAAGGTGGCCGTGACCGTCTATGCCGGCGGCCTCGTGTTCCAGCAGGTGTTTGGCATCGAAACCCTTTGGGGCATAGACTTTTTCTGGATCGCAGCAATTGGTCTCGTGCTCATCACGGCCCTCTACACCATCTTCGGCGGCATGAAGTCTGTCCTCTACACCTCGGTGCTCCAGACCCCTATCCTGCTTCTCGGCTCCATCATCATCCTCGTGCTCGGACTCAAGGAGCTGGGCGGATGGGACGAGATGATGCGCATCTGCTCGGCCATCGAGGTCAACGAGTATGGCGACAGCATGACCAACCTGATCCGTGACAACAATGACCGCAGCTTCCCGTGGCTCGGTGCACTCATCGGCTCGGCGGTGATCGGCTTCTGGTACTGGTGTACGGACCAGTTCATAGTGCAGCGCGTCCTCTCGGGCAAAGATGAGCGCCAAGCACGACGCGGCACCATCTTCGGGGCCTATCTCAAACTGCTCCCCGTGTTCCTGTTTCTCATCCCCGGCATGATAGCCTATGCCCTCCACTGGAAGACGGGCAACTTCCTCCCCGTGATGGCAGACGGAGCGCTCAACACCGACGCCGCCTTCCCGACCATGGTGGCGCGTCTGCTCCCGGCCGGCGTCAAGGGCCTCATCGTGTGTGGCATACTGGCGGCGCTGATGTCGTCGCTGGCTTCGCTGTTCAACTCTTCGGCAGCACTCTTCACCATCGACTTCTACCAGCGCTGGAAACCCCAGACCAAGCCTCAGCACCTCGTGCGCATCGGACAGGCAGCCACTGTGGTCATCGTGATCCTCGGCATCCTGTGGATACCCATCATGCGCTCCATAGGCGACGTGCTCTATCTCTATCTGCAGGATGTGCAGTCGGTGCTCGCTCCGGGCATCGCTGCCGCCTTCCTCATCGGCATCTGCTGGAAGCGCGCCTCCGCACAGGGTGGCATGTGGGCCCTCATAGCCGGTCTGGCCATCGGCCTCTGCCGTCTCGGCACCAAGATCTACTATTCGGGCGCCGGCATCGAAGCCGACGGCAACACAGACAACCTGTTCCGCTACATATTCTATGACTTCAACTGGCTCTTCTTCTGCGGATGGATGCTGGTGTTCTGTCTCCTCGTGGCCATAGTGGTGTCCCTGTTCACCAAGGCGCCTGACCCGGCCAAGATACAGGGCCTCGTGTTCGGCACCTCGACCCCCGAGCAGCGTGCTGCCACCCGCGCCAGCTGGAACGGGTGGGACATATTCCACACATGTGTGATTCTCGGCATCACCGTGGCATTCTATATTTATTTCTGGTAAACGCTTATGTTGGAAGAACTCAAACAGAAAGTCTTTGCGGCCAATATGGCCCTCGTGGATCATGGGCTGGTGATATTCACTTGGGGCAATGTCTCGGGCATCGACCGCAAGAGCGGAATGGTGGTAATCAAGCCCTCGGGCGTGAGCTATGACACCATGCGCCCTGAGGATATGGTGGTAGTGTCGCTCGCCACAGGCGAGGTGGTGGAGGGCATGCTGCGCCCGTCGTCCGACACCCCCACACATCTGGCCATCTACAGGGCTTTTCCCGAAGCCGGAGGTGTGGTCCACACCCACTCCACCTATGCCACCGCATGGGCGCAGGCCGGGATAGACCTGCCCAACATCGGGACGACACATGCCGACTATTTTCACGATGCCGTGCCTTGCACGCGCGACATGACCGCCCCCGAGGTGGAGGGAGACTATGAGCTGGAGACGGGCAATGTGATCGTGGACTGTTTCCTGTCGCGGGGCATCAATCCGGTGCACACCCCCGGCGTGCTGGTCAAGAATCACGGCCCCTTCACATGGGGCGCCACTCCCGCCGAGGCTGTCCACAACGCCGTGGTGCTCGAGCAGGTGGCCAAGATGGCCTCTATAGCATATCAGGCCAACCCCTCGCTGACCATGAATCCGCTGCTGGTGGAGAAACACTTCTCGCGCAAGCACGGGCCCGGGGCATATTACGGCCAGACGGGACGCAAATGACCATCGGGAGGCGACCCACTCTCTATACTCAAGAATCAAATCACACTCTAAGCACAATCATAAAACAAGACAATACGATGTACGATAATCTCGAAATATGGTGGGTGACCGGTGCCCAGCTCCTTTACGGCGGCGATGCCGTGGTGAAAGTCGACGCCCACAGCAAGGAAATGGTCGACGGTCTCAACGCCTCGGGACGCCTCCCGATCAAGGTGGTCTACAAAGGCACGGCCAACTCGTCGAAGGAAGTGCTCGACGTGATGCGCGCGGCCAACAACTCGGCCTCATGCGCGGGCATCATCACATGGATGCACACCTTCTCGCCCGCCAAGATGTGGATACACGGCCTTCAGGAGCTGCGCAAGCCGCTGCTCCATCTCCACACCCAGTATAACGCACAGATACCGTGGGAGGAGATAGACATGGACTTCATGAATCTCAATCAGAGCGCCCATGGCGACCGCGAGTTCGGCCACATATGCGCCCGCCTCAAGGTGCGCCGCAAGGTGGTGGTGGGCTACTGGCAGGACCCCGCCACTCAGGAGAAGATCGCCGTGTGGGAGCGTGTGGCCGCCGCTTGGGCCGACTCGCAGGAGATGACCATCCTCCGCTTTGGCGATCAGATGAACAACGTGGCCGTGACCGACGGCGACAAGGTGGCTGCCGAGATGCAGTTTGGCTATCACGTGGACTATTGCCCGGTGAGCACCCTCATGGAGTATTATAAGAAGGTGTCCGACGAGGCTGTGGACGCTCTCTTTGACGAGTATCTGAGCCTCTATGACTTTGACCCGGCAATAGCCGAGAAAGGCACACAGGAGAATATCGCGGTCAGGAACGCCGCCCGCGCCGAGCTGGCCATCAGGGCCTGTCTCGAGGCTAAGGGGGCCAAAGGATTCACCACCAACTTTGACGACCTCGGCACGGCCGACATCAACGACCCCAATTTCGTGGGCTTTGACCAGATCCCCGGCCTTGCATCTCAGCGTCTCATGGCCGAGGGCTATGGATTTGGCGCCGAGGGAGACTGGAAGTCGGCGGCTCTCTACCGCTCTCTCTGGGTGATGAGTCAGGGAATGCCCAAGGGGTGCTCGTTTCTCGAGGACTATACGCTCAACTTCGACGGCGCACGCAGCTCGATCCTTCAGGCCCATATGCTCGAGATCTGTCCGCTCATCGCCTCGGCCCGTCCCCGCCTCGAGGTCCACTACCTCGGCATAGGGATCCGCAAGGCTCAGACCGCCCGTCTCGTCTTCACCTCCAAACTCGGTGCCGCCGTCACAGCCACAGTCATTGACATGGGCAACAGATTCCGCCTCATAGTCAACGACGTGGAGTGCATCGAGCCTCAGAAGATGCCCAATCTCCCCGTGGCGTCGGCCCTGTGGATTCCGATGCCCGACTTCGAGACCGGAGCCGCCGCATGGATCACGGCAGGAGGCACACACCACTCATGTTTCTCCTTCGACATCGACTCACGCTACTGGGAAGATTATGCCGAAATGGCAGGCATTGAAATGGTGCTGATCGACAAGGACACCGACATGCGCAAGCTCAAGCAGGAGCTCCGCGTCAACGACGTTTATTATATGCTCAACAAGTGATGACAGACCCACGCCACACTATTGATGCCGGGCAGGCTCTGCTCGGCATCGAGCTGGGCTCAACCCGCATCAAGGCTGTGCTCACTGACAGCGAGGGTCACCCCATTGCGCAAGGCTCGCACGAGTGGGAAAACAGGTTTGAGAACGGCCTCTGGACATACTCTACCGACGATATATGGTATGGACTGCGCCGGTGCTACGCATCGCTGACCGCCGACGTGGAGCGACTCTACGACACCCGTATAGAGACCCTCGCGGCCATCGGCATCTCGGCCATGATGCATGGCTATCTTCCCTTTGACAAGGAGGGACGCATCCTCACTCCGTTCCGCACGTGGCGCAACACCAACACCGGGCGTGCCGCGGCTGAGCTGTCGCGCCTGTTTGACTTCAACATTCCGCTGCGCTGGAGCATATCGCATCTCTATCAGGCCATCCTCGACGGCGAGGAGCATGTGGACCGCATCGACTTCCTCACCACACTGGCGGGATATGTCCACCGCGAGCTGACCGGCGAGAAGGTGCTCGGCGTGGGCGATGCTTCGGGCATGATACCTGTGGATCCCGCCACCGGCACCTATAACGCGCGCATGGTGGAACTGTTTGACAAGACGGCCGACACCCGCACACGCATTGGCAAGTCGCTGATCGAAATACTGCCCCGCGTGCTCCCGGCCGGACGCGAAGCGGGCCGGCTCACCCCCGAGGGGGCGCGTCTGCTCGACCCGGCGGGCAACCTGCGCCCCGGCATCCCGTTCTGTCCGCCCGAGGGGGACGCCGGGACAGGCATGGTGGCCACCAACGCCGTGGTGCCACGCACGGGCAATGTCTCCGCGGGCACCTCATCATTCTCCATGATAGTGCTCGAGAAAGAGCTCTCACGTCCCTACGAGATGATAGATATTGTCACTACCCCTGACGGCAGCCCGGTGGCCATGGTGCATTGCAACAACTGTACGTCCGATCTCAACGCTTGGGTGGGGATATTCCGCGAATTTCTCGGCATTGCGGGCACCGATATGGAGACCGGTGAGATATTCTCGCGTCTCTACAACCACGCCCTGACCGGCGACACCGACTGCGGCGGCCTCCTTGCCTACAACTTCGTGTCGGGCGAGCCGGTGGAAGGCCTCGAGGAGGGGCGCCCGCTGTTCGTGAGGTCGGCCACAGACCGCTTTACGCTCGCCAACTTCATGCGTGCCAACCTCTATGCCTCGGTGGCCGCGCTCAAGAGCGGCAACGACGTGCTGTTTCGTGAGGAGGGTGTCAGAGTGGACCGCATCACTGCCCACGGCGGCCTGTTCAAGACACCGGTCGTGGGACAGCGTATACTCGCCGCCGCCCTCTCCTCACCCATCTCTGTAATGGAGACAGCCGGCGAGGGTGGTGCATGGGGGATCGCCCTGCTGGCAGGGTATCTCGCCTACAATCCCGAGGGGCTGTCGCTGGCCGAGTGGCTCGACACCCGCATATTCGCAGGCTACGAGGCCTCGGAGGTCACCCCTACGCAGGAGGAGATCGAGGGCTTCGAACGCTATATCAGCACCTTTGCCGCCTGCCTGCCTGTGGAACGTGAAGCTATCAAATGCAAGAAGTCATGAGCAGCGCGGAGCATGAGGATATGAAGTGGGAGGTGCTGGACAGTGAGTATCTGTTCAATCGCCCATGGCTCACCGTGAGACGCGACACCGTGCGCCTGCCCAACGGCACGGTCCACCCCGAGTATTACGTACTCGAATACCCCAAGTGGATCAACGTCATAGCCATCACCCCCGAGGGGCAGTTCGTGATGGTGCGTCAATACCGCCACGGGCTCGGCGAGGTGGCGTTGGAGCTGTGTGCCGGCGTGGTGGAGGATGGCGAGGAGCCGCTCGAGGGTGCCAAGCGCGAACTCCTCGAGGAGACCGGCTATGCCGGCGGGGAGTGGGAGCTGTCTATGGTCATCTCAGCCAACCCCGGGAGTCAGAACAACCTTGCCTATTGCTATATAGCCCGCGGTGTGACCCTTCAGGGGAGTCAGCACCTCGACAAGACGGAGGATATCCGCGTGGAGCTCCTGACCCCGGCCGAGGTCTACGCGATGCTGGAGCGCGACGAGCTGAAACAGGCCCTCATGTGCGCTCCGCTCTGGAAATACTTCGCCCTCAACGGCCGCCCCTGAAAAGGGCCTCCATATCAAGGGCCACGGCATCCTCGCTGTTTGGTCCTATGACACGCGCAGCTGCGTCCCTCACCTCGGGACGGGCATTTGCCACAGCCACAGCCTCATCGGCCACCGCCATCATGGACAGGTCGTTGAGGTTGTCGCCATATACCACCAGCCGGTCTGCGCCTGTGGATGCCTTGAGCCTGAGCACCGCCTCGGCCTTTGACACCCCGGCAGAGAACACTTCGATATAGGATACCGAAGAATTGAAAATATCGGGAAAAGATGAGACGGAGAGATCATGGTCGAGCCTCAGGCGGGCTGCCATCTCGCTCACGGCGGGGGTCTCACCTATCCCGAGCAGTAGGATCACATTCTCAAACGGACCTTCATAGCCCACGGATGGATTGAGGACAAATCGCTTCAGCTCCAGTCCGCGGCGCTCCTGATAGAACTCATCCTCGTGGCGGGTGAGCGGCGCACCGTGATGAAACACCCTCAGCCGCCCCTCGTGCGTCAGCGTATAGACAAACGGATTCACCCCGCCGGCAGCCATGAGGCGTGCCACCTCCCCACCCTTTCCTTCGGGAAACAGGCGCGCATCCACAAATCGTCGCTCCGAGCGGTCCCATAGCGAAGCGCCCGTCATCACCACGGCCGGTATCGAAGTATAGGTGTGGGCCAACAGTGGCTCCACTGTGGCCGGCGTGCGCGCCGTGGCCACGCTGATCAGCGCACCCTCGCGCGACAGGCGCGAGATGATATCGGCGCTCCTCCGGCTCACCCGGCTATCAGTCCCGAGAAGCGTGCCGTCGAGATCTGTTATGAAAAGTGTTGCCATGTTCAGACAAAAATATGTTATTACAGGATGTAGACGAGTGCACAAAAAACTGCTTCAACCACCCAATCAATCCATCAATTTTCCAATATGTATCTATGATGGAAAGATAAAATGGGGGTCGTCTTTCTCTTCATATATCCTCATCACTTAGTTGCCTGCCATTTGATTCAAGTCTTCCATATCGCCGTGTGGCATTATATAATTTTCACCCGATTCTCTCACACCAACAACTAACCGATTAAGTATCCCATTTAGTTTCTTTAATCGAATAATTACGAAAGAAGGCAAAAAAGTATTTTCGCTTATCACATTATATCTTTTTGTCCATCTATCGTTTATATTTTCAAGTCGTTTTATCAATCTATCCTTATTGCTTTCTTTAACAATTTGGTCAATTTTGTACATTTTTAAATTTTTAGCAATAAAATATGTCGCAATTCCCAGCTTATCTGAATAATCATTTCCAAAATACTTTTCAAACAATTCTTTGTTGGTGACTATTAAAAATATATTTTCAATAACGTCCAGTGCACCTTCAATCATTCTTCCATCATTATAGTGCATACTTCCCATTGCATCATTAAGGCAGTATTTCATAATGACCGTATCATTAATGGATTTTCTCTGTTCTTCCAATTTCTTATCTAGTTCTTGAACCTTATTGAGATAATATATTCTGTCTCTACGAATTTTCTTTTTAAAATCATCCAATCTTTCTTGACAACGATTTACCATTTCGTGTGTCGCGGATTCAATCTCCTTCTTTGCGTTTATCGTCTGCCAAATCTGCCATGCCACCACAAAAGTCACAATTACCCCGAGAGTGCTGATCATTATACTTGCACTATTCGAGTTAACCTCCAGTTTACTACAACAGTATATCGCTATCAGGAGGGTTTCAACCGCTACCAAGGCTGTCAGAATCTTTGTCCACGTATTCATATTTATGATTAATCTAATTTTGATCCTTTGTATGCAAAAAAATATTTGATTATTGTCCGTAATGGACAATGATTCGTTATCTCTGTGCGAAAACTTTTTATGATATCATGTTTTCTCCAATCGCACCATTCTGCGAAAGATTACCATGTATAGTAAAATACTCTTAAATAAAACGTGTGATTGGGTCTGATATAAGAATTTTGTTTACCGCAAAAATGAGGATATTTTTCGAGAAATGCAACATGTTTTACAACATGAAACGAGAAAACCAACCCATAAAGAGTTGGCTTTCAATGGAGAATGTTACAGAGCCGCGAGTGGGACTCGAACCCACGACCTTTTCGTTACGAATGAAATGCTCTACCGACTGAGCTATTGCGGCGGTGTGCCGGAGGTTTTACCCTCCCGGCGGTGCAAAGTTACGAATTATTTCTGAAAATCCGCCTCTAATGAGGCAGATTTTTTTCACAACGTCTGTTTGCTGAACGAGAACTGTATCTTGGCCTTGGGGAAATCAAGCATCGTCATCACAGGCTCTGTGACGTAGGGGGTGATGCTGCTTACAGTGAGGGTGGTCGTAGACGACCCATAGCTGTAGCCGTAATAATAGTTGCTCGATGTGTTGGACGAGTAGTAGGACACCAGCACAGGGCAGATGACAAACTCCTCATCATCGTCCGTCACCTCGCCACGCTCTATGATATCGTTGATATATGAGAGCATGCTGGAGAACTTATATCCGCCTGTCGAAGAATCATACGAGGCATAGAACGACGATTTGTTGTCGTTGATCTTCCCCTCGGCAAAAAACTTTTCCTTCTCAGACTTCTTCACCAAGAGCACATATGGCGGAGGTTTGAGGCCGTAGTCGTTTGATATGTCGCGCGCCGGGACGAAGAATGTGAGATAATTGACCAGCGCGAGGGGGCCGGACTGCTCCTTATAGCGGGCGAGGATCTCAGATGCCGGGAATCTGAACTCTACGTCATATCCCAAAGGCCCCACGAGGAGAGGCTCACCGGAGGTGGCACGCTCCTTGAGCTCGGGGGCTATCTCAAACTTGATATTGTTGTTGGTGATCACCTCGGGGGTCACGCCGAGATATGTGGCCACACAGGGGATCACGGTGTCGCGCTTAGCCTCTCCCTCGCCTATCTCGAACTGTGCGTGATAGTAGACGTGGAGCGAGTTGTGGCTGATGCGGGTCACACGTCCCGAGCCAAACGTATTGGCAATGTAAAATCCGGGAAACCACTGTGCGAAAGCCTTGGGATTGTTGAATATCTCCGGATTGGAGAGGTATTTCTCGAATAGCGAGCGGCCTATCTCCACAGGGAGGCTGACATAGATATCCTTATAAATAGCTCCCTCCGAGTCGGTGCCGAGATAGGGATAGCCACCGATGAGACCTGAGTAGGATGTGGAGCCTATGGGAGTGGGATCATAATACCCCTCAGGGTCAAAGTCGCTGAATATAGGGCTGGGGAGCTGCTTGACGAGGGGATACACGTTCAGTCCCATAGGGGCCACCGAGTCGCCGGCAAAACCGTCGCGATACATCGACAGGCAGAGCTTGACGGAGTCGATATACTCCACCTTCACACCTTGGGTGTCGATGGCCGCGGCCGGCATATACTGGCACACGATGTCTGACTCGAATCTGCCAAACCCTTGGGCCGAATAGCGGCCGAGCAGCTGAAGGGTGGTGCGCGAGCGCACGGCGCCTACGGCATTGGGCTCGCCGGTGACGGTGAACAGGGAGTCGCGGATTATCTCGACCTGCCCCTCGACGAGCGAGGAGCCGGGCATGGGAGTATCTTGATTGCAGGCACTGAACATGGCAAATGTCGCCAAGACGCAGAGTGCCGAGAGTAGCTTGTTCATGTTTTTCTTTTTCAGTCTTCGTCGTCAGAGCCTATGAGCTCGCGATAAAACTTCTTGTAGGTATCTTTCTCAAGCTCCGAGGCGTCAATGAATGGTTTGCCCGAAGCCTTGGCATATGCCACGAGCTCGGGGTCGACATCGGGTGTGGCCTGAGCCACGGCGTCGGCATAGTCGATGGCGAGCTTGTTGAGCGTCAGATAGTCGACAGGGCCGGAGGTGAGGACCGCAAGGTCGTCATCGCTCAGGCCGTCCATCTTGAGTTTTTCCACAAACCGCTCGTCGAGCGCACCCTCGAATCGCTCGGGCTGGAGTGAATAGATGATGCGTGCCGAGCGAAAGGTCGGGTCGTCGGCATACTTGCGGCGGATGAACAGAGGGGCCAGCGCCGACACCCATCCGCTGCAGTGGATCACGGCCGGCTGCCACATCAGTTTCTTGACAGTCTCAATGACACCGGTGGTGAAAAACATCATGCGCTCGTCGTTCTCGTCGGGCAGCAGCTCGGTCTCGAGCCCCTTCTCGGGGAGGGCGTGGAAGAAGTCGTCGTTGTCTATGAAATAGACCTGCATCCTCGAGGGGAGCAGAGTCGCCACCTTAATTATAAGAGGATGGTCATTGTCGTCGATCACCAGATTGAGGCCTGATAGGCGAATCACCTCATGGAGCTGATTGCGGCGCTCGTTGATACAGCCATATCGTGGAGTGAAGATTCTTACTTCAAACTCTTTGCCATGTATCCCCTGAGGGATATTCCGGCCAAGGAGCGACATGGGGGTGTCGGGCACGTAGGGCGACACTTCTTGTGATATGAACAGTACTTTCTTTGCCTCCATTTATAGTGTTGGGGTGAGGGTGGTGATGAAATTTGCAACGTGCCTCAGCACGAGGACAACGTAACGCGATGCAAAATTACAAAAAAATCTCCAATTACCGCCCCCTTTCCGCTTCGAATCGCCATAAATCCCGCTTATATTCACCCTATTTAACAATCCTCACCTCATTCCATCGTCGTGCCGACGGGGCACCCGCGCGGCTTACTTATGATAATTTAACCCGCCGAGGCGTCCGGGATTTGGATTATTGACAGATTTTTATTAACTTTGTGCGTTAAATGTGCGTTAAGAAAACATGAGACAATTAAAGATATCAAAATCAATCACCAACCGCGAGAGCGCATCGCTTGATAAATTCCTGCAGGAGATTGGCCGTGAGGAGCTTATCTCTGTAGAAGAAGAGGTCGAACTGGCACAACGCATCCATCAGGGAGACCAACGCGCACTCGACAAACTGGTGCGTGCCAATCTGCGCTTCGTGGTGTCAGTGGCCAAGCAGTATCAGAATCAGGGTCTCAGCCTGCCCGACCTCATCAACGAAGGTAATCTCGGCCTCATCAAGGCCGCACAGAAATTTGATGAGACAAGAGGCTTCAAATTCATATCTTACGCCGTGTGGTGGATCCGCCAGTCAATCCTGCAGGCACTCGCCGAGCAGAGCCGCATAGTGCGTCTCCCCCTCAATCAGGTGGGCTCGCTCAACAAGATAAGCAAGGCCCTCTCCAAATTCGAGCAGGAAAACGAGCGTCGCCCCTCGCCCGAGGAGCTCGCCGAGAGGCTCGAAGTGCCTGTCGACAAGATAGCCGACACCCTCAAGGTGTCAGGCCGCCACATATCCGTTGACGCCCCCTTTGTGGAAGGTGAGGACAACAGTCTGCTCGACGTGCTCACCAACGACGACTCCCCCATGGCCGACGCCACACTCACACAGGAGTCGCTGGCCAAGGAGGTGGACCGCGCCCTCAAACAGCTCCACGACCGCGAGCGCGAGATACTCAAGATGTTTTTCGGCATCGGCTGTCAGGAGATGACCCTCGAGGAGATCGGAGCCAAATTTGACCTGACCCGCGAGCGCGTGCGCCAGATAAAGGAGAAAGCCATCCGCCGCCTCAAGGGGCAGAAAAGCCATCTCCTCAAGGCATATCTGGGTCAGTGACACACACCGTGGCCCGTTCACCATCCCCGAAAATATTCACAGCAAGACGATAACCGAGAGCACTCTTTCACCTCCCCCCGCCGAGGGGTCAAGACCGTGGAGAGTGCTCTTTTTTCATCAATTCATCCAGCCCTATACCCGATAATACCATGTCACCCATCCAACTGTTGTTGCTCTCGCTCACCGTCACCGTCAGCAACCCCCTCCCCGAGCCAAGAGAGAATGTGCCCGTAGTAGTCAATCTCCCGTCCAAGGGAGCCGAAGTGCGCTCTGTGAGCGTAGCGGGTCACCCCGACATGCCGTGGCAACTCGACGACATGAATGCCGACGGCCGCGCCGACGAGCTGGTGATGATGGTAGACCTCAAGCCATCCGAGGTGCGCAAACTCACCGTCAACCTCTCAGACAAAGAGCCGACACGCACCTTCACCCCCGCCACCGCGGCTTATATCAAACTTCACGACAAGAATCAGAAGCATCCCCGCGTGCAGGCCATCACATTCCCCGGCAATGCCGACAACCGTCAGATGTATAACTCCATCTACGGTCACGGTGCCGTCCTCGAGGGTCTCGTTTCGGCCATACGCGTCTATATGGACAACCGACAGAGCGTAGACCTCTATGCCAAAAACCATCCTCAGCTCGAGCTGGAGACCACAGGATTCTACACCACTGTCGACCAGATGAATCAGGGCTATGGCCGCGACATCCTCTGGGCCGGCACCTCGGTGGCCCTCGGCTCTTTCCGCGGATGGGACGGCAAAGCCCCCCTCACCATCGACTCCGTGACCACCCGCGGACAGCGCGTGGTCACTACCGGACCGCTCCGCTCCGTGATCGAGGTCGAGGACCGTGGCTGGATCACCACCCCCGGAGCCGCCCCCAAGGATATGACCCAGCGTTACACCGTGTGGGCCGGACGCCGCGACTATGATGTCGAGGTGACCCTCTCCCCCTCACCGGCCGGAGCCCTTTACTGCACCGGTGTACAGAAAGTGATGGAGGACAACACGGGATTCGTCACCCCCGACGGACTCGCAGGGAGCTGGGGATGGAACGTGCCCGAGAAGAAATATCAAGAGCTGCGCGACACCCTCGGCCTCGGGCTCTACGTCCCAGCCGTCAACCTTGACCGCACCCTCGAGGACGACGTGAACTATCTCACCATCCTCAAGCCCGACTCCAAGGGTCGCATCAGCTACTCGTTCACCTCGGCCGCCCTGCGTGACGAGACATCGCCCCGCACAGCCGACGAATGGTTTGCATGGCTGCGCCGCTGGCAGAACGAGAAGGCCCACCCCGTAAAAATCACGGTGAAATAACCATCTCCTTCACGACACACCCCCGACACTAACCAAACAATCTACACAACCCATACATCACCATGAGACTCATCAACTCACTCATCCTCGCTCTGGGGCTGCCCCTGCTCGCATCGGCCGCTCCCACCGAGCAGACAGACACCGTCACCATCTTCATGATCGGCGACTCGACCATGGCCAACAAACCCCTCGACAAGGAGAATCAGGAACGCGGCTGGGGACAGATGCTCCCTCTCTACTTTCAGGGAGCCGTGAAAATCGACAATCATGCTGTCAACGGCCGTTCGTCCAAGAGCTTCCGCACTGAGAAGCGTTGGGACGCAGTGATGGAGAAGATGCGCCCCGGCGACTATGTCATCATCCAGTTTGGCCACAACGACGAGAAGATCAAGAATCAGGACCGCTATTCCGAGCCCGGCGGCACGTTTGACGAGAACCTGCGCCAGTATGTGCGCGACACCAAGTCAAAGGGTGGCATACCTATCTTGATGAACTGCATCGTGCGCCGCAACTTCCCAGCCAATGCCTCGATCAAGGCCGAGGACCGCGACGACAATCCCCCCGTAGGCCCCACTAAGGACACCGAGGGTGGTGTGATACTCGTCGACACTCACGGAGCCTATCGCGACTCCCCCCGCCGCGTAGCCGCCGAGGAGGATGTAGTGTTCATCGACATGAACAAAATGACCCACAAGCTCGTACAGGAGATGGGACCCACTCTCTCTAAGGAACTTTTCATGTGGATTCCCGCCAATACCTACGAGTTTTGCCCCAATGGTAAGTCGGACAACACCCACCTCAACGTCCTTGGCGGCATCGTGGTGTCGCGCCTCGCTGCCAACGCCCTCGCCAAGCAGGTGCCCGAGCTGCGCAAGTTCATCCGTCCGGAGGTCTACAACCTCAACGACTGATCCTTACAGCTGACTCCTCAGACCACATATCAACCCACACAGCGCCCGGTCTCCCCACTCAGGAGCCCGGGCGCTTGTCATACTTCATAATTGTTATTCAACGCCTCACATTGACATATTGTAGAAGTGATTCACCGGTCCGTGACCTTTGCCTATCTTATATTGCGCGCCCGACAGGATGGCCGCCGAGATATAGTCCTTGGCTTTTCTCACAGCATCATTGAGCGGGTAGCCTGAAGCCAGATATGAGGCGATCGCCGACGAAAGTGTGCACCCCGTGCCATGGGTGTTGGGAGTAGTCACACGTCGTGATTCGAGGCGCAGGATTTCGCCGGTCTCCGCGTTATAGAGGATATCCGTCAGCGTCTCGTCCGAGAGATGTCCGGCCTTGAGCATCACCGACGCTCCGAAGCGCGACAACTCAATGGCAGCATCGGGGAGCTCGTCCTGACAGGAGATCTTGCGCCCCAGCAGCAACTCTGCTTCCGGTATATTGGGTGTGATGATGCGGCTGCGCGGTATCAGCACATCGCGCAGCGTCTCCACCGCCTCAGCCTCAAGGAGCGGGTCGCCGGAGGTGGCCACCATCACAGGGTCAAGCACTATGTCACGGATGTCAGGATACCCGTCGAGGGTCTCTCTGACAGCCCTGATGAGCTGCGCCGAGTGGAGCATACCGATCTTGACGGCATCTGTGCCTACATCGTCGAGGATAGATCGGATCTGTGCGGCCACGAAAGCCTCGGGCACAGGCATCACGCCATAGACGCCGATAGTGTTCTCGTCGACCAACGCCACGATCGCCGAGGTGGCATAGCACCCGCAGGCTGATATGGTCTTGATATCAGCCTGCACGCCGGCCCCTCCGCTCGGGTCGCTGCCGGCTATGGTCATCACTCTCCTGTAAACCTTCTGCTCGGTCATACCTTCCATTTTTCAAGATTATATGCACTGTCCCAGAACATCCACTCCATTTTGGTCGCCATCACGAACGCCTCAGTCATCCGGCGCCTGACATCCTCTGTGGCCTGCGCGGCAAGAGCATCGCATATCTCGATGGCCCTCTCCGTAGATCGGACGAAAGACTCGTCGGCATAAGTCTCTATCCATCTCGCGAATGGATTATCGGGCGAACTTTTCTTGTGTATCTCCTTACCCACGAGGGTATATATCCAAAAACAGGGCAACACTGCCGCAGCCTCTACTTCGACCGGCCCGAGGGCCTGAGCCGATTCATAGGCACAGTAGAGCAGACATGTGGGTGTCGGCTGCACAGGGGTGGAACGTATCTCGGCATAGGATTCGTGCATCTCGTTCTCGACAAGAATCCCGCACGACGCAAAGCTCAGGAAACTCTCCATCCACTCTATCGACGGCAACCGCGAGGCTATATGAGCCAGCACCCTGCTGTAGTTTTCGATATAATATGAATCCTGACGTATGTAGAACACAAACCGCTCCATGCTCAGTGTGCCTGCACTGAGCTCCCTGACGAAAGGCAGCCTTAGGATCTCCTGATATATCCCCTCCGCCTCGCGCCACACTTCTTCACTCCACTTCATGACCTGAAAATTTTATTCATAACTCAAATATATTAAAAATCAATCCTTTGAGATCTATCACCAGCAGCCGGCCCACGAGGTTGGAGCCAAAGCCGCAGATGAGCTTGATCACCTCGGTAGCCTCCACGGTCCCGACGAGGCCCGGGAGCGTGCCGATCACCCCTCCCGAGGCCGGAGGAAGGGCCGAGAGGCTGTCGCGGTCGGGAAACAGATCAGTGTAGCCGGGACGCGAAGGCACGAATGTGCTCACACGCCCTGCAAACTCGCCGACCGAGCCATAAACCCACGGCTTGGCGCCGAGGCGGCAGACATCGTCGATCAGATAGCGTGTGGCATGATTGTCGCAACAGTCCACCACGATGTCATATCGCGCCACAATCTCTGCTGCGTTGCCGGGGGTCAGCCCCTCGGGCCACAGATCAAATAGTGTCCGGGGCGACATCTCCTCCAGCCGTCTGAGCGCGACCTGCGTCTTGGGCTGCCCCACATCGTTCTCGCCATAGAGCGTCTGACGGTTGAGATTGCTCATGGACACCGTGTCGCTGTCGCACAGCCCCAGCCGCCCCACCCCGGCACAGGTGAGATATTGAGCCACAGGCGAGCCCAGACCGCCGAGCCCCACGATCAGCACCGCTGCCCCGGCCAGCCGTTTCTGCCCCTCGCTTCCTATCTCCGGGAGGGCCAATTGTCGTGTAAACCTCTCCATCTCAGTCAAAAACTTTATCCCAATCCTTCCACACCACTTCGCAGCCGCGGCCCCTGATGGCTGCCGCCACCTGCTCGGGGGTTCTTTCATCGCTCACCGCAAACTGCTCCAGCGACTGCGGATACGTGTGATAACCTCCCGGGTCGGTCTTCGAGCCGGCGCTCATCGAGGTCACTCCAAGTGTCATCATATTGTCGCGCAGCGACGGGGCCTCTCTCGTCGAGTAGGATATGTCGACATCGTGGTCGAAGATGCGGAAGGCAAATGTCAGCTGACACAGCTCGCGGTCGCTCATCACCACATTGGGCTGAAAGCCACCGGCGGCCGGACGCATCCGAGGGAAATTGACGCTGAATCGCGAGCGCCAGTAATGTTTCTGCAGATAGCGCAGATGGACGGCCATCATAGTCACATCCGTGCGCCAGTCTTCGAGGCCGATGAGCACTCCCATCCCTATCTTGTGAAGCCCGGCCATGCCCATACGGTCAAAGCCATTGACCCTCCACTCGAAGTTGGACTTCATGCCCGCCGGATGATAGACCCTGTACCTGTCCCTATGATATGTCTCCTGAAAGCACACCACCCCGTTGAGCCCCGAGCGGGTGAGCCTCGCATAGTCGTCCGCAGCCAGAGGCATCACCTCCATGGTCAGGTTGCTGAAATATGGGCGGCAAGTCCGCAGCGCCTCCTCGAGATAGTCCGGCCCGGCGACCTTAGGATTCTCGCCTGTCACCAACAGCAGGTTTTCAAAAGGGCCAAGCCTCCTGATGGCCTTGCACTCATCCTCTATCTGTTCCATCGTGAGCACGACACGGTCGAATCTGTTATGACGGTTGAATCCGCAGTAGACACACGAGTTGGTGCAGGAATTGGTGATGTACATAGGGATGTACATGGAAATCGTCTTGCCGAAACGCTCGCGTGTGTAGCGCCTGCTCAGCGCCGCCATCTGCTCAAGATATGGAGCTGCAGCCGGCGAGATAAGCGCCATGAAGTCGGCTATGGTCGGGCGCCGGGCCGAGAGAGCCCTCTCGACATCGGCCGACGTCATAGCCTCGATCCTGCGGGTGGTATCGTCCCAGTCTATTTTTTCTAACTCGTCGGCAAACATCATGCAAGGAATGAGGTTAGCGGACTGCTCGCGGCAGCGGTGTCGGACACCGCTCCGAGTCCGGCGCAGTATGCCTCGCGCCCGGCCTCGACGGCACGGGCAAAAGCCCTCGCCATGGCCACAGGATCGTCGGCTATAGCGATGGCTGTATTGACCAGCACGGCATCCGCGCCCATCTCCATGGCCTGAGCTGCGTGTGATGGGGCCCCCAGTCCGGCGTCTATCACCACGGGCACCCGGCTCTGCTCTATGATTATCTCGATCATATCCTTGACCACGATCCCCTTGTTGGTGCCGATCGGGGCAGCCAGCGGCATCACGGCTGCAGTGCCCGCATCCTCGAGCAGCTTGCACAGGACAGGGTCGGCCTGAATATAAGGCAGCACTATGAATCCGTCCTTAGCCAGCTCCTCGGTGGCCTTGAGAGTCTCTATCGGATTGGGCAGCAGATACCTCGGGTCGGGATGAATCTCGAGTTTGATAAAGTTGGTCCCGAAAGCCTCGCGGGCGAGCTGAGCGGCCAGCACGGCCTCCTTGGCATCCCTCACACCCGACGTGTTGGGCAGCAGCTGTATGTCAGGGCTCAGTACATGCGCCAGCAGATCATCTTCCTTATTGCCGGTATCCACGCGCTTCAGGGCCACAGTGACCATCTCTGTCCCCGAGGCCTCTATAGCGGCTCTCATCAGGCGGTTGGAACTGAACTTTCCCGTGCCGACAAAAAGCCGGCTCGAAAATTCGCGACCGCCGATCTTCAATTTCTCCATATGTCTATGATTGTTTTGGTTGTCAATTTCTTATCCGGCGCCTTCATGATGAGTCCAGAGACGGCCACCCCGTCGACTCCCGCCTCGCGCAGCGGCGCAAGGTCGTCGAGACCTATTCCTCCGATGGCAGCCACCGGGATCGTGATGCCGTTTTCGCGGCAATAGGACATTATCCGGCGGTAGCCCTCCAAGCCGAGGATGGGCGAGAGGCGCTTCTTGGTGGTAGTGAACCTGTACGGCCCGAGGCCGATATAGTCTGCCCCCGATCTGAACGCAGCCATCACGTCGGCCTCGGTATTGGCCGTCGCTCCGATGATTTTCTCCGGGCCAAGCAGCCTCCTTGCCTCGGCAACGGGCATATCGTCCTTGCCCAGATGCACACCATCGGCCCCGGTCTCGTGAACCAGATGCACCCTGTCATCGAGTATCAGCGTCGCACCATAGAGGCGACACAGCGGGAGGAGATCACGGGCCACAGCCACGCACTCGCCGTCTGTCGCCTCCTTCATCCTCAGTTGCACCCACCGGCACCCGCCGCTCAGGGCCTCGGCCACACCATCGGCTGTGTCGGTGATCAGTTGAAGTATATCCATTCTTGTGTTCCATGCCTCCGAGAGCATCGCAGCCCCGGAGAATCCTGTATTCTTGACCTCATCCAGACGCGCAAAGGTCACCCCGCCCAAGGCATACACACCCTCGAGGTGGGCACACATCAGGCTGTCGATGCCAAACCTGCTCCGATAGCCCGGCTTGGAAATGCTGTCATAGATGGGGCTTAGTGTCACATAGTCAAGGCCCGAGCTATCCGCCACCTCCTGCAGGCTGTGGCAACTCCGGCTCACTATCCCCTGCCAGCCCGCAGGGGGCAGGGGATTTCTGTTGTTGAGATGCACACCCCCTATTCCATACTCCGCGGCAAGCTCAAAGTGATCATGGAGCGAGAGGGCGCGGCGGTACACCACGGGGATGCTCGCAATGAGGTCGGCCACCTGACGTGGCGACGCACCGGGTTTGCGGATATGCACGCGCTCCCATCCGCTGTCCAGCAGACGGCAGATCGCAAGGGCTTCCCCTTGCCAGAAATAAGGCTTGGTGATGGCAATCAGTTTCATCAGCCCCCGCAGACGGCAGTGATCACGGTGACTTGGTCTCCATCGGCAAGCAGAGTGGACTCCCAGTCCATCCTCCTCACCACCTTGTCATTTACCGCCACCGCCACTCCGGCCGTAGGTGACTGAATCTCGTCGAGCAGTCTTGCGACTGTCATCTGATCGGAGTCTGTCAAAAACTCCTTTTGGTTTACTCTGATTTTCATAAAAATCTCCTTTCGTCGGTATTATCCGCGTCAAGTTCATAGGGTGTGATCTCAGCCTCCTTTCCCCGACCGGGCAGGGAGGCACCCCTGTTTACAATATAATATGTCATGGAGATGCGGGCACCCGGCCCTCATCTTCACCGCAAAGTTAAAACAAAAAAATCTTTTACGCAAATTTACTTTTTCTTCTCCCCCACTCCCCCGCATCCCGCCGCGCATCAACTAAAAAAGTCCCTCTTCGCAGAGGGACTTTTTCGTTTGCAATAAATGTTGCCTTTCCTTTATATTTCGAAAACTACTATCCTGAATCAGAGGGCACCGAACTCGGGGGTGCCTACTATGCGCTTGGCTCCGAGGTAGTGGCTCGAATAATAAGCCCCGTCGGGGAAACGCTGATATACCACACCATGCTTGGTGGAGGCGTGGATGAAAGTATAAGTACCATCGGCATGCACCTCGGTAATCATACCCACGTGGCCCACACGGTTGCGGCCACTGGAGCGGCTCGAGAAGAAGATGAGGTCGCCGGGACGCATATCCCCCTGTGCCACCTTCTCGCCCTGAGTGAACTGCGAACGCGAGTCGCGGCTGAGCGAAAAGCCAAAGTTCTTGAAAATATAGCTTGTGAAGCCTGAGCAGTCAAATCTGTTGGGGCCCGAAGCGCCGAGACGGTAACGGGTGCCGAGGAATCCGGCTGCATAATTCTTAATGTCGTCGATTATCTCGTCTATCTTGCTCTGCTCCTTGGCCTTGGACTGGAGACCCTGATTGTCGAGAAAGGGAGAGTTGAGGCGGGCGTTGGCAAGCGCATCAGTCATAAACGGAGTAGCTGCCTCGAGGGCTCCGGCTGTCTTGGAGTGAGCGGCGGGGAGAGGGAGTTTCTTGGTGGGTTGGGTAGCCGCGGCCGAAATGACACCGGCGGCTATTATTATTAAGGAGAGGATATATTTTTGCATTTTCATATGTGGAGAGATTCCGATAATTTCAATGGTATTTTGAGTAATATCACAGGCCGTATTTTCCTCACGGCTTTACAAAATTACTCAATTTCAATATAATAAACAACCGAGCCCATCTCTGCCCCGGATGACGGCTCGGGACAGTGTTAAATATAACCCATTTTTACAAATTTCAGCCCAAATGTTAATTTTAAACCAAAATATTAACATCTCCGTCTGTCACATACGTTAAATATTGTTTATTTATACCATCACATAGCTACTGTTTTCAATCTCACCATTAACATTTATTATTGCAAACTCCACTAAGATCCAAGAGGTTAAACCCTTTATATTAACACATCAGCTTTACAAACTTTTACCTTATTTAACATTGTGGCAATTTTCCCTCATGAACATACAGGGCCACAGGAATGTTGTCTCACCTCAGCGGCAAACACCGGGGTAGATGACCGGAGAAGCCGAGGCCGATTTTTAGAGATTTTCTTGGAGATAACGGGATAATTTCGTACGTTTGTGGATGTAATGCCAATCGCTACGCCGGCAGGAGATTATAATCATCTACCCTATATGAAAAAAAAGACTCTCAACATCCTCAAGAACGACCCTTGGCTCGAGCCGTATGCCGAAGCCATCACAGGCCGTCACCAAGACGCCATACGCAAGGAAGCCGAACTCTGCGGCCCTGACGGCAATCTGGACTCGTTTGCCAACGCTCACAATTACTTTGGCCTCCATCGCTCCGCCGACGGAGGATGGGTGTTCCGCGAGTGGGCACCCAATGCCACCGGGATCACGCTGATAGGCGACTTCTCCAAGTGGAAGGAGCTCAAGAAATATGCCCTCAAGCCCAAGGATAACGGCGTGTGGGAAGTGAAGCTCAAGGATAAAGACATCAACCATGGCGACCTCTACAAGATGATCGTGAGATGGGACGGCGGCGAGGGAGAGCGCATCCCGGCCTATGCCACCCGCGTGGTGCAGGACGAGGACACCCACGTGTTCTCGGCACAGGTGTGGGCTCCCGAGCCATACAAATGGACCGTGAAGCGATTCCGCCCCGACACCCGCCCGCTGCTCATCTACGAGTGTCACATAGGCATGGCTCAGGAGCGAGAGGGCGTGGGGACCTACACCGAGTTTCGCGACCTTGTGCTGCCGCGCATAGCCGCCGACGGATATAATGCCATACAGATCATGGCCATACAGGAGCACCCCTACTATGGGTCGTTCGGCTATCACGTGTCGAGTTTCTACGCCGCCTCGTCGCGCTTCGGCACCCCCGAGGAGCTCAAGAGCCTCATCGACCGCGCACACGAGCTGGGCATCGCCGTGATAATGGACATAGTCCACTCACACGCCGTCAAGAACGAGGTGGAGGGTCTCGGGCGCCTCGACGGCTCATACAATCAATATTTCTATGGCGACTCGCGCCGCGAACACCCCGCATGGGACTCGCTCTGCTTCGACTATGGCAAGAACGATGTGATCAACTTCCTGCTCTCCAACTGCAAATACTGGCTTCAGGAGTTCAAGTTTGACGGATTCCGCTTTGACGGCGTCACCTCGATGCTCTACTACTCCCACGGACTCGGGCAGGCCTTCGGCAGCTATGCCGACTATTATGACGGATCGGAGGATACCAACGCCATCACCTATCTCACACTCGCCAACAAGCTCATCCATCAGATCAACCCCTCGGCCATCACCATCGCCGAGGAGA
>CAZAWC010000007.1:0-39446 GCA_964488595.1 uncultured Staphylococcus sp. | reverse complement strand
ATGATAGAAATATATGTTTCATTTTTATTATTTGGTTAGGATTTGCAATAGAGAGGGCGCCAACATCTCGCGCATCTTCGCCACCATCGGCGCAGATCCCCACTCGCTCAGCTACTTCTGGATACTGCCCCCGCTCATGGGCATCATCGTGCAGCCCTTGGTGGGAGCCGCCAGCGACCGCACGTGGAACCGCTTCGGCCGGCGTCTCCCCTACCTCATACTCGGCGCGGCGGTGGCCGTCATCGTGATGTGTTTGCTCCCCAACGCCGGCAGCCTCGGCCTCAGTGTGGGGGGCGCCATGCTCTTCGGCTTCATCGCACTGATGTTTCTCGACACGTCGATCAACATGGCCATGCAGCCGTTCAAGATGCTTGTCGGCGATCAGGTGAACGAGAAGCAGAAAGGTCTCGCCTACTCCATACAGAGCTTCCTGTGCAACGCCGGCAGCCTCGTGGGCTTTCTCGCCCCGTTCACCCTCACTGCCTTGGGCATAAGCAACATAGCCCCCAAGGGTGAGGTGCCCCTGGCAGTGACCTACTCATTCTATATCGGCGCGGCCATACTGGTGCTCTGCGTCATCTACAGCTTCGTCTTCATCCGCGAGATGCCCCCGGCCGAATACCGCCGTTTCCACGGGCTGGAGGAGAAGCCACGGACCGACGACAAGAAGCGTCCCGGCATGCTGACCCTGCTCAAGCAGGCACCGCGCACATTCTGGACCGTCGGGCTGGTGCAGTTCTTCTGCTGGGCCTCGATGCTCTACATGTGGACCTACACCACCGGCGCCATCGCCGACACCGTATGGCACACCACCGACTCCCACTCCGAGGCCTATCAGGAGGCCGGCAACTGGGTGGGCGTCCTCTTTGCTGTACAGGCCGTGGGCTCAGTCATCTGGGCAGTGGTGATACCTACGTTCAAGAATCATAAGGTGGTCTATGCCCTCAGTCTGGTGCTCGGAGGCATCGGATTCATCTCCACTCTCTTCGTCACCGATCCCTATGTCCTCTTCATCTCATTCCTGCTCATAGGATGTGCGTGGGCAGCCATGCTCGCCCTCCCCTTCACCATTCTCACCAACTCTATCTCGGGCGAGAACATGGGCACCTATCTCGGTCTCTTCAACGGCACCATCTGCCTGCCTCAGATATGCGCGGCAGCCTTGGGCGGCCTCATCCTCCCCCTGCTGGGCGGACGACAGGTGAGCATGCTCGTACTGGCCGGTGTGCTGCTGATAGCCGGCGCATGCTGCGTGGCGTTTATCAAGGAGACATATGCCGAGATCAAGGCTACAGACAAGATGCTCAGTGAGGAACTGTGATGACCCCCGCCACTGATCTGCCACCCGTCGAGACACACCCGTGGCCTCCGTTTGTGCCACCCGGAGCCCGGGTGCTTGTCATGGGCACATTTCCCCCCGGCGAGCACCGCAGGAGCATGGACTTCTACTATCCCAACCGCACCAACGACTTCTGGTATATGATGGGACTGATATTCCGCGGCGACAAGGATGCGTTCTATGACCGCTCCACACGTCAGTTTGACCTCGACGCCATCAAGGCCCTGCTCACCGCGCACGGCATAGCTATGAGCGACACCGGGCGGCGCATACGCCGGCTGGCCGGCAACGCGTCAGACAAATATCTTGAGATAGTGGAGCCGGTAGACCTCGACGGCCTGCTGGCCATGATGCCCCAATGTCGCACCATAGCCACCACGGGCGAGAAAGCCGCAGGCGTGGTGGCCACACTCACCTCCACTCCCGTTCCGCGCATGGGCGAAAGCGTAGAGAGCCCCTCGGGCCTCTCGATATGGCGCATGCCCTCCACCTCGCGCGCCTACCCACTGCCCCTCGCCGACAAAGCCGCCTTCTACACCCGCCTCTTCCGTCACGCCGGCGTGATCCAATAGCATGAGTAGACCACAATGTCCATAACCTACATCAAACAATCAGCCACCAAGCATGATGCCCGGTGGCTGATTGTTTTATCTTAGCGATCTACTCGCTCATATGTCCGGCTCAAGTCACTTGTATAGCGGATAATCACTTATCACAACCTTGTCATTATCGTCCAAGGCGAGATAGAAGGTGATAGTCGCACTCTGATGGTCGGTAAACTTCTCCCACAACGACGTTGACGCATATCCCAGATTATTCTCAGACTTAGACACAGTCGTGAATCGGCAGTTCAGAAAATATTTCTCTACCGAGAATGTTCCTGTTGCTATGACCTCTCCATATCCTTGATTACCGTCATATTTATCAGATAGGATTTTATATCTGAAGTCCACCCTTCCATTAGTGAAAAATTCAAACTCTACATCTTCTGAAATCAGATAACCACTCCTCTCGGTATAAACGCCCATACTGCACAACAAATTCTTGAAGTCAGGACATACGCCCGAATAACCACCTTTTTTCAACTCAACGGGGTTGGGCAGACCAAACTCCTCACAGTCATTGCCAATCAGAGTGAGGCTATTGTTGTCCACAAAACATTTCACCTTGAGGTCTGTCGCCAAATCAGGATTGCCGAAATCATAGTCCTGATAGTAATGCTCGAAGTAGATAACTTTTGTCAGGGGGTCGTAGTGATAACGGCCCATTGCCTTATCAATCGCCTCATAGTATGGCTGAGTCAGAGTGTACAACCCATTCTGCATAAACTCAAAGGTCGAATACTGCCCGGTCCTGTAATCCTCTACAGTCCATTTGCCAACGATTGAGGCCTCGACCTCATCTTCGCCCGGATCAGGACGATCCTCATCGTCATCATCATTGCCACAGGAGGTGAGGCTCATGCTCAACACCACCGTAACCATCATCATCAGATAGCGTAAGTATCTAATATCCATAGTTATTTTTTCGGTGGTCTTACAGCCCGTCGACCGTTTTTTGTGTGTGTTAATGATAGAAGCGCGGGCTGCGATGCCACGCCTTGGGCTCAAGTAGACAGTATTACACTGTGGGTGAAGTGTGTAGTGCTTCTCAAGTACAAGATCTCCGGCATGACGCCTCTTTATTCGAAAACAACGACACGGATAATCACGTGTCATAATTCACCCGCAAAAATACTAATTATTTACGAATCCCACACCATTCACTTTTATTATTTTTATGGCATGTCAAATATTGTCCGTTCTTCATGATCAAATTATTTAGAGTGATCCTGTCTCAGATAAAAATAGCTGGGAGTGGTTATAATTTTGTGAGGTCGACGGGTGGCAATACTATTTCCTTCAGAATTGAGTTTGCGAGATCGCATCTCGCTTGGATTTATCTACGTGGCGTTCCGACAGCTGTGCATTACTGAGTCCTCCAAGATACTCCTCTATTGAAATATCATTGGGAATTTCTACAGAGAAAGCGGCATTCACTTCTGCCAATGCACTCTCATTGGCGGTATCAAAGAAATCCTTTATATTAATTATTAATTCCTTGGAGTCCATGGGCGGTAGTCTTTATCTATGTAATGTGGTGTTCTTGCCAACCTATACTCACTGCAAAGGTAAGCGAAAAAATCCGTATCCTTTGTAAGACAATAATATTGAGAACACTCTGTGGAGACATGAAAGTTTTCAATGATTATCTTGAGAATCAGCAGCGAGAAATGGCACAAGCCCCATTCGGGCGGATGTGAGAGCCGGACGAACGGGGCTTGTGGTTATTTTTTCCTATCGGTGGGGGGCAGGTCAGGCGAAGCGGCTCCAGTCGACGTTGCGCATGTCGCCCGAGGCGAGGAACTCGGTGTGGAACGCGAGCGAGGCCTCGAGGGTGTGGGGGGTCTGACCGCCACGGGTGGAGAGCTTGAGATAGTCACGCAGCATCTCGCGATACATGGGGTGGGCACAGTTGTCGATGATGACGTGGGCGCGCTCCACGGGGTCGAGACCACGCAGATCGGCGATGCCTTGATCGGTGACGAGGACGTCGACCGAGTGCTCGGTGTGGTCGACGTGCGACACCATCGGCACGATGTTAGAGATCTTGCCCTCCTTGGTGATGGAGGGACAGGAGAAGATGGCGATATAGGCGTTGCGGGTGAAGTCGCCCGAGCCGCCGATGCCGTTCATCATACGCGTGCCGGTGACGTGGGTCGAGTTGATGTTGCCGAAGATGTCGGCCTCAAGCGCCGTGTTCATGGCTATGACTCCGAGACGGCGTATCACCTCGGGATTGTTGGAGATCTCCGAAGGACGGAGCACCATGTGCTGCTTGAAGAAGTCGATGTTGGCTATCACTTCCTCCTCAACCTCGTTGCTGACGGTGAGCGAGCATGAGGAGCCAAACTTGCAGCGGCCCTTCTTCATGAGGTCGATCACGGCATCCTGCATCACCTCCGTATACATCTCGAAGGCGGGGATCTCCTTGGCGTCGGCCAGACCGTAGAGCACGGCGTTGGCCACATTGCCCACGCCCGACTGCAGGGGGAGGAACGATGCGGGGATGCGGCCGGCGTGCATCTCGTTGATGAGGAAGCGGCACACGTTGGCACCGATCTGCTTGGTGGTGTCGTCGAGGGGTGTAAACGGCTTGACGCCCTCATAGTTGTCGCTCATCACCACACCGACTATCTTGTCAGGATCGAGCTTGAGCACGGGCGAGCCGATGCGATCGCTGGGCTTGAAGATGGGTATGGCATCGCGGTGAGGGGGATCGAGGGGCAGATAGATGTCGTGGAGGCCATAGAGGGCGTGGCGGAGCTTCTCGTTGAGCTCTATCACTATCTTGTCGGCCATCTTGGCGATGGTGGGGACGTTGCCCACACCGGTGCCCACCACTACGGTGCCGTCGTCCTTGATGTCGCTGACCTCGATGATGGCTATGTCGAGCTTGTCGCCGAAGAATCCGTAGCGGAGCTTCTGGGCTGCCTCCGAGAGATGGAGGTCAAAGTAATGGGCGTCGTGCGAGTTGATGCGCTTGCGCAGGTCGGGATGATTCTGATAGGGGGTGCGCTTGCCTATGGCATTGGCGCGGGCGAGGACACCGTCGCACATGTCCGATGTCGATGCACCGGTGATGATGTTGATCTTGAAGGGCTCACCCTCGGCATGGAGCTTCTCAGCCTTGGCTGCTATGGCCTGTGTTATGACTTTGGGTGATCCGGGTGCTGTGAAGCCGGAGAAACCACACTTTGCGTCGTTGAAGAAGAGCGAGGCTGCCTCTTCGGGTGTGAGTATGGGAAAACGCATTGCTGACTTGTTATGAGTGGATTAGACTTTGTTTCACTGTTTGGTTAAGGAGTGGAGGGAGGCCGGCGATCAGTCTTTGAACTTGGGCGGGAGCACCTGCGAGTCGAGAACAGCCTGTCGCCAGCGTGCATAGTGGGCCGCGAGGGCAGCCTCACGGGCAGGATCGGGGGATGCGGTGATGCTCTCCGACGCGCCTTCCGGGGCCTGATGGGCAGGGTGAGCGAGATGCGGGATGGCACACTCTCCCTCCGGGGGCAGCTCCGGGCGCACGTCATGGCCTTTGCGATCTTTGCGATCAGTGCGCGGAGAGGGAGTGGAGAGGGCCGACGGGGCATGGACCGGCGCCACAGACTGCTGCGGTGCGTCGTCATATGTGGGCATCGACTTCTTGCGGGCAGCCTTGATCCGTTCCCACAGACCACCGGCCAGTGCAATCGCTATGACTATTATCCAATCCTGCAAATTCTCCATTGCCGTTGTCTGACTTTTTGCGGAAAATTGTGTAATTTTGTGCAAAATTACTCATAATTGTCCGTGTAATCAACTATTGCGGGCAAAAAAGTTGGCTATAACATCCAAAAATGACCGATACACGCAAGTTATATATCGAGACCTACGGGTGCCAGATGAACGTGGCAGACTCGGAGGTGATCGCCTCCATAATGGACACCGCGGGCTATGAACCGGCCGCCACGCTCGAGGAGGCCGATGCCGTGCTGCTCAACACCTGCTCCATCCGCGACAATGCCGAGCAGAAGATAGTCTCGCGGCTGGCCTATCTCAACTCGCTGCGCCGCAACCGCCCCCGCCAACGCCCGCGCCTCATCATCGGGGTGGCCGGATGTATGGCCGAGAGGGTGCGCGACGAGCTGGTGACCCAGCATGGAGTGGACCTCGTGGCCGGTCCCGACGCCTACAACGACCTCCCCAACCTGTTTGCCTCGGTCGAGGCCGGAGAGAAGGCCGTCAATATCGAACTGAGCACCACAGAGACATATCGCGACATCATCCCGGCACGCCTCGGAGGGCCCAAGGTGACGGGATTCATCAGCATCATGCGCGGGTGCAACAATTTCTGCTCATACTGTATCGTGCCCTACACACGCGGACGCGAACGCTCGCGCGAGCCGGAGAGCATACTGGCCGAGCTGGCCGACCTCGGGGCCCGCGGATTCCGCGAGGCCACGCTGTTGGGTCAGAATGTCAATTCATACCGATACGTCTACCCCGACGGACGCACTGTCGACTTCCCCACCCTGCTCGCCATGGTGGCCGATGCCGCTCCGGAGATGCGCATACGCTTCACCACGTCCCACCCCAAGGATATGAGCGACGAGACCATCGCCGTGATAGCATCGCGTCCCAACATCTGCCGCCACATCCACCTGCCGGTGCAGTCCGGATCGGACCCGGTGCTCAAGCGGATGAACCGCAAGTACACACGGGCCATGTATATGGACCGCATCAGGGCCATCCGCAGCGCCATCCCCGACTGCGGCATCTCGACCGACCTTTTCACCGGATTCTCTGACGAGACCGAGGAGGACTTCGAGCAGACCCTCTCGCTGATGCGCGAGGCGGGGTTTGACTCGGCTTTCATGTTCAAATACTCCGAGCGTCCCGGCACACTGGCTTCGCGAACGATGCCCGACAATGTGCCCGAGGAGGTGAAGATAGACCGTCTCAACCGCATGATAGCACTGCAGAACGAGCTGTCGCGCGAGTCAAACATGCGCGACATAGGCAGGGAGTTTGACGTGCTCGTGGAGAGTGTGTCCAAGCGGTCGAAGGACCAGTTCGTGGGGCGCACGTCACAGAACAAGGCCGTCGTGCTGCCGCGCGGCGACTATCGCGTGGGCGACACGGTGCGCGTGCGTGTGGTGTCGGCCTCGTCGGCCACACTAATAGCCGAACTGGTGTGACGCGATGGATGAGTTCGTCGCCAAAATAGCCTCGTTCGCCAGCGCTCACTCGCTGCTTCCCCGGCCGGGAGGCCCGGTGAGTGTCGGCCTCAGCGGCGGGGTCGACTCGGTGGCCCTCCTCTTGGTGCTCCTCGAGCTGGGGATGGACGTGAGGGCGTGTCACTGCAACTTCCACCTGCGGGGCGACGAGAGCGACCGCGACGAGAGATTCTGCCGCGACCTGTGCGACCGCCTCGGCGTGAAACTCACCGTGCGCCACTTCGACGTCAAGGCACGCATGGAGGCTACGGGCGAGTCGGTGGAGATGGCATGCCGCGAACTGCGCTACGGATGGTGGCGCAACGAGGGGATAGAGACCCTCGCTGTGGCCCACCACGCCGACGACAACGCCGAGACCCTGCTGCTCAACCTGATGCGCGGCGCAGGGATCCGCGGGCTCAAGGGGATGCTACCCCGCAACGGCCACATCATCCGCCCGCTGCTCTGCGCAGGGCGCGACGAGATAGAGGCTTATCTCGCCTCGAGAGGCGAAAGCCACATCGTAGACTCGACCAACGCCGCCACAGACTTCAAGCGCAACCGCATACGCCACCTTCTGCTTCCCGAGATGGAGAGGCTCTTTCCCGGCGCCACGGCCGGCATCAAACGCTCGCTCGAGGCCCTGAGAGGCAATCTCACTATCTATGACGAGGCTGTCGACGCTCTGAGGCAGCGTGCGGTGGCCCCCGACGGGAGCATAGACCTCGCGACGGTGGCCTCGTGTGCCGACCCGGCCTCGGCCCTGCTCGAGCTCACGTCCGAGACCGGGCTGAACATAGCCCGCTGCCGCGAGATAATGCGCCCGGGGGGAGTGCCGTCGGGCAGCCGGTTTGGCTCTATGACGGTAGACCACGGGCGGCTCTATCCATCTGCCGAAGCCTCGACCGGGAGAGAGGTGCGCCTCGACCGGGCGCCGTTCACGCTCACCCGCATCACCCGGAGCGAGTTTGACAGCTCGCCACGCAGCCGCGACACCATCTATCTCGACGCCGCCGGCATAGACCTCGCCCGCCCCCTCACCCTGCGGCCATGGCGCGAGGGTGACCGTCTCGCCCCATATGGCATGAAAGGCACGCGGCTGGTGAGCGACATATTCAACGACGCCAAGATCGGCTCACCCCGACGCGGAAATTATCCGCTGCTGGTCGACGCCGAGGGGCGTGTGTTGTGGATATGCGGTCTCAGAGCCTCGCGCCATCACGCGGTGACGCCCCGCACCGAGGATATACTGATGATAAAATACACTCCATTGACCACTTGATAAATTATTTACTCATTAATCGACTCATTAATCGACTTCAGGATGCAACTGATCGTTAAGGGAATGGTATGCCAGCACTGCGTGGAGGCCCTGCGCAGAGTGCTCGAAGGCTCGGGCCTCACTGTGGAGTCTGTCGAGCTGGGGCGCGCCGTGGTGAGCGGGGAGATCGACGACAATATGCTGGGGAGGCTTGACCGCATGCTGGCCGAGCAGGGATTCAGCCGCGCCAAAAGCGCCGACGAGGCTCTGGTGGAGCGCATCAAGCAGACCGTGATGGAGCATGTGCGCCGCCCCGACGAGTGTAGGCTCAACCTCTCGGCATGCCTCGAGAAGCATCTCAACACGCCCTATGACACCCTCAGCCGCATATTCACAGCGGTAGAGGGGCGTACGATAGAAAAATATCAGATAGCCCAGCGCGTGGAGCACGTCAAGGAGCTGCTCGGCTATGGCGAGCACACTGTCAGCGAGATAGCCGACCTCACGGGCTATTCGAGCACGGCCCATCTGTCACGCCAGTTCAAGGCGGTCACCGGCCTGACACCCACACAGTATCTGCGCGGACGCTCCACCCGCGTGCCACTTGGCAAAATCTGACCCTATGATCAGAGGGATGTGATGCGGAAGCTGTCAAAGTCGGCATAAGATGTCGACGGCACCAGCGACGGCGTGACGCAGAACAGCCCCGTCTTGGCACCTACCCAGACCCCCGGAGTCACCTTACAGGCGGGGCCGAGAGGGGTAAAGTTGACCCCGTCGGTGGAATAGCTGTATCGGCACATGTCGTCATCGAGCAGCTCGACGGCCAGCCACACACGGCCCGGGGCAATGCGGGCCGCCCCCTCAGTGCGGAGCTCTACGGGAAATCGTTTGTCGCCCCTCCCGGTCATCACCTTCACGCTGTCACCCTGCAACGCGATATAGGAGTATTCCTGACCGAACATGGTCAGACCGGCGCGTGTGAGCGAGTCAGTGAAATGCGGCTCTACCACTGCCATAGCTACAAACCGCTCGGCAGGGAGCTTCTGGAGCATCAGATTGGGGGCATAGTAGATGTTGCCGTTCTCGGTGACACACGGTTGGGAGTAAAGCCTCACATATCCGGGCCTCGCCGTGAGGCTGCTCCACTCCGGGCGCGGATTGGCCTGCCACTGCCATTGGAGCCCCTGCACGCTGTCGTCAAATTCGTCTGAGGTCTGCATCCTGACATCGCGGCCGCCGTCGATGGAGGGACGGCTGAAAGTGCGCACAGGATGTCCGCCAACACCCATCTCTATGCGACCGTCGGGGGTGAAGCGGGCCGGCTCGAGATTGATGATGCGGCCATGGATGCCGCGAGACTGGAAATGGATGAACCACCACTCTGAGCCGTCAGGAGTGTCGACCAAGGCCCCCTGATGCGGACCGTTGATGCCCGACTCACCACCGGCCTCGAGCACACGTGAGGCCTCGTAGGGCCCGTAGATGTGGCGTGAGCGGAGCACGGTCTGCCAACCGGTGGAGACACCTCCCGCCGGGGCGAGGATATAATACCACCCGTCGCGTTTCATCATCTTCATCCCCTCGAGCACAGGATTGGCCGCAGGGTCGTGATAGACGGTCACACCGTCGTCGAGCAGACGCAGCCCGTCGGGGCTCATGCGATGGATGATGGCCGGACCTCCGCGGTGTTGCGAGCGCACCAGATAGGCCTGTCCGTCATCGTCCCAGAACGGACACGGGTCCTCCCACTTGGCAGCCTCCACCATCTGTGTCAGTTGCCACGGCCCCCGCGGATCGGTGGCCACAGCTACGAACAGCCCCTCGTCGGGGGTGCAGAAATGCACATAATACTTCCCGTCGTGATGGCGGATGGACGGGGCCCAAGAGCCTTGTCCATGTGCCGGCATATCATAGTGGCCGAACGGGAGCGAGGGATAGACGTGTGACACTATCTCCCAGTCCACGAGATTGCGCGAATGGAGCACAGGGATGCCGGGCATGGCCGTAAACGAGGAGGCCACCATCCAGTAGTCCGAGTCGACACGCACCACATCAGGGTCCGAATAGTCGCCATGAATCACAGGGTTGGTGTATGTGTCGCCCCCACTCGCGGCGCCGGCCGCAAGCAGGAGGGTAGAGACGAGGGTGAGCAGTATTCTCATTATTTTTGTCTATTGTCAGGCCGGCTGCGAGTCGATGATGTCGAGTATGCGCGAAGCCTCGAGACACATGCGCGAATTGTGATAGGGACACTTCCAGAATCCGGCCTTGTCGTCGGTGCGGTTGACGCTCCCGTCGGCGCGGCGCGACCAGTGCCACTCTCCCCCCTCGCGGTCCACAATGGCCGAGTCGATATAGCGCCACGTGCGCAGCGCGTTGGCCCTGCGGTCGCTCTGTCCGTGGAAAGCCGCCAGATATAGCTGACCGATGACACACTCTGCCTGCACCCACCAGTGGCGGTCGTTGTCATAGCGGCCGTCGGGGTGACGCTCATAGAGCATGCTACCGTCGGTGCTCAGTCCCTGCAGCCCCGCCTCGGCTATGTGGCGGCAATGGCTGAGGGTCTCGGCCGTGAGCGCGTCGTCGCCGATCACCTGCGCCGTCTCCAGCAGCAGCCACGAGGCTTCTATGTCGTGACCATAGCTCTCGGCTCCGGGCTGAGGGGTCCAGTCGGTGTCGAAAAAGAGGGTGAGGTGATGCGTGCGGCTGTCCTCGATGCGGTCGAGGAATATGCGCAGCAGATAGCGTGTAGCCTCCTCCACATCTGCCGTGCGCGGGTGGCCCGGCGACTTCTCGCGCAGCGCGCGCAGCAGATTGGTGTAACCCTCGATGATGTGCAGGTGTGTATTCATGGTCTTGGCGGCATTGGCGTCGCGCTCGCTCAGACGCATATCCCCGATGGGCTCCCATGTGCGTGTGGCAGCCTCGATATAGCCCCCCTTCACGCGGTCGCGCGAATGGGCCTCGATGCTGTCAAAGAGGCTCAGGGCCGTGGCGAGAGCCTCGGGGTCGGAGGTGAGGCGATAATACTCGGCCAGACCGTAGATCATGAATCCTATGGCATAGAACTGCTTTTTGGTGTCGAGCGGCGTTCCGTCGGGGCGCAGACTCCAGTAGACTCCCCCCTCCTCGCGGTCAATGAAGCGGGCCATGATATATTCATAGGCATGTCGCGCAGCCCGGGTATACTGCTCGCGGCCTGTGGCGAGAGCCGCTGCAGAAAAGGTCCACAGGATGCGGGCGTTGAGGATGGCCCCGCGGGGTGCGTCGGGGTCGAGACGGTCATCACCGTCACGGCGTCCGTAGTAGCCCCCCTCGGGATCGGTCATGCGGTCTGTCCAGTAGGGCAGAATATTCTGCTCCAGACAGGCCATGAGGCTTGATTTGAAATCCATAACGTTCACACAGGTTCTACATAGCGGTCAGGGTCGATCTCCACTGGCTCCTCGCGGCGGGCACGCAGCTGGGCCACGATTGTCTCCATACGCTCGGTGCCGAGGGGATAGAGCCACACGAAGCAGATGGAGATCAGAGCCACGGCGGCGGGAATAAAGGTCATGAGCATCCACAGGCAGGTGATGGCGCTGGGTGGCTGGGAGATCACCTGATCCATATTGGTGTCGTTGCGCTCCACATATCCCTGTGCGCTGAGGGTCCACATCACGGCGGCCCCGCCTATGGCTCCGCCAAACTTCTGTGCCATCGACGCCGACGAGAAGATGAGGCCAGTGGAGGCCGAGCCGGTGCGCAGCTCGGAGTAGTCGGCCACGTCGGCATACATCGACCACACGAGCGGCGACATGATGCCCGTGAGCACACTTATCACCACCTGCAGCAGGAGCATCAGCAGCAGGCCGCCGTTGGTGGAGGGCGAGATGGTGAAGAACACCACGCTGAACACTATGAGCAGCAGGTCGACCATGAGGAAGGTGGGTTTCTTGCCGATGCGCGCCGTGACGGGCACAGCCAGAGCCACGCCCGCCATGTTGGCCACCTCGCCGACACCAAGGAAGAGGCCGGAGTAGAAGAGAATGGACAGCGAGAACAGCACGATGTGCTGATCGCCCCCGATGATGTCGGCGAAGAAGAAGGCCACAGTGGCACCGCGCACGGTGTTGAACAGATTGAAGCAGAGCGAGGCTCCGTTGAGCAGCCACCACGGCTTGTTGGTGACGAGCATCTTGAGGTCAGACCCCAGCGAGGCCGACGGCGAGGCCGAGATCTGCTCACGGGTGAGCCGGAAACAAAGCAGGAAGAGCACGAAGCAGCAGACGGCGATCACGGACATGGCCAACTGCCACGAGGTCTGAGGCGAGTAGCCGAACGTCTGGCCGAACAGCGCGCACAGAGGATCCCACGCAAAGAGCGCGATGAACGAGCCGGCATAGGCAAAGAACATGCGGAACGACGAGAAGACCGTCTTCTCCTGCGAATTGTCGGTCATCACGCCGAGCATGGCTCCGTAGGGCACATTGATACCGGTGTAGACCGTCATCATGAGGATGTATGTGACATAGGCCCACACAAGGCGCGCGGCATAGCCCCAGTCGGGGGTGGTGAACAGCAGTATGCCGCAGATCGAGAATGGAGCCGCCACCCACAGCAGATAGGGGCGGTATTTGCCCCAGCGGGTCTGAGTGCGGTCGGCCACGATACCCATCATGGGGTCGGACACGGCATCCCAGATGCGGGTCACCAGCAGGAGCACGCCGGTGTCGATGAGCGATATGCCGAACACATTGGCATAGAAGAACGGAAGATAGTAGCTGAACACCTTCCAGAACATCGACGCTGCCATGTCGCCGAATCCGTAGCCTATCTTTTCGCTTAGTTTAGCCATGGTGGTGAGCGGGGATTACTTGTCGAGGATGGTGAGGTTGCGGTCGATGAGCTCGTTGAGCGTGCGCACCGAGGCCGAGGTGGTGAGACCGTCCTGCGGGGTGTTGAGACAGTAGTCCACGAGGCGGTCCACAGTGGATGTGGCCACATGCATGCGCGTGTCGGACGATGCGTAGTAGATATACACCTTGCCGTCATCGTCACATATCCAGCCGTTGGAGAAGAGGACGTTCATCACGTCGCCGATATACTCACCCCCCACCGGGGCCATGAGATAACCGCCGGGCGAGGCAATCTTCTCCCACGGACGCTCGAGCGAGGACATGTACATGTAGAGCACATATCTCAGTCCCGACGCGCAGCCGCGCACACCGTGGGCGAGGTGGAGCCATCCGCGGGGAGTCTTGATGGGGTGAGGACCCTCGCCGTTCTTCACCTCCTTGATGGTGTGATAGTGCCGGCGGTCTATGATGATCTCCTCCTTAACCTCGGCACAGGTGATGTCGTCGATCAGCGCCCAGCCTATGCCGCCGCCGCTGCCGGTGTCGATGAATCCGTCCTGCGGACGGGTGTAGAGAGCATATTTGCCATTGACAAACTCGGGATGGAGCACCACATTGCGCTGCTGCGACTTGGATTTGAGGTCAGGGAGGCGCTCCCATGTCTCGAGGTCGCGCGTGCGGGCTATGCCGCAGGCCGCCGTGGCTGCCGAGAGGTCGGCGGGAGCGGAGGGGTCCTTGCGCTCCACGCAGAAGAGGCCATAGATCCACCCGTCCTCATGGGCCGTGAGACGCATGTCATAGACATTGGTAGCGGGGTCGTCAGTGTCGGGCATGGTGATGGGATGCGGGCGAAAACGGAAGTTGTCGATGCCGTTGGGACTCTCGGCCACTGCAAAGAACGACTTGCGGTCCATCCCCTCCACGCGCACCACGAGGAGATATTTGCCCTGCCATTTGATGGCGCCGGAGTTGAGCGTGGCGTTACAGCCTATCCGCTCCATGAAGTAGGGATTGGTGGCAGGGTTGAAGTCATACTTCCACATGGGGGGCACCATGTCGGCCGTCAGCACGGGATTGGCATAGCGGTTGTAGATGCCGTTGCCCTCGAGCTTCACGTTGGGACGTGTCACCAGCTCCTCGTAGCGGGCCATTATGAGGTTTTTGCGATATTCAAATTCTGAGATAGACATAGTATAATCGTTTATGATCGTTATCGGACGTTATTGAATGACTGTTCCATTTTACTTTACAAACACCGGTCGCCCCGAGGCGTGATAGGCCTTGAAGTCGGCCTCGCTCTCATGGCCCGGATACGGCACATAGAAGTGGCGGGGATTCTCCTCCTGATATGCGTTGCGCCACACACAGACGTATGCCACCCCGATCGAGTCGAGAGCCGGAGCGAGCACTCCGGTAAACCACCCGTCCATCGGGAGGCCCTCAGAGCCGGTCTCGGTCAGGGCGGCTATCTTGCCGCGACGGCGGGCCTCCTCCACCACATAGGGGAGCTGAGAGGCGATGCGCGAGCGATATTGCTCCACGCCCTCCTGTCCGCCAAACATATAGATGTCCGTGCCGAGTATGTCCACGACATCGTCGCCGGGATAGGTCGAGAAATACTGCTCGGGGGAGAGATCCTTGTCGGGCGAGTAGGCCCACACCACATTGTCGATGCCTGCGCTGTCAAACCGCTCGCGGGTGAGACGGTAGAGCGAGATGTATTGCTGCGGAGTGGCACAGCCGGCTCCCCACCAGAACCATGTGCCCGAGTTCTCGTGCCAAGGGCGGAATATCACGGGGATGCGCCGGCCGTCGGCATCGCGGAGCGACCCCACGAACTCTGCCGCACGGTCGATCCAAGCCACGAGCGTGTCGCGCACCGAGGTCATGCTGTCGGCCATGGCGAGGGGCGACGTGGAGACATCCCACGAGTTGCCGCCGCTCACCGGGTTGAGCGGATGCCACGATATGGCGTTGATGCCCCCGCGGGCATGCTGGGCGGCTATCTGCGAGGCCATGAACCCGAAGGGCACCCCGTCGAGATTGCGCGCCGAGTCACACTCTATCATGCCGAGATCCCAGCTCATCAGACCGGGATAGTCACCTGTCACGGCCCTGACGTCCGACCCTCCGTCGGCATATCGCCACGTGTGGCCATAGGCAGTGTCGTCGTGATGGCCGAAGTAGTAGCGGCCCGACGAGGCCACGGAGTCGAGACGGGCTATCAGCGTCTCGGCCGGGGTCGGGACGGGCTGAGCCTCGGTGTGCTTAGAGCCACTGGAACAGGCTGTGGACGCGAGTATGATAACCGTGGCCGCAAGAGCGCGGACCATGCTGTCGCTGTGTTTCATCATTTTCCGGTTTTGTTCAGGTGGGAGATCAGGAGTGGATTATCCGAGGGTCACCACCACAAAGTTTTCGGTGCCCTCGGGCTGCAGCGGTATGAGATTGCCCTCGGCGGGGACACCGTTGACGGTGACGAGACGCACCCCGCGGCACACATGGGCCGGGTTGTCGACACGGATGTGATAGCGGGCGCCGCGGAAAGTGCGGTCCACCTCATATCCGCTCCACGAGTCGGGGATACATGGATCGACACGCAGCCCGTCATAGTCGGGGCGTATGCCGAGGATAAACTGAGTGATGGCATACCAGTTCCAAGCCGCCGTCCCCGTGAGCCACGAGTTTTTGGCCTCGCCGGGCTTGGCGGCATCCTTGCCTGCCGTCATCTGGCAGTAGACATAAGGCTCCACCTTGTGCAGGTCGGAACGGTCCTCGATATATGCCGGGCAGATCTTGGCATAGTACTCCCACGCACGGTTGCCGCGCCCGAGGACTGTCTCGCCGATTATCACCCACGGATTGTTGTGGGCGAAGATGCCGGCATTCTCCTTGTATCCGGCGGGGTAAGAGGATATTTCGCCATACTCGGTGACATACTCCGTGAAGGCGGGATTGTTGAGCACTATGCCATGCTCGCAGTCCAGATAGGTGCGCACGGAGTCGAGGGCCTTCTCCACAAGCCCATCCTCGAGGCCGATGCCCGCCATGGTGCACCATCCCTGCGACTCGATAAATATCTTGCCCTCCTTGTTCTCGTGCGAGCCCACCTTGCGGCCATAATAGTCATAGGCGCGGATAAACCACTCACCGTCCCAGCCATGGCGGCGCACGGCCTCGACCATCCTCTCCACCTCAGCCTCGGCACGCCGGGCCTCCACGTCCATGCCCACGCGGCGGCAGAGGGCGGCATAGTCGCGTCCGCACACCACAAACTGGCCGGCGATCATCAGCGACTCGGCCTGCGAACCCTCAGACTTGTTCTCGGTGGTCTGAAACGACTCGTCGGGGTCGGTGGAGAAGCAGTTGAGATTGAGACAGTCGTTCCAGTCGGCGCGGCCTATGAGGGGGAGGCCGTGGGGGCCGAGGTTGTCGATGACATGGTCAAGCGACACCCGCAGGTGCTCCATGAGCGAGACCTCAGATCCGGGCTGGTTGTCAAACGGCACCTCGGCATCGAGGATCGAGAAATCGCCCGTCTCCTTTATATAGGCCACCGTGCCGAAGATCAGCCACAGAGGGTCGTCGTTGAATCCGCCCCCTATGCCGTCATTGCCACGCTTGGTGAGGGGCTGATACTGGTGATAGCATCCGCCGTCGGGAAACTGTGTCGAAGCGATGTCGATGATGCGCTCGCGGGCACGTGCGGGGATCTGATGCACGAATCCCACGAGGTCCTGATTGGAGTCGCGGAATCCCATGCCGCGCCCTATGCCGCTCTCGAAGAATGAGGCCGAACGAGAGAAGCAGAATGTGATCATGCACTGATACTGATTCCAGATGTTGACCATGCGGTCGAGCCGCTCGTCGCCTGTATGGACGCTGAAACGGCTCAGAAGGTCGTCCCAATAGCCACGGAGACGGGCAAAGGCCTCGTCGACCTGTGCCGTGGTGGCGAATCGGGCCATCAGCTCGCGGGCCGGATCCTTGTTGATGATATTCTTCCCCTCCCACTTACGTTCGGGAGGATTCTCGATATACCCGAGCACGAACACCAGATCGCGGCTCTCGCCGGGGGCGAGGGTCATGTCTATCTGATGAGCGGCCACGGGGCTCCAGCCATGGGCCACGGAGTCGCGACACCGGCCGTCGGCCACGGCATCGGGCGTGTCAAATCCGTTGTAGAGGCCGAGAAATGTCTCGCGGTCGGTGTCGAATCCGTCCACCTGAGCATTGACCGTATAGAATGCGTAGTGATTGCGCCGCTCCTTGTATTCAGTCTTGTGATAGATGGTGGGGCCGTCGATCTCCACCTCGCCGGTCGAGAAGTTGCGCTGAAAGTTCTCCATATCGGTGGCGGCGTTCCACAGACACCACTCTATGAACGAGAAGAGGCTGAAGCTGCGCGACTTGTCGGACAGGTTGGTGAGCGTGAGGCGGGTCACCTCGGCATTGGCTCCGAGCGGCACAAAGAAAAGCGCGCGTGCACGCAGGGCGTTTTTCTCTCCTGTGATCACCGTATATCCCATGCCGTGGCGACACTCGTAGTGGTCGAGCGGAGTCTTGCAGGGCTTCCACGACGGATTCCACACCGTGTCGCCATCCTTGATATAGAAATAGCGGCCTCCGGCATCCATGGGCACACCGTTGTAGCGGTAGCGCGTGATGCGTCGGAACTTGGCGTCGCGATAGAACGAATAGCCCCCGGCAAAGTTGGATATGAGCGAGAAAAACTCCGTGTTGCCGAGATAGTTGATCCACGGCCACGGTGTCCGCGGCTCGGTGATGACATACTCGCGCGCAGCATCGTCGAAGTGACCGAATTTCATAGAGGTAACTGTTTTTTACTGATTGATATATGGATAGGTGACTGACGCCTGCTTATCTGAGCGAGAAGTCGCCGCGGTTTATGACGAGGGGATTGTGGAGCACTGTGCGCCACTCCGAGGCCGTGCTGAAGTCAGTGCCTATGGCCGGACCATTGTCATTCCACTCATACCACGCCATGAAGTAGCTCCACAGGGCGCCGTCAGAGAGAGCCTTGTCGGGGCTGAGGAGCTTGCCACACTCGCTCAGGGCCACCATCTTGCGGCCCGACCCCACCGAGCGCAGCAGCGTGAACACATCTGTGCGCACACCAAAAGCCGCATCCTCATAGATATCGGCGCCGAGGATGTCTACCTTGTCGTCGCCGGGATATGCCGAACGGAGCAGGGAGAGATCGGCAAGGCGACCCTCTGAAGAATAGTCCACAGTCCATACCCACACGAGGTTGTGTATGTCATACTCCACCGTGAGCTTGTCATAGAGCCACGACCAGAGCTGCTTGACCACCTGCGGGCCTTTCTTGCCCCACCAGAACCATGCGCCCCAAGTGAAGTCGCCGTTGGCCTCGTGGAACGGGCGCCACAGCACAGGGATGCCCGCCTCCTGAATCTTGAGCAGAGTGGCGGCCATCTTGGCCACGTCGGCCTCGGCCACCTCGTTCTCCCATGTGCCGGGCACGGTGACCTTCGAGGCATCGAACGCCGAGCTCTGGGCATTGAACGACATATCCGTGCCCCCCTGCGATGTGGGCACATTCCAGTGCCATGTGAAGGCGGGGATGCACCCGGCCTCCCAAGCCTTGCGCACCGGGGTGATGTCCGAGTAGTCTATCCAGTTGGAGGGTGAGTAAGGCAGATGGATGAAGTCAAAACCGACTATGGCGGGACAGGCACCCGCGGCCTCGGCCACGGCATCGACATAGGCTGTCCCCCAGCCCACTTCGCCCATGGCGCCCGAGAATATCTTCTTGCCATAATTGCTGCGGAGCAGGCTGTAGAGGTCGCGGGCTGCCTGTGTGGCCTTCGGGTCGATGAGGGTCTCGGTTATCTCGACATCGGGCAGAGAGGGTGCGCCGGTGGTCTTGAAGCTGAGTGTATAGCTCCTGAGCGGTGACTTCTTCGGGCCATACAAGGCTCCCTCGGGGAGAGAGAGGGTATAGGAAGTGCCATTGTCGAGAGTCGGGAGGGCGACCAAGACACGGCTTTGGGTATAAGCGTCGCTGCTGAGGGTCACCGGCACACCGTTGAGAGTGGCCGCAACCGCGCTGTTGACCGTCACGTCGGTGTTGCAGTAGAGGGTGATGCAGTCAGTCTCAGGGGCGATGGTTGCACCATCATCGACCGATGCGCGGATGACATATGTCTCTGTGGGCACAGACGGGCTGTCGTCGTCACCGCCGCACGAGGTTAATAATGCAAGGGTTAAGAAAGACAGTACAGAAAATCGTTTCAATAGTCTCATTTGTCAGTGATTTAAGGGGTGAGTAATAAGAAAGATATGGTCAGTGTCTGTGAAAAAACCGGGAGGGAAGCGGGGAGCTCCCCTCCCGGTAGGTCTATGAATGGAAGTAGCGGGGGATTATTCGATGGTTATCTTGTTGAGGATGACATTCTGACCCTGACAGATCAGGCAGTATCCCCAGTCGATGTAGGTGGTGAGCATCTGAGCTATCTCGGGGGTCACCTTGGCCGAAATCTTCGTCATGTCGCAGAACGAGTCGTTGAAGTTGTTCGTGCCGTTGGCCTCGGCCCATGTGAGCGGCTCCCAGTGGCCGTTGAATGTCTGGAACTGGCTCTCGCCGCCGGTGGGGGTGAGATAGAAGTTGATGGTCATACCTGCCTTCAGACCGGCGGTGACAAAGGCATCGTTGGGCTTGAGCTCATAGTTGACCGACCATGTGCCGAGGTCCTGATTGATGGGACCGAACACATCCACCTCAAGCGAGTTCTCCCACTCGAGGGTGATCTTGTTGAGCACATAGCCCTGACCGGTGATCACCAGACCGTTGTTGGCCACGAGGTCGTCAAGGACAGGCTGAGTCAGCTCGACGGCAAGGATGCCGTTGGCGGGCATGTCATACTGGCCGGGGATCGGGTCGGGCAGATTGCCCCAGCCATCGCCGTGGCGCAGCGACACACACCACCACTCGCCTTCGGCCACGGTGGGGGTCATGTAGAGGGTCATGATGGCACCTGCGGGGACAGTGCTCCAGTCAAAGCCACCCCAAGCGAGGTCCTGATTGCCGCCCCATGCGGGATTCTCCCACATGCCGCTCCAGATGGTCATGCCCACGTGGGTGGCAGGGATGACGGCTATCTCGTAGGAGATCTCACCGTTGCTCGACACCAGTGTCACGGTGGCAGTCTTGCCACAGCTGCCCGGGATCTGCACTATGAGGGTCTCGCCGTTGAGGATATACTGCACATTCTCGCCGTTGACCTTGACGCCTGTGAGCTTGTCGGCATTGGCGATGGTGAAGACGGCTGTCTCGCCGGCGCGGATCTCGACATCCTCACCGGGGAGCATGGTGGCATAGGCACACTCGGGAGCCGAGAGCTCGACGGAGGGAGCTTCAACCACCTCGCCGTTGCTGAGCAGGAACTGCACGCTGCAGTCACCGGCGGGCAGCGTAGCGGGCACGATGACGGTAAACTCGGTGGCGGTGGGATTGACCACATCCACATCGGTCGAGCCGGCAAAGCGGATGCCGGTGATATACTCGAAATGCACACCCTTCACGGTGAGGGCGCCGGCCAGAGCGGCTGGCACGGGAGTGTAGACCACACCGCCGGGCTTGATGGTCGAGACCTCAACCTCGACTGTAGCACCTGAGCCGGTGGTGAGCACGGCGTTGCCGGACACGAGGCCGTCGGGGATGGTCACGGTCAGCTCGGTAGCGCTCTTGGCCGAAGGCTCTACGGCCTCTGCCGCGCCGGGGAACAGCACGGTGCTCACGAGCTCCATGTTGACACCCTTGAACTTCATGACGTCGCCTGCCCACAGGTCAATGGCGGGATCGGCTACCACCTCCTCGGGGACGGCCACACCGATGGTAGCGGCTGCCACCTTGACGCCCGAAGCGGGGATGATACAGATGGTGCCGTCGCAGACGTTGGCTGGGAGGATGAACGAGATGACATTGCCCTTGACGGTAAACTCCACCTCGTCATCGTTGGGCATGGTGACGCGGGTCACGAGGTCGAGGTCGGCACCCTTGATCTCGATGAGCTGACCGGGCTTGGCACCGGTGAGGTCGAGCACATTCTCGACCGACGGGAGCCTGACGTCGAGTTCGTCGTCAGAATAGATCCAGTTGGGCATCTCGGCGCCGTCGCTCACGATGATCTTGCCGCTCTGTGCCTCGGCGGGCACGCGGAGCTTGATCTCATAGCGGCTGTGGGCGGTGAAGTCATCCTCGGGCACGGCTACCTCGTCGACAAACAGCACCTCGTGGATGAGGTTGAGATAGTCGCCCTTGATGGTGATCTCATCGCCGGCCTTGACGGCGAGCGGGCTCACGGCCTCGATGGATATAGGCTCGGTGAATGTGAGCTGAGTCTTTGTGGTGATGTCGCCGCCGGCATGGTGGAGCACCACATAGCCGGGCTGAGCGCTCTGAGGCACGATGATGCGGATCTCCTCAGATGAGATGCGGGTGATCTCGGTGATGTCGCCACACCCGGGGAGGGTGACGGACTGGATGCGGTCCATGCCGGAGCCGAGGAAGCGGAGCTCGCCGCCGCGGGCCACGGGCGAGGGACCGAATACGTTGAGGGTCACACCCCCGACATATTGCTGAGTGCCAAACTTGTCGTCGTCCGAGCACGAGGTCATCACGACCCCTGTCGAGAGCATCAGACAGGCCATGGCCGAAGCAAGATATTTATTGAGTCTTTTCATTGTGTTATGGTCTGATTAAGGAGTGGGGTGTATTACTCTACGGGTACGACACGGATATTGTCGATGGCTATGCGCGGGTCGCAGTCGGCACCGGCCACACCGCCGTGATAGACAAAGAATGTGAGACCGGCGAGGTCGGCGGGCACGAGGCCGCGGCCACACTTCTGACCCTCGTGGGTGAAGTTGAAGCCCGAGAGGGGCTGGGCCACGGTGACCCACTCGCCGGCGGTGTCATAGGAGCCTCCTGAGATCCACGGCGACCAGAGGCCGCGGGGCTGTTCGGAGTTGGCGATATAGCTGTTGGTGCCGGCGGCGTTGCTCACGGTGTTCATCGAGGTGAAGATCATCTGCAGAGCGCACGAGCTCCAAGGATTGGCAGCGGGCACGCAGATCTCAAACTTGATCTGAAGATTCTGCACACCATGTTTCTCGATGAGCTGGGCAAACTCGGCACGGGCGTTGAGCGGACCGGTGGCACCGCTCTCCTCGGGCCAGAAGTTGAACGAGTAGTTGTCCTCAGCCCAGTCGGCACCGGCGTCGCCCGACAGGCCGAGGTCGCCGAAGAAGACATAGCTGCCGTCGAGAGCGGGGATGTCGGCATCATCGCCGGGGTTGTGCACCTTGCCGGCGCGCCAGCCCTGACCCGATGCGAGGCCGCCGTGCGAGCCGTCCCAGTCAAAGAGGATATTGGTGGTGTCGTGGAACTTATATTTCGAGCGGCTCGACCCGTAGATCGAGGTCACCGTCATATAGCCCTCGGTCCAGTTGTCGGGCACCACAAACGAGATGGCATTCTTGGTGATGCTCTTGATGTTCTCGCGCGGCACCTCGACGTTGCCGGCAAAGTAGATCTTGAGGGGCACCGACTCCTCGTCGATGAAATAGTCGCCATAGATAGTGGCCACCGAGCCGGGGAGGGCATACTCGCACGACACCGAGCGCACCGACGGAGCGGGCACCAGCACCTTGAAGTCATACTCCGTCACCACGCCGGCCAGATTGTGCATGAAGATCTTGTTGGACACCTTTTCGGGGATGGTGCCGGGCACGGTCACCAGCATGGTGTGCTCGGTGAGCAGGGCGGTGTTGATGACAGCCTTCTGGTCGTTGAAATATATCTCGTGGATCGAGGTGAGATTGTCACCCACGAGGCAGATCTGATTGTCGAGATAGGCCCCCGTGAGGAGCGAATCTTTGGTCTCGGGATTGACGGTGCGGACATATTTCACCACCGGAGTACCACTCGTGGGCTCAAACTTGTCCGGCTCGTCGTCGCACGCCACCGACATGAAGCCGAGGGCCACGATGGCTGCACCGGCCAGCCACTTGTTGTCAAATATCTTTTTCATTGTTTTGATACGGATTCAAGGATGAGATTTAGTAGGTGAACTCGCTGCGCACGTCGACATGGATGGGATCCTCCATGAGATGCTTGTTGAAGACGACATCCTCGTTGGGGAAGGGAATGACGAACGACTGTGCGGTGACATTGGGGGCTGCGGTCTGGTTGTCGTAGACAGCCTCGCCGGCACCCTCCTCCTGAGCGGCGAGCGAGGGATCCCACTGGCCGGTCTTGTAATAATACTTGTAGAGGGCGTTGAGATTCCAGTAGGTGTTGCGGCGCTGCGATGTGATCTCGTTGATGCAAGCCTGCATGTCATAGTAGGAGCGGCGCACGTAGTCATACCAGCGGTCACCCTCGCCGGCAAACTCGAGGCGGCGTTCCTTCCACACGTCGTCAAACGTGATCGAGGTCTTGAGGGCAGCGGTGGGGATGGCGCGCGAACGCACGTCGTTGAAGGCCTTCAGGGCCGAGGCATCGGAGGTCGACGCATTGTTGCCGAGCACAGCCTCGGCATAGATCAGATATACGTCCGAGAGACGGAGGATGTGGGTGGCGAGGCCGTTGGCCATACGCTGGGCGGGGACACCGGCACCGATCTCGTGGTCGTGATTGTTGCCGAAGAGATGCTTCACGTTGTAGGCTCCCGTGCCACACTGCCACTCGCCGGGGCCACCCTTGCCATACTCCTCGTCATAGCAGAAGCGGAGCACGTCAAATCCGCCCTTGTCCTGCCAGAAGAAGGGATAGAAGTCGCCCGGGAGCATCATACACTCCTTGCGGCGGGTGTCGACGTCGATGCGGCTCGTGGGGTCGTCGAGCACCGACACGCCGAATGCGTCCTGAAGGTCGACCGACGGGCCGCCCCAGCCGCCCCAGCAGTCGCCGTTCTCGTCAAATCCCTGAGGAGCGAGGTCGCTCTGGAGGGTGTTCTGACGGGTCCACTGTGTGCCGTTGACAGTCCAGCGCCATGCTATGAGGCTCTCCTCACACTTGTTGTTGGCCAGACGGAAGACGTCGCCATAGTTGGGCATGAGCTTGCGGCCCGAGTTGTCGATGACATCCTTGGCATAGCGTGCGGCAGCGTCGAGATGGTCCTGATTGCGGCTTCCGTTCATGCCGAGACCGGCACGGGTCAGGTAGACCTTGGCGAGGAGACCCTCGGCGCAATAGTAGTCGATGCGGCCCGGATCGGCCTTGGGAGGAAGCAGCTCCATGGCCTTCTCGAGAGTGAGGCAGATGTATTCATAGACATCATCCTTCTGCACCTTATACTTCTCGTTGTAGGTGCCACCGGCCAGCTCGGCCGAGTTGTCGTGGATGATGGGCACGTCGCCGAATGTGCGCACGAGGAAGAAGTAGGCCAGAGCCTTGAGTGTGAGACACTCGCCCATGCAGGCGTTCTTCACGGCCTGCGAGGGGCCGTTGGAGTTGCCCACGTTCTGATACACCTGAGTGGCGTGGCCGATGACAGCCCAGAGCGAGTAGGACATGTTGCGGAGGTCATCGTCCGTACCGTTGACGGTGAACGTGAGATAGGGTGACGAGCCCACATACATGTTGCCCGACATCACCTCGCCCACCTTGAAGAATCCGCGCTGGAAGTCATACCAAGGGGAGTTGTAGAGATAGTTGACTCCCTGATAGCACTGCGCGTCGTTGGCGTAGAAGTTATCGTTGTTGTATTGGTCCTCGGAGGGACGGTCGAGGAAGTCACCGCACGAGACGGACGTTGCAGCCAGTGCCACGGCGAGTGCCGCGCGGGTGATATATTTTTTGATTTTCATGATTGGACTGTGAGGTTAGAACGAGAAATTCAGACCGAATGAGTAAGTGGCGGGCGAGGGATAGCGGCCGTAGTCGAGACCATAGGTGTGGCCCGACGAGTCCTGTGTGTTATAGCCCACCTCGGGATCATAGCCCTTATACTTGGTCCATGTGTGGAGGTTCTGGAAGTTGGCATACACGCGCACATTCTCGAGATGCAGACGGCTGATCCACTTCTTGGGGAATGTGTAGCCGAGGGTGATGTTCTTGAGGCGGATATATGAGCCGTCCTCTACATAGCGGTCGGAGACGCGGTCGTTGTCGGCCGGGTCGTTGAGACGGGCGGCGGGCACCTTGGCATCGGGATTGGCCACGCGCACGTTGGTCACGTCGTCATACCAGTGGCTGCCGTCGGCATAGACCTTGTCGGGATCCACGGGCACGAGGCGTGCGCGGTCGTTGACCATATCCATCTGGTTGACCCACACGCTCTTCATGTCGGTGAGGCGGAGCGACAGATAGTTGAGCACGTCGTTGCCATACGAGCCGTTGAGGAAGATGTTGAGGTCAAATCCTTTCCAGCGGAAGGTGTTGTTCCAGCCGAATGTGAAGTCGGGCATGGGGTTGCCTATCTCGGTGCGGTCATAGTCGTCGATGACGCCGTCGCGCACACCCTCGGGGCCCGAGATGTCCTTATACTTCACGTCGCCCACCCACACGGTGTTGGACTTGTTGAAGTTGCCATCCTCGGGATACTGTGCGGTCTTGGGCGAGTTGAGGAGGTCCTCATAGTCCTGATAGATGCCGTCGGTCTTGAAGCCGTAGAACGAGTAGAGGGGCTTGCCCACCTCGGAGACTGACACCACGTCGCTCCACTGGCCGTAGCCCACGATCTGAGCGTTGGATGTGCCGGAGAGAGCCTTGAGCTTGTTGCGGTTGAACGAGATCTGGAAGTCAGACTCCCACTCGAACTCGCCGGTGAACGGGAGCACGCGGAGCTCGAACTCAAGACCCTTGTTCTCGATCTTGCCATAGTTGCCGTAGGGAGCGGCGAGGGCCGACGAGCCGTTGCCCTGTGTGCCCATATAGGAGGGGAGCTGGAGCTGCATGAGCATGTCCTTTGAGGTCTTGATATAGGCGTCGGCGGTAAAGTTGATGCGGTTGTTGAGGAAGCTCAGGTCGAGACCGAGGTTCCACTGTTCCTGAGTCTCCCACTTGATGCCGGTGTTGGCGATCTGTGCCGGGCGATAGGATGTGCCGAAGTCGGTGTCCATGGTCGACATGGGCGAGCCCCACTTGTAACCGCCGATGTTGGCGTTACCGGTCTGACCCCAGCCGAGGCGCAGCTTACCGTTGTTGATGATGTGGGCATACTCCTTGAGGAAGCTCTCGTTGGAGAAGCGCCATGCGCCGGCCACCGAGTGGAATCCGGCCCAGCGGTTGTCGGGGCCGAAGTTGGACGAGCCGTCATAACGATATGTGTAGGTGAGCAGGTAGCGGCCGTCCCAGTTGAGGGTCTCGCGGGTGAAGAACGATGCCATGGCCGAGGAGCCGTAGCCCGACCCTATCTGATAGGTCTTGGAGTCGCCGAGCGAGGGATTCTTCACGTTGTCCGACGGCAGGCCGGTGGCATAGATGGAGGTGTAGTTGTATGACGACTCCCAGCACTCCTGACCGACCATCGCGGTGTAGGAGAGTTTGTTCCAGTCGCCGGCATAGGTCAGATAGTTCTTCACCTGCCAGAACCATGAGGAATTCTTCTGATGGCGCGCCTCATTGTTGTCGCGCACCCAGTTGCCGAGGTCGATGCGGGGATCATAGGTCTTGGCCATGGACGACGACATGTCATAGCCCAGCTCGGAGTGCCATGTGAGGCCCTTGATGGGGGTAGCCTCAAGGAAGATGTTGCCCGTGAGCTTCGAGCGGTTGAGCTTGCGGTCGAGGAGTAGGGCCATGGCGATGGGGTTGGGGTTGTTGTAACCCTCGCGCAGGATCGAAGCATAGTTGCCGTCCACATCATAGATGGGCACGTCGGGGAGCGAGGTGAGCGAGTAGGTGATGACACCGGCCTCACCCTCGGCCTGCTGCAGGCGCTCGTTGGTGTTGGAGTAGGTGGTGCTCATGCCGAGCTTGAGCCAGCTCTTGAGCTGGGCGTCGAGGTTGGAGCGCACGGAGAAGCGGCGGAAGTTGGTGCCGATCATCGTACCGTCCTGATCCATGAATGAGCCCGACACGAAATACTGCACTGCATCCGTGCCACCCTGAGCCGACACGGTGTGCTGCTGCTGGAAGGCCGTGCGGAACATGGCGTCCTGCCAGTTGGTGCCCACGCCGAGGATCGAGGGATCGGAATACTGCTCGCTGGGGTTGGAGATATATCCGGCGTCGACAAAGTCGTTGTAATACTCGGCATACTCGCGGAGGTTGAGCATGTCGAGACGCTTGCCCTGATGCTGCCAAGCCACCATGCCGTCATATGTGAAGCGGGCCTGTCCGGCCTTGCCGCGCTTGGTGGTGATGAGCACTACACCGTTGGCGCCCTGAGCACCATAGATAGCGGTGGCCGAGGCATCCTTGAGCACCTCCATCGACACGATGTCGGCGGGGTTGATGGTGGAGAGGGGCGAGACGGTCGAGGCCTGTCCGTTGCCCAGCTTGTCGCCGAGTCCGAGACCCGCGCCACCTTGCTCGGAAGTCTGTACGATGACACCGTCGATCACATAGAGAGGCTCGGCGTTGGCATTGATGGTGGCCTGACCGCGCACGCGGATGGACGAGGCTGCGCCGGGAGCGCCTGAGGTAGCCATAGAGGTGACACCCGTGGCACGACCCTGAAGCGCCTGATCCATGTTGGTGATGATCGAGCCCTTGAGAGCGTCTTCATTGAGCGAGGCCGACGCACCGGCAAGGTCGCTCTTCTTCATGGTGCCATAGCCCACCACCACCACCTCGTCGAGCATCTCACTGTTGTCCTCGAGGGTGACAGTGATGTTGTTGCGGCCGTTGAGGGCCACTTCCTGCGGGGTCATACCCACATAGGACACGATGAGGGTGGCGTTGGGCGACTTCACCTTGATGACAAAATCGCCGTCGATGCCGGTCGATGTGCCGTTGGTGGTGTTGCCCTTCTCTTGGACTGTCGCGCCGATAAGCGGTTCGCCCGACTTATCCTGCACGACACCTTTCACTGAGGTCTGTGCCGCCATACTCAGCGCGAAGCAGAGCATGAGGGCCGTCAGCAGGCCTCGAAGGTCGTAGATTTTACTATTCATATTGCAGTTTTAAGGTAAAAAGATTGATAAGATTTTTTCGATTTCAAGAGGGTAACTTAGTGTCAATTATGCGATAAGTGGTATTGGTTTTTAAGGTGATGAGAAGAATCTCTCCCACAAAATTAGGTGAATGACGGCAAAAAGAGTGGTACTTTTTTATCCTTGTTTAACATTATTTCAGGTTATTGTCAGAATCTTCACTCGCGGCCCCCCTCCCGGCTCGCCAAGCGGGCTGAGGCGGCACGGATGAGAGCCACCGTCGAGGTGTCGGCGGCAAAGACCGAATTGAGGCCCTGAGGCTCCTGTGCGGGATCGCCGGTATAGTCGTCGCCCGGCTCCCAAGTGCGGTGGGCGGCCTGTGCGGTGCCGGCCCATCCCCAGAAGTTGACACCGGCTATGTCGCCCGCAGCCACGCGGCCGAACAGGTAGGCATAATAGCCGTCGCGGGCCGTGACGGCCGACCCGGGGGCGGTCTCCATCCCGTCGCGCGGATAGCCGAACTCCTCCACCACGAGCGGCTTGCCGGTGTGGCGCAGCGCGTCGAGGTGGCGGTCGATATATCCCCCGGTCTTGATGCAGGCGCTGTCCAGCGATCGGGTCACGGTGCTGTCCGTGATCCAGCTCCAGTTGTAGGGCCAGATGTGGATGGTGCCGTAGTCGATGTCGGGGGTCGAGTGGATGTCGGCCCACAGGCCGAGGTCGTTCTCACACCCGTGCGAGCCTTCGCTGCCCACCGACACGAGGTGGTTGGGGTCAAGGCTCTTGATGAGGGCGGCTGTCTCCTTGATCCACGCGGCAAACTGCGGCTTGCTCTCGTCGGCAAACGCGCGCGGCTCATTGGCTATCTGCCACGACATTATGGCGGGCGACTCGGCATAAGGGCGCCCGGACAGAGAGTTGGTGCGGGTCACGATGGCACGCACATGGTCGGCGGCCAGAGCCTTGGCCGAGTCGTTGCGCACGAACTGCGAGGCATAGTCCATATAGGCAGGATAGCCGGCCGTGGCTGGATTGACAGCCTCGCCCGCTCCGGCCCACTCGAGATATGTGGCATAGCCGCCGCTCCACTCCCACGCGTTGTTGAGATATAGCACCGCCTTCATGTCGCGCTGCTCGAGCTGGTCGAGCAGATAGTCGAGCCCGGCAAGGAGGGTGTCGTTATAGACCCCCGGGGCTGTCTGCAGCGTCGGGGCTATGTGGCTGGCGAGCCCCTCGGGACCGTCGCCACCCACGAGGATGCGCAGGTTGTCGACACCGATGGCCTGCAGCGAGTCGAGCTCGCGGGCCAGCCGCGCACGGTCGCCTCCCCTCCCCTCCGAGCCGAGGATGGCACCATACCAGAAGTTGGCGCCTATGTAGCGGTAGAGCGAGTCGCCGATATAGAAATTGCCGTCGCGCACGGTGACATATCGCGGTGTCTCCTCCGTGGCTTTGTCCCTGTCATGGGATCCACACCCTCCGGCGAGGGCCGAGACGGCAAGCAGGGCGGGGATTATCAGTGAGCGTATATTCATTTGTTCTGATTTACGGTGTCGATGGGCCACGAGTCGGTGCGGAAGGGGATGAGCGGCATCCCCATCATGTCGTGCAGCGTGCCGGGGGCAAAGTTCTTGAAACAGTAGCGCACGGCCTTGATGTCTGCCACCTCGGGCGAGGAGACTGTCACCTTATACGTATTCCAGTCTTCGGTGGCCGTGGCCGGATGAAACACGCGGTCATCGCCGGCCACCTCAAACCCCTTGAGGTCGAGATTGGGGTTGAGACCGCCATAGCGGTTGCTGAACGTGAGCACGGCCTTGTCCCCCTCCAGCGACACGGATTCATAGCGGGGATAGCTGTCGGGCACACCCTCGATGCCATACGTGCGTGCGGCGGCCATGAAGGCGAGCCTCTCGCCGATCGGCTGCTTGCGCGAGGCATGCACATCCTCCACCTCGGAGGGGAGGATGAGGTCTGAGGTGCAGACTATCCCGGAGTGGGGCGTGATGCGTGCGGCCTCGTGCTGCGCCTCGCGGAAGTATGCCGCCCAAGCAGCCTCGGGGTCGGAATAGCTCCACGGGGGCATCTCCACAAAGTAGAACGGCAGGTCGGGGTTGCCCCAGTCCTTGCGCCAGCGCTCCACCATGTCGCGCTGGTGCGAGGCATATTCCTGCGGGCGGTCTACGTTTGACTCGCCCTGATTCCACAGGAACCCCTTCACCGTATATCCGGCCACAGGGGCGAGCATGGCGTTATACATCACTCCGATGCGCGCCCACGGGTCGATGGTGGTGTCGTGCTCCTCGCGGGCCATGTCATAGCCGGGATATGTGTCGAGGATCTCGCGCGGAGTCCACCCCTCGACCGAGGCGCCACCATAGGCCGAGGTGATGATGCCGACAGGCACATCGAGGATATCCGACAGGGAGAGGGCGAAGAAGTAGGCGAGGGCCGAAAACTCGGGCGCCTCCTTGGGCGACGACACGCGCCATGTGCCGGGCGCCGTGCGCTGGGGCGTGTAGGCCGAGAGTTTGGGGACGGTGGCCATCCGCACATGCGGATATTTGCCGGCATATGCTATGGCCTGAGCGGCCCCCTCGATGGGCTGTATGCCGAATCCACGGAGGGGCATCTCCATATTGCTCTGTCCCGAGGCAAACCACACCTCGCCTATCAGCAGATTGTCGAGCGTGGCGGTGTCGGTCCCGTCAGTGATGGTTATGGTCTGAGGGGTGTATGAGGCGGCAGGGGTGGCCACGGCTATGTCAAAGCGGCCGTCGGCACCGGCCTTTGCGGTATATTTCCTGTCGCCGTCCCACGAGGCGGTCAGCGTGACGGTGCGTCCGGGGTCGGTCCAGCCCCAGATGCGGGCATCGGCCTGCTGCTGGAGCACGGCGTTGGAGCTGAACAGGTCGGGCAGCTCGAGCCCCTGCGCTCCGAGGGCACAGGTGGCGACGAGCGATAATAGAGTGAAGTGACGTGGCATATCTTTATGACAATATCTTGGGTCTTACTGGGGGGAATTAACGGGTGGAGGCGGTGTTGCGCGCCTTGATGGTCTCCATCGCCAGACGGGCCCAGTCCTTATAGTTGTCGTCGGTCCAAGCCTCACCGTCAGAGGGAGCGTCGGGGCGCAGCATCGAGCAGGTCTCGTCCTTGTCTGCTATGTCCCACATCAGCACCGACAGGTTGTGGCGGTCGGCGAGGTCGATCCACGCCTGCCACGACTCGCGGTCGATGGGCCCGTCGCCCGATGCCTCCATCGAGCCACACTCCGAGATGATCACCGGCAGGCCGGCGGCGATGGCGGCCTCGGTCTTGTCGCGGAGATACTCCTTGTGGGTGCCGGCATAGAAGTGTACGGCATAGAGCAGATTGGGCATGTCGATGGGGTCTGCCGCGGCGAGGTCGATCTCCTGATCCCACCGGGGAGTGCCCACGATGACCACCGACGAGGGCGCATTGGCGCGGATCACGGGCACCACCTCGGCGGCATACTCCTTGATCTCGCTCCACTCCACGTCGAGCGGCTCGTTCCATATCTCATATATAATATGCGGGTCGTCGCCGTAGCGCGATGATATGGTGGCGAAAAACTCCTTGGCATCGGCGGCCGTGTTGGCGTGTGAGTGCCAGTCGCATATCACATACATGTCGTTGGCTATGGCGGCGTCGATGACGGCGATGGCCGAGTTGACGGCATAGGCCGAGTCTTCGCTATAGGCCCTCACGCAGTCGCCAGAGGGGTGGGCGCCGATGGCTGCACGCGTGATGTTGGCGCCCCACTTTTCCTTGAGGGCCTTGACAGTCGACGGGTTGTAGAATCGTCCCCAGTTGGTGTGCCAGCCCAGCGAGGGGCCGGTGAGGACGACGGTGTCGCCGGCGGCGTTGACGAGAGCCCGGCCGGAGACACTGAGGGGAGCCACACCGGCGGTGACACCGGCCGTGTCTGCACCGGCGGCGTCAGAGGCCGACGAGGCTGCGCCGCGACACCCGCACATGGCAGTGACGGCGATGGCGGCGACGGCAAGGAGAGAGAGAACTGATGATTTCATACGAGGGTCTTGTGATGTTGATATATTTCGCGGAACACCTTGGGGCTGTTCCCCTTTTTCTTCTTGAATATGCGGTTGAAGTTGGAGATGTTGTTGAATCCACACGAATAGCATATCTCGGCGACGGACATGGTGGAGTCGACCAGCGCGCGCGAGGCATGGCCGAGGCGGATGTCGATGAGATAGTCGGAGATGGAGCGCCCGGTGCGCAGCTTGAAAAACCGGCTGAACGCCGTCGGGGTCATCCCCACGAGGGCGGCGAGGTCGGCGAGGCGCACATCCTCGCGATAGTGGCTGTTGATATATTCCTGCACCTTGAGCACCCTGCGCGAGTCCACCGTGGGGCGGTGTGACCCGAATGAGGACGACGACAGCTGGCGCCCGTCGTTGCTCTCGGCCAGCTCGTAGAGCAAGGCAAAGAGCTCGAGCATCCTGTAGAACCCCGCCTCGGTGTGGGAGATGCGGTCCAGACGGTTATAGACCTTGAGGATGGTCTCCGTGCCGAAGGCTATGCCCGTGGCGCTGCGCTGGAGCATGTTGCGGATGGAGGAGAGCTGTGTCTTGGCCAGAAAGTTCTCGCCAAACAGGTCGTGAGAGAATTGTATCGTTATCTCGCGGATCTTGTCATTTGTACAATTATACTGCTCCCACCCGTGCTCTATCCCGTGGCCCACGAGCACCAGATCATAGCCCGTCAGCTCCTCCACCGAATCGCCGACAACCCTGCGCGCACCCGCACAATTAGACACGAAGTTGAGCTCATACTCCTCATGTCTGTGCACGGGATATGTAAACCGGTCTTTGAACCTGTCTATCAGATAAAAGCAGTCTTTCTCCGAAAGGGGCGTGATCTCTGTGATGATTTTACTCATGGCAAGGTAAGGCGGATACGAAAAGCCTGTTGGCAAAAATACGATTTGGCTTCAGCAGTCTTTAAGGTTTTCAGTCTGCGGCAAAGGTAAAAACTAATTTTCAAAACATACTAAAAAAATGTAAACAAAAAATCGCATTGCAAAATTTTTAGCATAATTAAGTTAAAAAAGTACCATCCGCGGACGATTTCCGCCCCCTCACCGCCCAGCAGATGGCCGACGGTGAGCATCTTTGCCGCCCGGAGCCCGGGCAGGTGGCGGAGGGGACGATACACCTATATTAATATTTCTTTGCATAAATTTTGTGGTTTAAACGAGATTTACGAACTTTGCAGACGTTTTCGGCACGCGCCGCCCTCTCCCACTCCCCACGACCATGAAAAAACAATCCTAAATCAACCCTTAAAAATGGTAACTGCAATAGTCCTGTTCTTTGTCCTCGGCTATCTGTGTATAGCTTTGGAAAGTGTTCTGAAAATCAATAAGGCCGTCCCGGCCCTGCTGATGTGTGTGGTCTGCTGGACCCTCTATGCCTGCGGCGGCGCCCCCGACGACGTGGACACATCGTCGCGTCTGCTCCACCACCTCGGCGAGACATGCGAGATCCTTTTCTTCCTGATGGGTGCCATGACGATCGTGGAGATCGTCGACGCCAACGGAGGCTTCTACTTCGTCAAGGATGCACTGGCCACCACCAGCAAGCGCACCCTGCTGTGGCGCATCACATTCATGACGTTTATCCTTTCGGCCATCCTTGACAACCTCACCACCTCCATCGTGATGATCATGGTGCTCCGCAAGCTGGTGGACGACCCCAAGGTGCGCATGATCTATGGCGGCATCATCATCATCGCGGCCAATGCCGGCGGTGCCTTCTCGCCCATCGGCGACGTCACCACCATCATGCTCTGGATCAAGGGTATGATCTCCACGGGCGGTGTCATCAGCCAGCTCATCCTCCCCTCGATCATCTCCGTGGTCGTGTCCGCCCTCTGCGTCCAGCTCTATCTCAAAGGCTCGCTCAAGTCGGCCGACGCCCCGGCCGAGGCTCCCGGCGTCACCTCATCATCTGACCGCACCCTCATCCTCTGCATCGGTGTGGGCGGCCTCATCTTCGTGCCCATCTTCCGCATGCTCACCGGCCTGCCCCCCTTCATGGGCATCCTGCTCGCCCTCGGCGTGCTCTGGATGGTGAGTGAGTTCCGCTGCAACCGCAGCGCCCTCATGGCCCAGAACACCAACCTCAAGGTGACCACCCTGCTGTCGCGCATCGACATGGCCACCATCCTCTTCTTCCTCGGCATCCTTCTGGCCGTGGCCACCCTTCAGGAGACCGGCGTGTTGACAGCGTTCGGCCAGTGGCTCAACGATGTGTCGCACGAGAATCACTATCTCGTGACCGGTGTCATCGGTATCGTCTCCTCCATCGTCGACAACGTTCCCCTCGTGGCCGGCTGCATGGACATGTATCCCATCGCCGCTACCGGCGACTTTGCCTGCGACGGCCTCTTCTGGCAGCTGCTCGCCTACTGTGCCGGTGTCGGCGGCTCCATGCTCATCATCGGCTCCGCAGCCGGCGTCGTGGTGATGGGCCTCGAGAAGATCAGCTTCGGCTGGTATCTGCGCCGCTTCACATGGATCGCATTCGTGGGCTACATAGCCGGTATCGCCACCTATGCGCTGGAGACACTTTTCTTCTGATAACACCGACGTTTAGATAATCAACACTGACACTACCCCAGCTTATGAGACACCCCGTCCTTCTGTCGGCCATGCTGCTGTGCATGCTGGCCGCATGTTCGGGCCACAACCCCGAGTCATCGGCACCCGCACAGGCGCCCGGTGAGGACGGGGTGTTTGAAAGCTCGGACCTGAGCCTGTTCGAGCTGCGCCACCGCGTGAAGCGCGTCACCAAGACCACCTACTGGCGGGCCACCCCGGGCCCAGACTCGGTGGCGGTCGACACCACCGCCTCGCTCGTCACGGTGACCGTGGCCTACTTTGACTCGCTCGGCAACTATGTGGCCCGGCGCGACGAGAGGCTGCGACGCGACGAGTATGGCCGCATAGTGAGATGGGAGGACCGCCGCCCCAACCTCAACCGTCAGCACGGAGGGTTTCTCAAGGACACGCTCTCCTACGAGCATGTGTCGCCCAACGTAGTGAAGTCTACCGGCATGGCCGACTTTGCCGTCACCGTCTATGACGACGACCGCCGCATCGTGGGCCAGTATACCGACCCCGAGATCGACGGCGAACACACGGCGGTGTTCAACCTCTATCGTCAGGACGACCTGCACGGCAACTGGACCGAACGCCTCAGCGTGTGGACCACCCAGCAGCCCGGCAGCCGCCCCCACATCAGTTATACCCTCGACCGTCGCGAGATAGTCTATTATTAAGCCCGTCTCATGAAATCCCTGTTCTACTATCTGTGTGTCGCCACAGCCATCATCATCTGTCATCTCACGGCCGGCGCAGTGCTGCCCGGCGAGGTGCGCTGGCACGACGAGCAGGCCGACACCACACGCATCGCCTCTCTGCTCACGGAGATGAGCCGCACCCCTGTGGCCGACGACGGAGAGATGATCGTGGCCATCGGACGCCGTTTCATCGGCACCCCTTATGCCGCCGGCACGCTCGAGGAGACGCCCGAGATGCTCACCATCAATCTCGACGGCCTCGACTGCACCACGTTTGTCGAGACTGTGCTGGCCGCCGCGCTCACCCTGCGCGAGCATCGCGAGGGGTGGCAGGACTTCGTCTACAACCTCGGCAACATCCGCTACAGGCAGGGGATCGTGGCCGGCTACACATCGCGTCTGCACTACATCAGCGACTGGATCGTGGACAACACCCACCGCGGCAACATCAGCGAGGCCACCGGCCGTATGCCCGGAGCGGTCTATGCCGTCAAGACCCTCGACTTCATGACCAAGCACCGCGACGCATATCCGGCCCTCGCCGACTCGGCAGAGTTTGAGCGCATGAAAAACTGCGAGATCGGCTATCGCTCACACCGTTTCCCCTACATACGCAGTTCGGCCCTCAGCGGCAAGTGGGCGCGTGAGAATCTCAGAAACGGCGACATACTCGCCTTCACCACCAAGACTCAGGGGCTCGACGTGAGCCATATGGGCATAGTGGTGATGAAAGATGACGGTCCTCACCTGCTGCACGCCTCGTCAAGAGAGGGCCGCGTGGTGGAGGAGCCCCGCGTGCTGGGCGAGTATCTGCGCAAGAACACATCCATCACGGGTGCGCGCATCATCAGACCCGCCTCACGCTGAGACTATAATTCCTGATTTACGAGACCGGTTACAGATCACTCCATGCCGTACTCCTTGATCTTGCGATAGAGGGTGCGCTCGGAGATATTGAGTTCGGCGGCGGTTGCCTTACGGCGGCCGCCGTTTCGTTCGAGCGCACGCATGATGGTGTCGCGCTCGGTCTCCTCGAGAGTGGCCGGAGCCACCGACGCCGAGGGTGTGACATCGACCACGGCCTGTGCCGGCTGTGCCCCGGCGGGAAAGGGGGAGCTGAAGGGCTGGAACCGCACCGGCAGCGTCACGCCGCCCGGAGCCGTCTCCACAAAGTCGCTGTGTGCCGCGGGCGCCACGGCCACCGCCCCCGACGAGCGCAACTCGTCGATCTGCTGCTGCAGGCGGAATATCATGCCCAGCAGCATGTCGCGCTCGCTGTCATAGTCATGATGCGAGGCGGCCGACATCCCGGCGGGTGCCGAGAGCTCCATACCCGTGACGGGCAGATAGCCGCGCAGGGTCTGTGCACCGATCTCCTCGCCGGCATGGAAGAGCGCTGCCTGCTCCACCACATTCTTGAGCTGGCGCACATTGCCCGGCCAGCGATAGGCCATGAGCATGGCGCGGGCGCTGTCGTCAAATGTGATGCGGGGCATGGTGTAATGCTCGGCAAAGTCGGCGGCAAACTTGCGGGCCAGCAGGATGATGTCGGTGCCGCGCTCGCGCAGCGGAGGCACCGAGATGGTCACCGTCGAGAGGCGATAGAAGAGGTCTTCGCGAAACTTCCCCTCGGCCACCGCCTTGGCCATGTCCACATTGGTGGCAGCCACGATGCGCACGTTGGCCTTCTGCACAGTCGATGAGCCCACCTTGATGAACTCGCCCGTCTCGAGCACACGCAGCAGGCGGGCCTGAGTGGTGAGCGGCAGCTCGGCCACCTCGTCGAGAAATATAGTGCCTCCGTCGGCCTCCTCAAAGTAGCCCTTGCGGGTGCTGACAGCCCCCGTGAAAGCCCCCTTCTCGTGGCCGAAAAGCTCGGAGTCAATCGTACCCTCCGGGATGGCGCCACAGTTGACGGCGATATATCCGGCATGCTTGCGCGCCGAGAATCCGTGGATTATCTTCGGGAAAAACTCCTTGCCCGTGCCGCTCTCGCCTGTCACGAGCACCGACAGGTCGATGGGAGCCACCTTCACCGCACGCATCACAGCCTCGTTGAGTTCGGGCGAGTTGCCTATGATGCCATAGCGGCGGCGTGCCTGCTCCACCTCCGCGGGATAGTCGGGTGTCAATGAAAGTCTGCTGTCTGTTACCATAGCCGTGAGCTATATGAGCGATGTTCGATGAATCATTTGCGGGCGGCCAGCTCATAGGTCTTGGCGCGCAGCCACAGGCCCAGCTCCTCGTCGGTGGCCGAGTGGGCTTTGAGCTCCTCGGGGGTGATGAGGTCGCCAACCGAGATGTGGAGCGTGTCCCCCTTGCGGCGGAACACCTCGGCCGGCAGGCGCAGCGTGCGCAGCTGCCAGCTGATGACACCGAGGATGCGGAACCACAGACTGTTGAGCCCGTGGAAATAGATCGGTATCACCGGCACACCAAACTGGCGGATGAGCCTTATGACCGTGGGCTGCCACTCGCGGTCTTCGAACTTGAGGTGGCGGTTGTAGTTGCCCACGGCTCCGGCCGGGAAGAATCCCACAGGCTCGCCGCGCCTGATCTGCATCATGGCCTCCTTGATCCCCTTCATCGACACGGCCCTCTTGGCGGGATCGGCAGATGCTGACTGGTCCACGGCTATGAAGTTGGTGCGCATGGCGGTGATGTGATTGAGTATCATATTGACCATCACCTTATATCCCGGGCGTCGCGAGCCGATGAGGTCGATGAGCGTGATGCCGTCGAGCGCACCGAAGGGATGATTGCTCACCGTGACAAACGCCCCCTCGGGGAGATTGTCGAGCAGCTCCTCGTTGTCGATGCGCAGCTTTATGTCAAGATCGCTGAGCAGACCGCGGCAGAAGGCCGGGCCCGGGGTGTCGAAGTTGTGGTCGTGGATGGCATTGACCTTGTCCACGGCCAGAGCCTTCATGGCCCACTCCACCAGTCGGCGTTTCCCTTTCAGGAACGGAGCCATCTCCACTATATCGTCATAGTCCAGCACGGTGCGTTTCACAGCCGCCTGCGGCTCTCTCTCGGATGTTGACATAACAGATGCTTTTTTGTAATTCAGAGTGCAAAGTTAACAAATTTCCCCCAAAACAGGCGGTCCGGTAGCAAAATTGCCGATATTTAGCCTCGTTTGGGATAATTAACAATTTATCCCGCCCATTAATTGTTTAAAAACGTGAAAAAATCATTACCTTTGCGCCTTGAAAAATAAAAAATCCCTCACTGACCAACCAACCCGTCACACGGGCACAAGGAAAAAGCAATGAATTTACTGCAAGAAAAACTCAGCAAATACACCGCGCCCCAAGAGGCAAAAGCCGCCGGTGTATATCCCTACTTCCGTGCCATCTCAAGCGAACAGGACCCCGAAGTCATCATCAACGGCAAGAAGGTGCTGATGTTCGGCTCCAACTGTTACACGGGTCTGGTCAATGACCCCCGCATCAAGGAGGCAGCCGTCGAGGCCACACGCAAGTATGGCACCGGCTGTGCAGGCTCCCCCTTCCTCAACGGCACACTCGACCTCCACAAGGAGCTCGAGCACAAGCTGGCCGAGTATATGGGCAAGGAGGATGCCATGATCTACTCCACAGGCTTCGGTGTCAACCTCGGAGTGGTGTCGACCCTCACCGGCCGTGAGGACTACATCCTCTGGGACGAGCAGGACCATGCCTCGATCATCGAGGGGCGCCGTCTCTCGTTCAGCCAGCAGCTCAAATACAAGCACAACGACATGGAGTCGCTCGAAAAGCAGCTCCAGAA